>CALBUI010000028.1 GCA_937968125.1 uncultured Anaerolineales bacterium | reverse complement strand
AAATAGACAAGTCAGGATCAATTCAATTGGATCAAAAAAGGGCTGTCCCGGAAATTGGGCAGCCCTTTTGCTCGTTAATAAAGAAATGACTTCTACTCGGAGGCAGTTTTAACTTTATGCTCTAAAGTGCGAGACAAAATCTGATCCAATTCAGGATCTGCAGCTGGGGACTTGCTCTTGGTTTCAACCTGGCCTTCATCATCGGACTGGTTTTTTTCCATCGCTTCCCTGAGCGCTAATTCCATTGCAGTGGGAATTGCTTCTTCTTGTTCTTCTGGCTCGCTGGTCTTGGATTGTTTCTTCTTCTTCTTCGCAGCTGGCTTCTTTTCAAAGACAGGCTTTTCTTCTAGCGCCTTCATGCTGAGTTTAATTTGCTTCTTGCGTCGGTTTACTTCCAAGACTTTTACTTCGACTTCATCGCCCTCCTGAACCTCTTGTTTCGGATCTTTGATGTATTCGTGAGTGATCTCGCTGATGTGGACTAAGCCAGGACGTTCAGCACCAATTTCTACGAAAACTCCGAATTTTTCAATGCGTGTGATCGTACCTTTGACGACCATCCCTTTTTCAATCTCTCGCCATTCAAGTGGGAGAGGTTCGATCATCGTTAGTTCAAGTCGATCTCTTCTAGGTTCAACACGTCTTACCCAAACTTCAACCGTTTGACCAACTTCGACCACATCTTCAACCCGATTCACGGGATCTTTCTGCAGCTGTGAGACATGAACGACACCAGGCATCTCGAGGCCAATGTCTACTAAAGCACCAGCAAGAGTAGTTTTAACGACTTTGCCAGTGAATTTCATCTTTCGTTTCACTTCCGACAAATCTTTGACTTCCGCGTTTTCAGGGGTCGCTACAACATTCGCTTCCATAGCGCACGCTCCAATAGTTTATTTTCTAACACACTCGCCATAAGATGACGATACTACCGCTAGAATGGAATAGGGCGTTGTGGGGGGCAACACCCGCAGTTGAGTATTATACATGGCGAAGTAATAAAAGTCAAAACAAAGATGATTAATAATCGTTTAGTTTTGATTTTTGCTCAATTTTTCCGCAATCAAAATGTCGAATAAGCCCAGCAAATCATTGCGCCAGTTGGGGAGAGATTTATAAGCCATCCAGAGTGCGATTTTTCCAATCCGCACATTTGTCGGTAGATCGGCAGGCAAGTCTGAGGGCAGCTGTTCGTCCCGGAAGCGTAAAACAAGTTGACTGCTCTCAACGGTGACACTTGAAATCTGGGCAATCTCCGCCAGGAGTTTTATTTTGAGTTGGAACAGTAAATTCCTAACCGGTTTTGGGGGAATACCAAATCGATCCGTGAATTCCTCGAAAATGGCATCAATTTCGGGTAAGGACCTCAGATCTGCAATCCGGCGATAGAGGCGAATGCGCATACTCTTGTCAGGGACATATTCAGAAGGAATGCCTGCATTAATCGGCAAGTCAACACTGACCAGAGGTCTCATCACATCCATGCTAGCCACAGTTGGGTCTGGTGGAAGACCACGGTCTTCCCGCAAACGGGAAACAGATTCCGCCAGCAAGCGGGTATAAAGGTGGAACCCTACCGCGGCAATGTGCCCATGTTGGCGAGTTCCCAGAACATCACCTGCACCGCGGATTTCCAGATCCCGCATGGCTATTGAAAATCCTGCCCCAAGCTGAACATTCTCGGCAATTGTCTCTAAGCGTTGGCGACCATCCCCGCTTGGATTTTTTCGCCGGTGTTTGAAGAAGTAAGCATAGGCCCGTTGGGCACCGCGCCCGACGCGTCCTCTCAGCTGGTAAAGCTGGGAGAGGCCGAAAGTGTCGGCACGATCAACGATCAATGTGTTGGCATTGGGAATATCAAGCCCAGATTCGATGATAGAAGTACTTAAAAGGACGTCAATTTCACCAGCAGTAAACTGCTCCATCCTCATTGAGAGATTTTTTTCGTCCATCTGGCCATGAGCAATGGCAATGCGAGCTTCCGGGACGATCTTATCTAGGTGGCTGCGCATAGCAGTTATAGTTTGCACACGGTTGTGAACAAAAAAGACCTGGCCACCGCGCTCCAGCTCTCTTAGGATGGCTTGCCTGACTAAACGCGGTGAGTATGAACCGACGTGGGTAATGATCGGCAAGCGTTCTTCCGGCGGGGTATTAATGGTGGATATATCCCGGACGCCGGTGAGCGCCATATACAAAGTTCTCGGGATGGGTGTTGCGGTGAGGGTGAGAACATCTACTTCGGTACGCAATTGCTTGAGATGTTCCTTGTGGGTTACCCCAAACCGCTGCTCTTCATCGATGATCAACAAACCGAGATCACTGAATTCGACATCTGCTTGTAGGAGGCGATGGGTGCCAATAATTATGTCCAGGTTGCCAAGAGCTAGCCGAAACAGAATGTCAGTCTGCTGTTTGGCGGAACGGAAACGGGAGAGCATCTCGACTTCGACCGGAAAAGCAGCCAGGCGTTCGCGGAAGGTGTTGAAATGCTGCTGCGCCAACACGGTGGTTGGAACCAGCATAGCAACCTGTTTGCCATCCATGACCGCTTTGAACGCTGCGCGCAAGGCTACTTCAGTTTTGCCATAACCAACATCACCACAAATAAGCCTATCCATTGGTTGGCCACTTTCCATATCATGTTTTACTTCTGCAAGGACGCGGATCTGATCTTCAGTTTCAATATAAGGGAAACTGGCCTCCAACTCTTTTTGCCAGGGACCATCTTCAGAGAACGAATGACCGCTGACAATTTGTCTTTGTGAGTACAGGCTGAGTAAATCTTCAGCCACCTCTTCAACGGCTTCTTTAACCCGTTTCTTGACGTTTCTCCACTCGAGACTACCCAGTCTGCTGGGGGAGGGGGTGCGCTTATCCGAACCGATATAGCTCGTTACCCGGTCAGCCTGGTGAACAGGCACATATAGCTGGTCCCCTTCAGCATATTCAATGGTCAGATAATCCCTCTCGACCCCATCAACAGTCCGGGCGACCAGACCTAAGAAGCGACCAACTCCATGATCGATATGGACGACCCAACTCCCGATTTCTAAATCGGTGTAAGCAGCTTCTGGCGCTTCTGCTGAAGCCCGGTAGCGTTGGCGAGGTTCGGGTCGCCGCCATCCAAATATCTCTCCATCCGTGAGTAAATGGAAGGGTGGGCAGGAAGATTGCGATAAGAGCCAACCCTCTGCCAGGCTGCCTTCAATAAAAACAGGTGGAATGGAATTAACCTCACCTTGAACGGAAAGCTCAGACCAGAGTTCGTGCAAGCGCCCTGCCTGGCGTGAGACCACCACAATCCTGTTACCGGCCAGGTATTGTCCTGCAAAGTGGTCTAATAAAGGTTTAAGCTGGCCACCAAAGCGAGGACCGGAGGAAAACTGCTGCGCGAATACAGTGGTCTCCAACATCGCAGATGGCCCAAGCTCGATGGTTGGGTGAACTGATAATGAATCATGAAGTTCGGTCAATGTCAGGTAAGGTATCGGATAATCTTGTGATAGAGATTCTTCAGCAATGTAATCGGCGCGCATTTCGACCGCCTGCTCTTCTATCTCATGGATCGTGTCGTTCAAATCTTCGTAGTGATCAATGAGAACCAGCGATTTTCTGGGCATATAATCAAGCAGACTGGCTGGGGTGGGATGCAGAATGGGAATATGAAATTCGGAATACTCGCCATCTTCAGGTTGAGGAAGATCTTCTGGATGCAGGTACTCCCTGGCTGGTGAAACTAGCAATTGATCAATCTTTTTTGTAGAGCGTTGGGACGCCGGATCGAACAAACGCATACTGTCAATTTCATCACCGAAGAAATCTAACCTGATCGGTTCAGATTCTGCCGGAGGCCAAAGATCGATAATGCCTCCCCGACGAGCCACCTGGCCTGGTGAGACCACAGTGTTGACCGGTTCATAACCTTTTCTGATCAGCTGGCGAACCAAATCCTCTAAGCGAATGGTTTGGTTCACTTTTAATACCTGCACAGTCTTAAGAAATTCCCGGCGAGGTATCGTTCTGGTGATTACCCCTCGTGCAGGGGCGATGATCAGCGGTGGTGATGCAGGAGATTGAGCTCCAGGAATGTGATACGAGGCTAATTTTGTCAGCGCCAGGAGACGATCGCGGCGGGTCCTTTCTCCCCAGGGTGAATTCTCATAGAACAATGGGCCGGGTTCGGGGAAATAGAGTCGATCAGCGTGAGGCGCCAATAATCCCAGCTCATCATAAAGCGTCAATGCCCGATCCGTCCGATCTGTGAGCAGTAAGATTGGGATTTGCAGCTTGGTATTAATTGCTGCAAGTACAGGCAACCTGGCTGACCGCCGCAATCCAATGCCTGGGAACTCTGCGGTTCCATCCACTGGGAGACTATATTTTGAATCTGAATGGCGATCAAGGATTGAGCTCAGATTTTCAATTAAATCATCCGCACAGTCGATAATTGGATTAATGAGCACATCGTGAATTGAAGGTTCCATTAATCCGACCTTGTGATATGTTGGGAAGATTGGTTGAACGCAAGCATCTTATTCCATCTCACCATCAGACTTGGGGTTGTATTGATTCATGACTGTCTCCAAATCCTGAGTGACAAATGTAAAGACTGCATCAGCGGCTCGATCAAGTACATGAGGGAGAAACTCGGCATCTTCACCAGAAAAATTCTTAAGGACATAGGATGCGGCGCCTTTTGATCCAGGTGGACGCCCAACCCCTAGCCTCATGCGGGGAAAGTCTTGTGTACCAACCCTTTCGATGATCGATCCTATCCCTTTATGACCTGCAGATCCACCAGAAGGACGAATCCTGATCCTGCCAAATGGCAAATCAACCTCATCGTACGCTACCAGCAAATTTTCCAGCGGAATTTTGTAGAAATTGACCAGCGAAGCGACGGATTGGCCGGACAAATTCATATAGGTCTGCGGTTTCGCTAAAATGAGATTATGGTCGTTATGTTTCGCTTTCGTTACTAAGGCTTTTGATTCCAGGCGTGAAAATGAGGTGTCCAACCTTTCAGCGATACGGTTTAACAGCATGAATCCGATATTGTGACGGTTAGATTTGTATTGTCTGCCCGGATTTCCGAGCCCGGCAATCAAGAATGTTGGAGATGTGGTGGGTTGAGAATCCATGGTTAATTAAGTCGAAGGCTGATACGTCCAAATTCTGGATACAGTAGTAGGTCTGCCCTATCGATCACTGCTTCTCCTTCTATTGCGGACATACTGATATAGTCCAAGGATGGCAAACAGGCCAAACGCGGCTGCAGCACCTTTGCCAATACTAAAGCCGATATCCCTGGTGTTAATCTGCGCGGGATTCGGAGGTAAGGGCGTGGCAGTGTGTGGGATAGGCGTAATCGTCATGGTGGGTGTGACTGTCGGCGATTGAGTATCTTCTGGAGCAGGAGTTGCGGTTGGTTGTGGCGTGCTGGTTTCGATTACAGAGTAATTCCGGACTCTCAGTCCTGGTACGGTGCTAGTAAATCGTTCTTCGCCGGTCGTCAGGACCGCTCTAAGCGTGTATTGCCCATCCGTTAGCGTGTTCGTATCCCATTCTAGATTAAATTCTCCCGGAATTGTCCCTTCAATCTCGTGGATAAGAAACCAGGTATCGCGTGGGTTGTCGGCATAAGAGAAGCTCAGTTCTAACTTGAGAGCGTCGTCTATATCCACCTCTCCGATGATCAAAACTGTGCCTTGTAGTGCTTGTCCCGGCTCAGGGGAAATGATGATGACCTGAGAAGATGAACTATCAGTTATCTCTTGGGCGTCAGCAACCAACAGTGGAAACAAGCTCATCAGCAAGATGGAAACGCCAACAATTATTCTGACCATCGCAATCCTATAGTTTAACATGGAGCCGAAGGGCGGTCAAATAAAGACCAACATTTTGTGTTGTTGTTCAGCGAATTTGACACCGAGTAACTGTTCAGCGAAAATGTCACCCTATGAACAAGAGAGTGACATTCAGCATGAACGAAATCAAACGTGTGTACGTAATGCAGCAGATCGAAGATAAGCAATTGACAGGGTCTCAAGCGGCAGAACTCCTGGACCTGTCCCTACGCCAAATCCGCCGATTGATCGCCAAATACCGGGAACAAGGAGCACCTGGGTTAGTGCATGGCAATCAGGGACGGGCAGCCAATAACCGCATCGCGGAAGTCGTGCGAGCCAAGATCTGGGAACTTGCGCAAAAGGAATACAAAGACTATAACGACAGTCATTTCACGGAAGAGCTGGCTGAGGAGTACGGCCTGGAAATATCCCGCTCCAGCGTGCGCCGCATTCGTCGTCAAAACGGGCAGCCGAGCCCGCGGAAACGCCGCAGCCCCCGGCATCGCAGCCGGAGAGAGCGCAAACCGCAAGCAGGGATGCTGTTGCAAACGGATGGCAGTCGCCATGATTGGTTGGAAGGGCGCGGACAATGGCTAACCTTGATCGCCTATATCGACGATGCCACCAACCAGGTATCTGGAGCGACCTTCCGGGACGAAGAAGATGCAAGCGGATATTTTCTGGGGTTAAAGGAAATTTGTCTGACACAGGGCATCCCCGCAGCCATTTATGCCGACCAGCACACCATCTTCCAGAGCCCCACAAAGCCCACTCTGGAGCAAGAACTTGCCGGAGAACAACCCAGAAGTCAGTTGGGCCGCCTGCTGGACGAACTGGGGATTGAACTGATCGCAGCCCACAGCCCCCAAGCAAAGGGCCGCGTGGAACGACTGTGGGGGACGCTCCAGGACCGGCTGGTCAAAGCCTTGCGTAAAGCGGGGGCTGCCGATCGAGAAGAAGCCAACCAGGTGTTAGTAGACTTTCTACCCAAGTTCAATCAGCGCTTTCAAGTTGCGCCTGCTCAAACAGGAACCGCCTATGTACCCTGGCCAGAGGCATATCGGCCGGAAGATTACTTCTGCTTCAAGCACACCCGCACCGTGACCAACGACAATACTCTCCCATTTGACGGTCACCGCCTGCAGATCCCGCCCGGTCCCCAACGCAGAAGTTACGCCAAGGCAAAAGTGGATGTCAGGCAACACTTAGATGGTCAGCTGGAAGTGCACTATCAGGGACGCAGTTTGGTCACCTTTGAGCCTGCTGATGAGCGGCCTGTCCGCATACAGAAGTTCAATCCTGCTCCCGGACAAGTGGCTCTCGATCAGCACCAAGGGGCACTGAAAACGGTGAAGAAACCGAAAGTGCGTAAGCCCTATAAGCCAGCCACCGATCACCCATGGCGAAGACCGCTTTTTGCTAAACCCAAGGAAAGGAAAGAATGATCCCAGATAAATGGCAGAGATGTAAAACAAAAGACGAGAAGGAACTATTGCATATATCCTTTCTCGCCTTCCTTCAGGGTAATGCCGATTATACTTGAGCGATGATCTAACTCAAGGTGACATTTCTGTTGAACAATTAGGGTGACAGATTCCCTGAACAATGACAAATAAAGACCAACATTTTCGCAGAAATTTTTGTTAAAATCCAAAATATGAGGCTTTTGAAGTCGATGAAGTTAAGGAAACATTGTGTTCGGGCTATAATGAGTTTCCAGAATCATGAGAAAATTGTTTTTCTATATCATCAATAATTTGCGATCAAATCAAACCTTACCTGAAGCACAGTGATGGACAATCCTGTATATTTCCATCTCCATCATCAAGATGCGGACGAAGATCTCCCATTTTGGAAAAAATTGGCTGTGGAGATTGGGAGTCCAATCTTAGAATTAGGGTGTGGAACAGGGAGGGTTCTGCTTCCACTGCTCGAGGAGGGTCATGAAGTCTTCGGATTGGATATTAGTTTTCAAGCACTGGATTATCTGATCGGTAACGTATCTGAGCAGGAAAATAATCTCCGAGTATTCCAGGCTGATATTGGTCGGTTTCACATCGCTCGCAAATTCTCACTTGTGATCCTGGCGTGCAACACATTGAGCACATTCCAGCAAGCCATGCGCCGTAAGGTTTATTCCACGGTGAAAGCTCACCTGCTTAATGATGGCGTTTTTGCAGCCAGTATGCCAAATCCCCAATATCTTGCTGGATTGTCCGAGGTGGGTGAACCGGAAGTTGAAGGTTCATTTCTCCATCCCATAACAATCAATCCAGTTCAGGTCAGCAGTGGATGGCGACGAAGTGATAATTCGATTGTGATTGAGTGGCATTATGATCATCTCCTGCAGGATGGACAAGTCGAGCGGGAAACAGTAGAAATCACGCATTTCCTGACTCAGGTAGAGGAGTACCTAACGGAGCTGCGGGCTGCCAATCTGGTACCAGTCGAGATTCTTGGTGATTTTGAAGGGTCTGAATACCAGGAAGATTCTCCTTATTTGATCTTAGTTGCCGGTAAGGGACCAGGATTCTAATAAAAAACCTACGTTCCATTTGTGATTTTCTGATACTCCACAGGTAAACTTGTCAACATACTTAACCAATTAAATCCAAGGAGATTTTGAAGAAAATGACAACTTATTATGTTTCCCCACACAAAAAATTTGCTCGCCACACTCACCGGATAGAACGCGAAGTCCGCGCAATGGACCGGGACAGGGTCCTGGCAGTGGATGTGAAGTCTGATGACGAGGCATACACGATTTCAGCCCTAATACCTGGAATCGAAGCGGAAGAGATCAACGTAGAAATCTTGAACAATACGGTCTCAATTCGTGGTGAATTCAATGAAAACGTTGAAGATGATCAAGACAATTTATTGGTAAACGAGCTGCCATTTGGACACTTCAGCCGTGTCTTGAGGCTACCGACAAAGCTTGAGCCTGCCAAGGCAGATGCAAACTTGAAAAACGGCGTATTCACATTAAGAATTCCAAAAGCAGAGCAAGATCGCCCGAAAGTAATTAAGATCAGCGCTAATTAATAATCTTGTAAGTCAGAAAAAGGGAAGGCTCCTAAATGCCTTCCCTTTTTGGTTTAACCAATTGATTGATTTACTATAACAGGTAGATGCTAATATCTTAGTAAAGCGCCTACCTGGTCAAACTCTTGTTCCACCTCAATATCACGCAGAACTTCTACTTCGCCGCCATCCCGCATCACCCTGCGCACAGCTAATTCGACAGCATCGGTGATTTTTTCAAACTCGTTTTCACAGAATGGACAACTGGAGAGCATTTCGGTGGTCAAATAACCACACCCCTGGCAGCGATAGCCTGGGGCACGATAACCATCCCGAATTACTAAGGTTTGAATACGCCCATCATGGACTGCGTTTAAGGTGTCCTCCAGATCAATCACTCCGGCCTGACCCTTGGCCTCACTTGTTACTATCATTTGAACGAGCCTGGTTTGTTTCAAACGCTCAGCCTCATACCCAACTTCGATGGCGCGGTCCATGATCTCAACCTGATTAGCGTTCTTACTGATTGGAAAGGTTCCGACTACGAGACTTTGCCAGGCCTTCGGTAAATGGCTGCGAAATGCATTCACGTTTTCATCTGTTCCCCCGATCAGCACCCGGCGGACATTATTCTCGGTGAAGAATTTGGCCGCGAATTCAGCGGCATCCTTTATATTCCGTTCGGCAACTTCTTGTGTATAGTTCGTTTGACCGGCTGTTCCTCCACGCCGGCCCTGGGCCTGGGAGCCACCGCCCCTTTTTGTCCGGCGAACACTTTCTCCAGATATTTCGCTTTCTTTGAGTATTTCTCCCAGGTGGAAGTGGAACAAACGGGAATCGATCTTATCGACCACAGCGACTCCATACCCGCCATAAAAATCGAGAATGTCGGCCAGCGGTTTGACATGCGGGCGTTCACTTATGCGCACCCGATCGCGAATCGGCACTGCAATTGAAAAAAACCTAAAAAAGTTTTCCGGAGCGCAGGAGAACAATGCAACCCCACGACCAGACCAATCGAATTCAAAATCTACATACTGTTCCACTTTTTCGACATCATCCTGCAGCTCAACATCCTTCAACATGCTGCGCAAGCGAGGTTTGAACGCATCTGCAGTGCCCTGGGATGGGTCAGTATTAAGATATACGCTCAACACAGGATGGTCAGTCTTGAATTCCAACAATTCTTGCAAATCTTTTTCACTAAACATTGGCAACTCCTTGAATTTGTTGGTTGAGAGAATGGAATTCTCTCAGGAAAGCACCTGAAAAAAGATAGCGTTTTGATGATCAGCAATTGGTGGTTTCACTTATGGGCGTTTACCAAGAATTAAATCGACTTCGAGTTCCTGGTTGTTCCTGAGGATGGTGAAGGTGATTGTATCCTCAGGACTTTTTTCTTGCATGAGATAGGAAAGCAATTCGCTAAAAGTTTGTGTAGTGCGACCATCAATAGCGATGATCAGGTCACCACCTGAAAATAAATTAAAGAAATCAGTAGGTGTTGTTCCACCGCGGATTCCTGCCCGGTCAGCAGGGCTATTCGGGGTAACATTGGTCACATAGACACCGGTTGCCTGCGGAAGATCTAAGGCTTCTTGCTGGAGGAGACTGATCTCATTAAGGCTGCTGATTCCAAGATATGGGTAAGCATAGCTGCCTTCACTGATCAAGGAGGGTGCAACGCGTTTGACAGTATTGATGGCAATAGCAAAGCCAATACCTGAATTGAGAGGATCTTCCTGGGAGTTGATATTGTATGTCTCTATTGCTCGATTGACACCAACTACCTCGCCATTAAGATTGAGTAAAGGACCGCCAGAATTCCCTGGGTTGATAGCTGCATCTGTTTGAATAATGTCTCCAGCGGTAAAGAAGCTGCCACCAGGAGCTTCATTCAGGGAGCTGAGTGTACGACCCAGGCTAGATATTATCCCGGTCGTCATTGTGCCGTTGAACCTGAAAGGGCTACCAATGGCAACTACAGTTTGCCCGACCTTAATTGTTGAGGAATCACCAAGTGGTAGAGGGTGCAGTTCGTCTGCAGGTGCATCGACTTTGACCACGGCCAGGTCAGAGTCTGTATCGGTTCCAATTACTTCACCACGCACCTTGAACCCGGATGGAAAGTCAACCTCCAAGTCTGAAACCCCGTCGATGACATGGAAATTAGTGATGATATGCCCTTCTTTGTCAATGACAAAACCGGAGCCAAGACCATCTCCTGTCTCCGTGAGCACTTGGATAGCGACTACACCCGGATTTGATTGTTCGTAAATCTCTACCAATATACCGTCATTGATCTCTGGACTGATAATGGATCCAGGCTCAGTTACTTCAGCAATTACAGGCAGTGTATCTTCTACGACCGGCGATTCAATGAGCACTGGTTCAGTGACTGGTTCAGTGACGGAGGTCAATGTAGGAGGTGGGGGCTCTTCAGAAATAACTAAAGATGGGGTGTTTGTAATTGCCTGGCAAGCGAACATAACCACGGCTGCAAAAACAAAAATCACCAATAATCTACTACGATTCTTCATTACCTTGGTTCCTTTCAATAAATGGACCCTCGGTTCAAAATTCTTCAGAATTGTTAAAGCAAAATATCTATTTCTTGAGCTGGCTGAGCTCGGAAAACAACTCTTTTTCTTTCGAGGATAATTTTCGAGGGATCTGGAGGTTTACTTTGACAAATAAATCGCCAGATTTCTTGGAGTTCTTCAGATGCGGCATCCCACGACCAGACAAACGGAAGCTTTGGGCAGGTTGGGTGCCGGCTGGAATAGATAAAACTACGTTCCCACTTAATGTTGGCACTTTTATTTCCCCTCCTAATACTGCTGAGTACAAATCCACGTTAACTTCTGTATGGAGGTTGTCTTTTTTGCGTTTGAAGCGTTTATCTTCTGCTACCTGTATGACCAGGTATAAGTCACTTTTCGGTGCGTTGAGCGATGTTGTGATCGCATCGGACACGCGCACTTTCGTGCCCGTGCGTGCTCCAGGAGGGATGATAACCTCTTTTTGCCGATTATCTAACTCAATCCTGCGCGTGGTCCCCTGAAATGCTTCCAGCAAGCTGATAGTGACATTCTGTTGAAAGGTTTGCGGCCTGGGCTCTGTACGAGTCCGCGCGCCTGCAGAACCTCTTTGGGCTGTTCCCATATTAGAGATGCCGCCAAAAATGCTGCGGAAGAAGTCTGAGAAATCCCCTAATCCGCTATCTCCAAACAAGTCTCCGAAGTCACCCACGTCTACCCGCACGTTACCGCTGCGCGGATTTTGGACAAACCATTCATCCCAATTGAATCCCCCAGGAGTTCCTCCACGCTGCTGGTAGCTGTTGTAGGATTCTCCAAGGCGATCGTAACGATTCCTTTTTTCGGAATCGCTCAAAACCTGGTAGGCTTCGTTGATTTCTTTAAATTTTTCTTCTGCGGCTTTATCACCAGTGTTTCGATCCGGGTGGTGCTCAAGTGCTAGCTTACGATACTTACGTTTAATCTCATCTTCGGTGGCATTTCGATCAACACCCAGAACCTTATAATAGTCTTTATACTCCATGCTTTGTTATCCTTGAAGAGAACGGGTCTCTTCAGGGGGGAATTTCGATGAATATTATCTATATAGATTGTATGCCGACTGATAGTATGAAGTCAAGCGTATTTTCGCTTTTTTATACATTTCTAACCAAACTATCATTCGATGGGTGGATTAAAAACAGCCTCCGCCGGGGCGGTGAGGAAGCCCAGCGGAGGCGTTCGCCAAAGGAGGAAACAGCGATGAGTATCAGGACAATGCCTGATTCCCGTCTAATACTTAGCATATATTACACAAAAAAACTGCGTTCGTTGAATGCCAATCGTCATAATTATCAGGTGATTATAATCACCAGAGAGGAGCTAAGGTCTAAGCCTCAATTTGAGCAAGGAATTCTTCGATCAAATTGGGGATTTCCTCTTTGTGTCGGTATGAGCACACCTTGATATTTGGATTTATATTGCCGGTGAGCATCTTGGATACGCGAGATCCATCTTGGTGCAGGCATAGTACAGGTTTGTCCTTGCTGAGGGCACTTGCTATCTCGTAACCCACCCCATGCGATGGCGTACTCACCTCCGCTACCAACGCTTGGCAAGATTCTATCCAATCCAAATCCCGAGTGTAAACCTCAACTGGGTCGACAACATCCTCTAAAGACATAACATCAGACCGGGATAGATGGGCTGTGGGGATCTCATGTCCAGCAGCCAGGAGTGAATCTACAATAAGCTGGTAGGAATCTTCATCATCTCGTCCCCCGGTTATCGAACAAGCGAAGTATATGATCATTATAGAAATTAGCTATCAGAAATTGCACCCTTCTGCAGTTCAGCGTAGTATTTACATATGTCTTGCAGAGGGCAATCCGGGCAGTTTGGAACACGGGCATGGCAAATCTCCCGTCCCAATCGGATTATATTCAGGTGAACGTCGTAATATGTTTCTTCCGGAAATAATCCTGCCAGGTAATCGTGTGCTTGATCGGCGTTCATCTTCGCTGGGCGAAGTCCTAAACGACCTGTGACCCGG
>CALBUI010000027.1 GCA_937968125.1 uncultured Anaerolineales bacterium | reverse complement strand
ATGCGGCCTTCATCCTGGGCCTGCAGCAGGCTGATGGGATCGGGGCGATCGGCCACAGGTGACCACTCACTGTGGCTGGTGAAGGTAATTTCCTGGCGAAGTGCTTTACCCCTTTTGCGTCGTTCTTTCAGGCTTTGGGATGCATATTCTGTTGGCATAAGAGATGCTCCTAACTTTATTAGTCGTCGAGCTGTTGGATCCGGTTTTCTTCCTGGCTAAGCCAGGACCTGCTACTACTTACCCTTCTTCTTGCCCTTCTTCTTGCCTTTTTTCTTACCCTTTTTCTTAGCCATGGGTTGCTCCTTTCTTGAAAGTCTTAGGTGTAAATCCTATCATATTTTGTAGCGAATAGGCTGGATGACCAACGTTGAAAACCTCAAATTAGAAATCAATGATGGTTCACCAGCTATTGTGATCAGCGATTTCGGATCCAACAGCTTGAGCACAGATAAAATCGGAAATGAATCCGCCTGCCATACCAACTGGGATAATAATTTGATCTCCTCCATCTAGTTCTTTCAATATTTTCTCCAGGAGTTATGATTTCATTTCAGCTGAAGGTGTCAGGATTGGAAGCACTCCAGGTAACACCTGGACTGAAACTGGCGTCTGGCCCCAGATTTCGCCATCGCCTTGAACGTCTTGTGGTGGGTCACATTCGATATGGATCTCACGGCCTTGCCAGTGTTTAACTGCATCTTGATCTTCATGACCACGCATGCTCTTACCCAATGCGATCCAGGAGCCCACCTTGGCATCGCGCACGATGAGTACATCCAGCAGCCCATCACTAATACTGATCGTTTTCGAGGGAGCCACGCCCTGCGAGCCCATATTGCCGGCGTTATCGATCAGGCAGGTTTTTCCATCTGTTTCAAATTCTTCACCATCAACCTTGAGGTGATACTTTGCCACCGGGGCAGTCTTGAGTGCTTTCAAGCCCGCGATCGAATAAGCCAGGATTCCCCACTTGTCTTTCATTTCCCGGTCGGCCAATTTAACTTTTTCTCCAGAGAAGCCCATTCCCATGCGCAGCATGAATCGCTGCTCGCCAGCCTGGCCCATATCAATCCGTCGGATCACGCTTTCCGGATTGACCATGATTTGCGCCGCTTCGCTGAGATCTTTGGCGATGCCCAATTCCACCGACATCAGGTTGGCAGTACCACCGGGTAAGATCGCCATGGGGGTTTCTCCGCCCTGGACGGCCTCCGCCACCTCCATGACCGTTCCATCACCACCATAAGCACCGACAACTTCAGCGCCATCGGCAATGGCCTGGCGGGCAAAGCGAGCTGCGTCACCGCTTTTTTGGGTGATCGAGACAGCCCATTCCACCCCAGCTGGATGAAAGACATCGTTGAGCTTGTTCAATATGGTTTGGTGTTGGCCTGAGGCGGGATTGATCACAACATGGACTTTTTGGCCCATTTTGTTCTCCTTTGATTTTTCCTTCTTCTATAGAGCAATTATTAGCGTTAGATCTGTTACTCTTTCCACCAGTTCGGCCGGCAACCAGCCGCGCTGGTAGACAAGAAGCCAGTTCAGGATCGGATGACAACTTTTCACGCCACGTCCGACGTTGCCAGTCATACTTTCATCTCTTCAGTTAGCGGATGGCCGACTAAGCACCGGCCATCCGCTCGTTGCTGTATTCATCCTCAATCAGTTTACTTGTCTGGTTGCTTGACGAAATAACACGTCCAGATAGAACAACGCCCGGAGAGCATGTCCTTCTCTATCGAAATTAATACCCCTCGTAGCCAGGAACGCGCTTACGGCCAGCTCCACCGGTGTACCATAGAATGTCGGCCACCAGCATCAGTCCCAGCCACAACCAGTCCCATCCCAACAGTCCGCCAGGCGCGACGATGACGTACATGATGGTCGTCCAGGGTAGGAAAATGATGCCCAGTATCGGCCAGATCCACCACAGGCCGCCGCTGAACAAACTGCTAAAGGCAGTCTGCCAACGCAGCGGCTGGAAAAGCCACCAAAGTGCGCCGCCGATGCGCGGGCCCAAGAAAACAAGCACTAGAAAAAAACAACACATGGTTCGTTCTCCTTGTATGCTCTTTTGTGAAGATGCCAGCCCACCTTCACTCGGAATGTCAACAGCCGGGCAACCTGAAGGCTGCTCCAGATCAGGAACAAGTTGTCTCCCTATGTGCCAAGTATTTTCGCCTTCTGAGCCTGGAACTCCTCTTCTGTCAGGACTCCCTGGTCCCTGAGTGCCCCTAAGCGCTCGAGCTGGGAAACTACATCTTCCTGAGGGGCAGGGGCTGCCTGTTGTGGTGGTTGTGCATAGACAACCTGTTGTCCCTGTACTTGCTGTTGAGCTTGTGAATATGCTTGAACGTTCTTATCAGCTTGACGTCGATTTACTGCATTACGCGTGGCTGTTGCCGTGCCGGCTACGACGGCAGTTTTGGCCATTCCGGCTAATAATCCCATTGTGTACTCCTTTCTTCATACTTTTGATTGTCTCACTTCGAGCCATCTACAAATCCTTCGAGCAAGTATTGAAAAAATCGCTTTACAAGATCTCTGAAATTAGTTGATTTATTTTCGTGTCAGGCTCAAATGACTTAAATTTTGAATTCCTATAGCTAGGCTAATGCCTCATCAACAATTGGGGCTGGGACACGGAAGTTAAATGCCAGCTCCCCGCCTTCAGCATGGATGGCGTTGGTCAATGCGACTGCCCAGGTGTTCTCGATCGCCATGCCAACCAGGGCTGAACCGGGCACCATGCCCTCACAAAGCATGGCGGAATCTTCTTCATCGAAAAGACCACCAAACTCTGCCTCGATTAGATCCAGGCCGGCAGCCTGCTCCGCTGGTAAATCTTTGACCTCAATGCGCCAGCACTGTCCAGAATCGTCCTTCTGCAGCATGATCAGGTCGAGCACGCGGATGGTTCCTGCGGCGATCTGTTTATGAAGCTCGTCCAAGGCGTTGCTGTCAAAGCGTGCCTCACCAAATGCCAGGACGACAATATCAACGGGACCATGTTTCATCATTAGTTCATACCTCCTAAAAAATTCCTTTAGCTTGAATTCCTGTTCTCTATTCCACTTTTTTCCTGGCAATCTACAATCACCGATCCAAATTTCAGAAGTGATGAAGTTAAGATTGCCAGGATATTGATTCCATTCAAGCTCCAGTCATAATTACTCAAGCTCGATCTGGATGCCGCCCATCATGCCGGCTACGGCGTTATAAACTAGAGCGACCACCAACCCTGCCAGGGCACCGCCAACACCATTCAACAACGCCCGCCATAGGACGGCCAGTAACGTGCGCAACGTGTATTCGGTCCAGCTGGCCAGGGTCACATCGATCCACCAAGACTGGGCGCCGAAGATCCAACCCAATAGCCAATAGTATAGACCGATAACAAAGGTCCAAAATGCCACCAAAACAAAGCCATACCAGACCAAAGAACTTATTTTTAAACTTCTAATCGTACGCATTTCATTCTCCTTTCATACTTGGTTTGCCATTATGGAAGATTCAATAGAGTGTTAAGAAAACATTCGCAGAAGAAAATCATTCGGATGAATGGTCGCTAATATCACCTCCTTCCCTTAAAACTGATTCACCATTCGTTGTTTTCAACCGCATTTTTCTAAGTAAAACTATGATTTCGTTGGGATGTGATTCCTTGGTGATGAAATGGTCAACACCTGTATCCAAGACTTCGCCTTCATCTTCAGGGTAGATAGACATCACGACGATCTTCATCGAGAGCTTGAGTGCCCGGATATCTCTGACCAACTCGTTTATTGCCTTGCCTGGTAAGTACCAGTCCAACAATAATACATCGGGCTTAGAGGCTTTTATCTGTTTTTTTAATCCCTTTCCACTATCCGTAATACCGATGACCTGATGGCCAGGTTGTTGGTAAATTAGGAACTGTAGCCCAACCCGTAATTCTGGATCTGATTCAGCAAGGAAAATTCGCATAATGTTTGAAAATGATTGACCAGAACAGGAGGTCGGGTTGAAGGAACAGATTGGATAAGGGCGGCAGAGAGTCAATTGCGAATCTGCGAAAAAAACTACTGTGTGTAATAATCGGAATAATTATGCTCATTAAACGACAAAATGTGAAAAAACACATCGACTCATTGGAGCATTCGCCGATAGTCCGAAAGCACTAATTTCCTCCAACCGAGTACCGAGTGTTTACGGGCAACCAAATTTGAAGTGATAACACTCGGCGGGCATTCATTTGCATGGTTTGGATGCCCGCCTGCACGGAAATGACGTTTACAGAAAAGATATATTTTCAAGCATTCGCTACAGACCACTGGATGCTGGCTGGACCTCTCGGTATGGTGTGACCATGTTGGCAATGCGCATGGCGACGAAATACATGTTCTTCAAGTTTTCAATGATCTCACTTTCCAGACGGTATGTCGCTACTCGATTCGGCTTGTCGGAGGTCAACTGCAAGGCGATGCGGGTTTCAAGCTCCTCGGTCTGCTTGGACAGCTCGGGTAAGCCCGCATAAACAGCCGACGCCTGAGTATCATCTACATTCAGCAACGAATTCACCGATTGGTCGATTCCCCGAGAAACCTGCTCCTGCAAATGGTCTAGTTGTTCGGCCGTTTCTTCGCTCACCTGAACATCTTCAGATAATCTTGCCCTACCCAAAGATATCAGGTTCACCTCAACCATGTTGCCGATGTTTCCCAGATAGTTAGCAGTAGCCAGGTAGTTAACTGCCAACTTATTCAAGTCGGGATTGGGAACCGCTTCGTGGGCGAGCTGGCGCAGATAGGTGATGATAGCCTCATGCAGGGTATCAAGATTGTCTGCCATTGTCTCCAGGTCGCTTAACTCCTCCTCACTTCCAGCGCTGACAACGGGGATGGCTGTATCGACAACCTCGAGTGTGTATTCACTCATGCGGCCCAATTCCAGGCGAACCCGGTCGAGTGCAAGGGCAGGATTATTGAGAAGTTTTTCATCCAGGTATTTTGGTTCAATAATGGGTATTTCGACCTCCGGCTTATCAGGCACAATTCGGCGAACTAACCTGGCCAGCGGTGCAGTAAACCAGATGAAGATGAAGGTGTTGGCTACATTAAAAA
>CALBUI010000026.1 GCA_937968125.1 uncultured Anaerolineales bacterium | reverse complement strand
GGTGTCATGTTTTTCAAACAGGGTGGAGTTGCCTACCGCTGTTCAGCTGCCTCAATTGGCAATTACGCCATCTGGACCGCAGGACATTGCATCCATGCTGGGAATGGTAATCCAGGCACCTGGTCTACTAATGTAATTTTTGTGCCAGCATATCAAAATGGGAATGCACCCCTGGGTGTTTGGCAAGCTTCTGATGAAAATCTTTGGATTCCTACAGCATGGCGAGATTTAAAGGATCTCCGCTATGACATGGGCGGGGCGATACTTAACCTAAATGGTGGCAAAAAGATCAGCCAGGTGGTTGGCAGTTTAGGTTTTGCATACAATATGGCTAACAGCTTGCATTGGACAAACCTTGCCTATCCATCAGAAGCACCCTTTAATGGTGGCACGCAGCAAATTTGCTCCGCCTCCTTTGCTTATGCCGATACCAGCATGCCAGCGCCTTCACCAGTGGCAATGGGCTGTGATATGACTCGCGGTTCAAGTGGAGGCGCCTGGATCTTGGATTTCAGCGGTTCTGCAGGTGGCAGTAATCTTCTGAATGGGAATAATTCTTACCGCTATGGATCCCACCCGGAAGAATTATTCTCACCATACTATGGATCGTTCGCAATGAATTTTCACAACGCATTGATCAACGAAAGTCCATAATCTCTTTTTGGAATAGCTTAGATAAATTAAATTAAAAATTTTGTTCATCGAAAAAAACGAATCCAGGAACAAGACATGAAAATCACATTGTCACGTTTTTCCCTTCTCATCACCGTAATTATGATTCTAACTTTAACAATCATATTTGCCGTGGGCTCTCCAATTGCCGGTTTGGCTCACACGGTGGAAAGAGATGATACGTTAACGCCATTATCAACACAGAATGACCTATGCACAGTAGTTTCGTCACCAGTAAATCCCGCACAATTATCCTCCAATCATTCGCCCTGGACAGATTCGAGGATGCGGGCCGCTGAACCTTATCCCCTTCCTATATTTATATATAATCCCACTGCAACAGCTCCTCAACAATTTTCAGGTGATCCAGTTTTTATTCCCGGTGAACCACCCGATGATTTTTCACCTGCTTCCCAGCAACAAATCCCTGGAACGTTATCCGCCGAAGCTTTACTTGGTTATACCTATCCAGCCCCATATACCCGCTACGAAAATTTCGATGACTACACGCGTTTCCCTTACTCAACCACGGGGGTGCTGTTCTTCTCCCAGAATGGCCGGGATTTCCGCTGTTCAGCCGCCTCTATAGGGAATAATGCCCTTTGGACAGCTGGTCACTGCGTCCATGATGGTTCAGGTTCGACAGACGGATGGTCATCAGACTTTCTATTCGCTCCTGCCTATAAAGACGGCAGCATGCCATTTGGATCGTGGACTTCTAACCAATCAGCAACTTGCAGCGGCTGGAAAGAGGATGGGAATTTTCAAGTCGATTTCGGAGGGGTGCTTCTTGAAGAGAACACATCCGGAAAAGAAGTTGATGAGGTGGTGGGCAGTCTCGGTTTTGCATACAACCTTAACCCCAACCAGCATTGGTTCAGCCTTGGTTATCCATCCCAATCACCATTTGACGGTAAAACCATGCAAATCTGCGCCGCCTCATTTGCGAGAAATGATGCCGGGTTTGGATTTCCATTCCCCATCGCGATCGGCTGCGATCAGACTCGCGGTTCCAGCGGAGGTCCATGGATCATCAATTTCAGTGGATCCCAAGGAAACACAAACTACATCAATGGCAATAA
Source organism: uncultured Anaerolineales bacterium (assembly GCA_937968125.1). Taxonomy (GTDB): domain Bacteria; phylum Chloroflexota; class Anaerolineae; order Anaerolineales; family UBA4823; genus PFL25. The sequence goes on along the minus strand of CALBUI010000026.1, from coordinate 2,241 downwards.
CAGCTACCGATATATTGGGTTTGGTGAAGAGATGTATTCTCCTTATTTCGGCGAGCAAGCAAAAGAGCTGCTCAATTTTCTATCAAATGAGACCAGATTAAGGACAAATATTCATATACCTATCGTCGTAACGGGTGATTAAATTTCAGTTGGCAGATAGAAGAGTTGGTCCTTGGAACAATTTCCATCTAATATTCGTCTTTAAACTGACGATTGTGATTTGATATTATTATTTTTTCAGGTGGAAGTGGAGGTAAGATGAACAAAAAGACGATTGGGATCATCGTCTTAGGATTGCTTTTCTTTGCCACTGCCTGTGTCCAACAAGACATCGATCCCATGGCTCAAGATGATTCAATTCAAGCTAGCGAAGGAGGAAGCGACGATGTCCAGCTCCAGCATGAAGGCATCGGACCGCTTGAAATCACTCCGGATGCTGGTGGTGGAGAAAGCACAGCTGGACAAGAAAACCAGGTTGAAGGCATTGTCAGTTCATCTGGGGAGGTGTCAACTGCTGAATCGAAGAACGCTGAACCAGGCTACGTTGATTCTGTGGCTCCCGAAAGCCTTGCGATCGACCAGGTTGAGGTGGCTTTAGAGTGGCTCACTTACATCGATCCAGCCTACTCTTTTTCGATTGATTATCCGAGCATCTATACTGTTTTACCGGAGACGGAGGACCAATCCAACGCTGATCCGGCTATAGTTCACCAGGTCCGTTTTCAAGATATTCAGCTGGCGACAGGTGACACAGCAGAATTCGAGCTACCTATTTTTTTGATTGAAGTATTCGAACTTGGCGACAAGTCCCTTGACGATTTCATCCACCTGAATGAGCCTGATGGACATACGGAAATGTACCAGGGGAATAACCAGAATGGAATTCGCGTTTCCTACAACCAGCTTATTGCACCGGGTGAGTATTATTTCTTCTCTTCTCAAAACTATGCTTATAAGCTGACCCCTCTGGGGCCCTTCAGCCCAGAGATGGTTCGAAGTTTCGATATCCAATAACCAATATAAGTTATAAAAAAACAGGACTGGTGATCATCGCCAGTCCTGTATTATCGTCCATAATTGGGTTAGATCACCCTTGCTGGTGTTTTGCTGCCCGGACAGTGTTTGCTAAGAGCATGGCGATCGTCATTGGACCTACTCCACCTGGAACAGGTGTGATCGCCCCGGCGACTTCCTTGACCTCATCATAGTGCACATCCCCCACCAACCGGTAGCCTCGTTCGCGAGTAGGATCATCAACCCGGTTGATGCCGACATCGATCACCACCGCACCTGGTTTTACCCAGTCTCCGCGCACCATTTCTGCCCTGCCGACTGCGGCAATCAACACATCCGCTTCTCGAACAGTTGCGGGCAGATCTTTGGTCCTGGAATGGCAGATAGTAACGGTCGCGTTTTTCTTTACCAGGAGTAATGCAACCGGCATGCCGACAATATTTGAACGCCCAAGAACGACAGCCTCAGCTCCTTCCAGGGGAGCACCAGTCTGTTCTAACAGGTACATGATCCCGGAAGGTGTGCAGGGGACAAACAGCGATTCACGTCCTTTTTGAGCTAACCGGCCAATATTAACCGGGTGGAAACCATCCACGTCTTTTTCCAGGTTAATCGCCTGGAGAACTGCCTCCTCATCAAGTCCATCCGGAAGAGGCAGCTGGACCAGGATACCATTTACCCTTGGATCCGCGTTTAATTCTCTAACTAACCCCTCGACTTCCTCCTGGGTGGCTGTTTCCGGCAGTTTATGGCCAAAGGATTCGATCCCTGCCTTTTCACAGGCCTTGATCTTAGATCGCACGTAAACTTGCGAGGCTGGATCTTCACCTACCAGGACTGTAGCCAGCCCTGGATTTGGTTTTCCGGCGGCAACCATCTCGGCCACATCTTCAGCGACTTTTTCACGCACTGCTAAAGCTGTTGCTTTGCCATCAATGATCTTTGCTGTCATTTCTTGCTCCTTGTGTATATAGATAATGTAGCTTTGTATTGTCAATTCAGGAGTAGCAGCCTCACCGCCGAGATTATTCCTGATTACTCCACAATTACCGCAAAATCAAACTCCGCAATTAAATCCCAGGGCTCTGCCTGGGGATCATCACCATAACCGATCCGCAATCCGTACATGTAGTTGCCGCCCAATGTCCGGCCTAAATATGTCACTCGCACCTCAAATTCATCTCCTGGCTCAAGAATAATCTGAGAGCCTTCAGGAAGGGTGCCATT
>CALBUI010000025.1 GCA_937968125.1 uncultured Anaerolineales bacterium | reverse complement strand
ATACTTGTAGGACTTTAGTCATGTCAAGAAAAGGAGGGTGATTTTCGGGTGATTGGAGGGGGTTATTAAAGAATGAGCGAATACCAAGTAATTTTTGGAAATAACTCGAACAAATTAATTTCAATTGTCAATGGACGAATTTTCTATGGAAATTTATCGAGATCACACCATAAGTACTCACATTCATCGATCCTGGTCGAGATTTGATTTGGAGGGTAATTCATCTCGACATCCCAGCAGGTGCTCAAGGAATGCAGGATAAATAAGGCGCTGCTGATAAGCCGTTTGGGTTGGGCTAAATTAACGGCGAAATTATTTATGGTCGCATCTAAATCCGCCAAGAGCAGGTCGCCATTATCCCCCATGACATGGTTTTGAATGAAGCGAGCGGATTCCATGAACGGCAACCCAACAACTCCGTGCGGATCGATGACTTTCCATCTTTCCTGATGGTTTTGGAGGATGTTATCGTGATGCAAGTCTCCATGCAGCAGATACTGGGGCGAGCCAGGGGGACAAATCTCGCCCAAAATCTGCTCAGCGGTATGCATAAACTCGAACAGACGCTGATCGATCTCGAATTGCGGCAGGATATTTTCTAGGGCATTCCGAATCCATGTCTGGTAGGTGGGGAAGCCATGCCCCATGCCGACTGGGACAGGAAGCTGGGCAATCAATTCTGCGCCAATCTCAAGCTGCTCCTTTTTATCTGGTAAAGATCTCAGATTGACACCGGGCAAGATCCTTTCCAGAAGCAAGGCGGCTGCACCTTCATCAAATTCATGCAGTTTGCAAACTTTGCGACCCGCAAAAAGCTGCAATGCAGCCAGCTCAGTTTTCCGTTCGGCATGCGGAGCCTGGAGCTTGAGCACCACATCGCCATAGATTCTTGAATGCGCATAGCAAATGTAGTTTATAGAGGGGTCCTCCAATGGCTGGACATGTGTCAACTGCCATTTCTCTTGGCAAAGGGAAATATACCCGGGTAACTTATTGACCCACTCCGAACCAGCCTCCCCGAAGTCTCTACCTGCCTTAGCTATAAATTTCGCAGATATTTTCATCTTCATCGGTGTTTATTCATCAAATTCATCAAATAAATTGTAATATAGTCCACTTCGGCAAGCTCTGTGCAGGCTTCAGACAACAGCTTCCCCGATGGGAACTATCTAATACCCAGACCACTTGACTTACTGTAAATAGACACACCTAATGGGTTAGATAATTCTGTATTTTTCTGGGTTAATAATAGAACCATCTGGGAAGTGCGGATCATTGATTGTGATACTATTATTTGAATAAATATTCAAGAGCAACGAAGTGAAATGAGCTGTGATGAATAAAACAATTAAATACTCTGCATTTGACATTGAAATTACAAAAGTTCTCCCTGAGGGCGTGAGAGATTGGTCTGCACACCGACCTTTAGGTATTTCATGTGCTGCCACGATAACCAGTGAGGGTGAAATCGAAACCTGGTATGGGAAAGGCTCCGATGGTGAGTTCAACCCAAATATGAGTATTGTTGAGATTCGCGAACTGGTCAAACACCTCCAAGACCAGGCCGCAGAAGGATATTCAATCCTGACCTGGAATGGGCTTGGGTTTGATTTCGATATCCTGGCAGAAGAAGGCGGGATGATTGCGGATTGTAAGGAACTGGCGATGGGACATATTGACATGATGTTCCATGTTTTTTGCCTGAAGGGATACGCCATCGGTCTCGACAAAGCCGCCAAAGGCATGGGGCTAAAAGGAAAACCACCGGGAATGAGGGGCGAGATGGCCCCCAGGTTGTGGGCTGCTGGCCAGTATCAAGAGGTGCTCGATTACGTCCAGCAAGATACCAAAACCCTACTTGAACTTGCCCATGCGATCGACCTCGAGCGGCAGCTGCGCTGGCACAGCAACAGTGGACGCCCGCAGTATTTATCACTGCCCTCCGGTTGGCTGCCAGTAAGAGAGGCATTAAAACTCCCTGAACCGGACACGTCATGGATGTCCAATCCCTGGCCGCGGACGAAATTCACTCGCTGGATGGAATCCTAACCGGGTGAGAAAGAAATAACGGGTGAATTGGAGAATGCAGGTTTATTTCTCGAGCACAAGTTCTGCCAGCACAGGTAAGTGGTCCGATCCAGTGTCTTGACCAACCCAGGCACGATTACATAGCAGGGGATCTGTAAACCAGATATAATCCACTCTCAGCATTGGAAAGAGCGGCAAGCTGCTCAACAACCGGTTAAGAGCTAATAAGCGCTTCCAGGGGCCAATCCGTTTTGGGAGGGTGTGACCCCGATCCATGCCACCTTCGAAGAAGGCGTCTTTTAAACCTGTGCTGAGCATGTAGGCATATTCCCCCCACCAGTCTGCGAGATTAAAATCACCAAAGAGGACAGCAGGTGGATTTTCGACTGCCAATTTTGCTAATGTAGTTATCTGCTGCCAGGTCTGGCGATCGAATTTGAAACCTCGCCAGTGCGGACGGGGAGGAGGCGGATGAGCAACGATGAAATTAACTTCCGTTCCATCAACATCGATCCTGGCTTGCAGGTCTGGGCGCACGGTCGACAGGTGGAGCTGTTCTGATTCAAGGATGGGAAACTTGCTCAGGATAGCTTTTCCCGCAAATCCCCCCGGGAATGTTATCTGGTAGGGATATTCCCCACCAAGCTCAGAGATCAGCGCTTCTGATTGGGTTTCACTCAGTTCTTGAAAGCCGACCACACCTGCCCTGGAACTTTTAACTGCCGGGATCAGCTTCTCTGGGGCAGCCCGGTCGTTGCCGACGTTGCAGGTCATGATTGTGAAAGGTTTCAAAATCATTTATCCACGCTTGAAGATTTAGAGTTTCCTTCGATGGATTAGTGTATTTGGCATGTCTTGCTCGAATTTGACGTTCATATAATTTTGTGGAGCATACAAATAAATCACGCCGTTTCGATCAATGAATGTTGCTATTTGAATAATAATAAGTCCTGATATGCATAATTATATTTGACAATTCAAGGAAATTCGTCGATGTTTAATGTTTAACTGGTTTACAAGAAGAACCTGCGAGATTACTACTCGCAGGTTTAAAAAAGAAGGTTATTGTCGGAAGGTTCGGATGGATATATCAGCTCCTTCTTTGAGCCACACTGATGTAGTACAGCAGCTGCAATATGGAGGTAATGGCAGCTGCCAGGTAGGTCATCGCTGCAGCCCGTAATACAGCTTTCGACCCAGCTTCATCCTCCTCGCTGAGCATCAATCCGGCTTCTTTAAGCAACCGTAAACCCCTGCGACTGGCGTCAATCTCCACCGGTAAAGTCAACAAAGAAAATAGAACCATAACGGCAAAGAAGATGATCCCCAACCACAACAACCCATTAAGGTTGAACCACAGCCCGAATAAGATGGCAATATAAGATATTGTCGGGCTGAACTGCAGCGCGGGGAGTAAAAACCCGCGCGCCTTGATCATCGCTGAACCAGTCTGGTACTGCTGGACGTGTCCCAATTCGTGGGCTGTCACCGCCATCGAGGCCACGCTCGTGCCCCTGGCAGTATCTTCAGATAAGCGCACCACATTGGCGCCTGGATCGAAATGGTCGCTGAGAGTCCCGGCGACATGCTCTATGCGGATAGTTTGCAGCGAAGTCTGCCTGAACAGCTCCTGTCCAATTCGGGCACCGTTGAGATTGGAAGTATTTTTGACCTTACCCCACTTGTTATACGTCGATCGCATGTAGAGCTGCACCCCCAAGGAGATGACGACGACGGGGATGAAAACATACCAGAAATAAACTGGATCGATATAGAACATTAATTTTTCTCCTTAGTATGTTTGCACAATGACATCAAGAAACCCCTGCGTTCAGCCCCATGCTTCCACATATCGCTCGCGGGTAAAGGTGTATGTCCGATTGGCGCGAATCTGGACCACGATTCCAGCAACCGCCAAGGTTACCCAGGCAAGCCAGGCAAACCAGGAGGATTGCAGGATTGGTTGGACCAGATTGCTGCCGGCCTGCAGCTGTTCGACGGAAACCTGGTTGAAAAGGAGCAGTCCAGAAAGAACCAGTAAATCTGACCCAAGGACGGAGGTGAGGCTGATGATGGCGTATTTCTGCAGGTTGAAGATCAGGGTCAAAATGATTAAACCAACTGCGAAAGCCAGACCGACCAAGGAAACTACCAGTCCAGGCTCAAGACCTATGGCAGCCATCAAACCGGTGCCGGCAATCCATCCAATAACTCCAGCCACGATCACCACGCCGACCAGGTAAAAGAGATAAGACAATATTCCGGTGATTAACCCGACGATCACTCCGACCACCAGGCCAGTTATATCAGCTAGAAAACCACCACCGAAGAGGGTGGAGGTTGTCATGGCGCCAATGTATAAACCAGCGAAGAATCCCCAAATCGGCAGAAAGACAAGAAATAGGCGGTAGCCGACAAAACAAATGGCGAGACCTAAGAGGAGTGCGAAAACTGAAATGAAGATAGTTGTCAACATGGTTCCCTTCACTTTCCAGGATAATTACCTGGTGTTATTCGATTGAGTGATATTTTAACTGATTTCTGTGACTTCTTTCTCACCTAATCAGGACCACTTAAGATTAATTCTTGTAGTAAGTTTATTGTTTAGAGCTTGAACCATTTTAGCAGAGGCATTGTACCGGTCGAAATGAGTCTTAGTTTATCCCGCACACTGTGCGGGACCCACAAGGGGCTATTCTACAGTGAATTTGGTGATTTTATTCGTAAAGGTATTAGTGGTTAAGGTATTGTAACCTGATATATAGGGTCAACCTAGATCGATAATATCAATGCGTTTTGTGTCTTCAGCTTTCAAGGTGCCCGAGCCTTCGACCAGGAGGACCAATCCACAATCGATATTATGCTGTTTTAGGGTATCGAGTGCATATTGGCGCCGTGCTTCAGGTGTGGCCAGGATCTCTTTGTCGGCGACCATGGTTGGATAGATGCCGCGTGAGAACTGCAGATGCTGACAGGTAGTTTCTAGGTGACTGGGTGCGGCGATCCATTGGCTGAGACCAAAGCGGGAAACCCGCCGGGCAGTGGCGCCGCTTTTCGCCAAAATAATCACCAACGATGGTTGCAGTGTCTCCACGGCGAGTAAAACAGCCAGCGAAACCAGGTCACTTTGGCTGATCTCACCGCGCTTCTGCTGCAATTTGAATAAATCCGCGATTCCAACAATCTCAACTTTTGTCTCTGCTTCACAAGCCAGGTTAGCCATCGTGGAGACTGTTTCCACGGGGTATTGACCGATAGCAGTCTCACCAGATAGCATCACACAGTCGGTGCCATCCAGGATGGCATTAGCAACATCAGTGGCTTCCGAGCGAGTGGGGCGCCGGTTGCGAGTCATCGATTCAAGCATCTGGGTAGCGGTGATGACCGGTTTTCCAACCAGGTTCGCACCGCGGATGAGTTCTTTCTGGGTAGTGGGGATTTTCTCGATCGGAATCTCGACTCCCAGATCACCACGGGCTACCATGATGCCATCAGTTACTTCCAGAATTGCCTCGATGTTGTCCAGCGCCCCGGCCCGTTCGATTTTGGCGATGATAAACGGGTTATAGTTTAAGGCTTCAGCAGCCTGGCGCACTGCCAGGACATCCTCCGCTCCCTGAACGAACGATTCCCCGACGCCATCCAGTTTTTGTTCAGCGGCGAATGCGAGCAGCTCCCGGTCGTGTTCTGTAAAGGCGCTGATGCCGAGATCGATGCCCGGGAAATTGACCCCCTGATATGATCGCAGCACACCACCAACTTTAACAGTGCAAAAAACCTCATTGACCGAGACGCCATCCACCTCAAGCTGGATGTAACCGTCATTCATGAATATCCTGTCGCCTGGTTTCACAGCCTGTGGTAGACCGGCAAAATCCATCGATACGCGCTCATGATCTCCGAGAATCTCGACCGTCTGGATAATGAATTTTTGACCACGTTCAAGCTCGATTTCTTCAGTGGATAGTTTGCCAATGCGCATTTTTGGTCCTGGTAAATCAGCAAATATCGCCACCCGCTGGCCAACTGCATGGGAGGCCGCTCGAACATTGGCGATCGCGCGCCGGTGTCCCGCGAAATCGCCGTGTGCCAGGTTTATGCGAGCGATGTTCATTCCAGCTAGAATCATCTGTTTTAGAATTGGCTGGTCCCACGAAGAGGGTCCTATGGTGCACACGATTTTGGTTTTTTTTGATAAGGGTTCCACTCGCTCCCTCCTCCGAAAAATGTGATCTATATGAGATATTTTAATTCCACACTTCCCTGTCGGTCAATGATGAGATAGTATTCTTCTTCGACAATTAGCGAATGAGAATTTATTTTAGAAAGATGTTGCCAAAAGGATTATATGGCATCCTAATCCTATTTGGATCACTAATATCCACCCAATTGGAGGCACTACAGAAATCTCTGCTGGGAACTCCACTATGGTATATTCTGATCAGTGGTGCAAAAACAGTTAGAGATGATAAGTAATGTTTAGCGATCAAAACGACAATCTAGGATCAATCCGCGATTATTATGATCAAAATACGCCGAGGTTCTTATCCTATGGCGAACAGCGCAGGACGCGCACCATCCATAGACCGGTTTGGGGAGAAGGAGTAAAGAGTGAAGTAGAAGCATTACATTTCGTTCACAATTTGATATTAGGTGAACTGCGGGTACGTCAAAAGGGGACCAATAAAGGCATGCTTGTCTTGGATATGGGTTGTGGAGTTGGCGCCAGCCTTTTCTACCTGGCAAATAATATGGATGGGGAATTCAACGGTGTCGGCCTTACCATTAGTCCGGTGCAAGTGAGAATTGCGCTGGAAGAACAGCTTAAAAAAGACCCGGAAGAAAAGTGCCAGTTTGTCTTGGGGGATTTTCTGAGGCCGCCATTTCGAAAGGGGTTTGATCTAATTTTTGCGATCGAATCTTTCGCACATTCAGCAGATCCGCAGTCTTTTTTCCATGTCGCGGCGGGATTGCTCAAACTTGGGGGGCGGCTGGTATTGTGTGATGATTTCTTAGCCGGGAGTACCAAAGGAAATGTGATCAGCGACCGAAAGAAGGGGTGGTTGAAAATATTTCAGGATGGATGGGGGGTAAATGGATTGTGGGAGCCAAGTTTTGTGGAGAGGGTGGCAGGAGATAAGAGTTTGGTCCTGATAAAAGACGATGATCTGACGCCATACTTGCGCTTGAAACCTCTTCCGAAAATCATTATTGAATTGTTATCTGCTGCTATCGGAATTCTGCCAAATAAAAGTTTATACTGGCAAAGCGTTATTGGCGGGCAGGCACTTCAATTATGTCTGGCACATGAGGTTGTGGAATATCGGTATCTTGCTTTTGATAGGAGAACTAATTGATGTTCGATAAGAAAAATCACTTTTGGAGGAATCTTTTCCATACCTCTCTCTGAAAGTATAATTATGGATAGAATTTCATGTTCTCAAAAATGATCCTATGGTATTTCAAAGCTATTAGAACAGAATGCTGGTAATACACATACAACTTTATTCGATCTTAAGAGAGAAACTACCTGAGGAAGCTAAAGGACGGGCAGATTTACAATTTGAACTTGGAAGTACATTGACCGATCTGCTGGGTGAGTTAGGTATTTCCCGTCGGGTGGTGATCAGCATGAATGACGAACATGAAACAGATAGAACTCGAGAACTTCAAGATGGGGATGAGATAAAAATTTTTTCATCAATAAGTGGCGGCTGAAATTTCATTACACCAATATCCATAGGAGCGAAAAATGTCTCACGGTTATAACGGCAAAATTCTGCATGTCGACCTCACCGAAGGACACTTAAGCGTAGAAGAACCAGATGAGGCTTTCTTCCGGAAATACATGGGCGGTAGTGCAATGGCAATGTACTACCTGCTTAATGATATGGCGCCTGGTGTCGATCCGCTAGGACCAGAAAATGTACTCGTCCTGGCACTCAGTGTGCTGACTGGGACAGCGGTATCCGGTCAGAGCCGGATGACAGCAGCAGCCAAATCGCCGCTGACTGGCGGGATCGGTGATTCCCAGGGAGGTGGTTTCTTTCCTGCAGAAATGAAGTTTGCCGGTTTTGATGCGATCGTGATCAAAGGTAAGGCCGAGAAACCAGTTTACTTGTGGATTAATGAGGGTGAATATGAGCTGCGGGATGCTTCTCACTTGTGGGGCAAGATCACAGGAGAGGCTGAAGCCGCGCTAAAAGAAGAATTGGACGATAACAAGATCGAAGTATTGCAGATCGGACCAGCAGGAGAAAAAATGGTGCGCTTTGCAGGAATATTCAGCATGTCCAACCGGGCAAACGGCCGCACAGGAATGGGAGCGGTGATGGGTTCCAAGAATTTGAAGGCTGTTGTCGTACGTGGGAAAAAGAGACCAAGTGTGGCAGACAAGGCGCGAGTCAATCAGCTGGCCAGGTGGGGGTCATCCAACCTGGCTGACTCTGACATCGCTGGTTTAGCAAAGTATGGTACCGCGGAGACGACTGGATCAAACCAGACCTCCGGAACGCTGCCAGCCTACAACTTCAACAGCGGGGTATTTGATGGATGGGAAGCGATCGATGGTACGACAATGTATGACACGATCCTGAAAGGAGCCGCGGAGGGAAAACAGGATCGCGAAGGACGGGATACTTGTTATGCCTGCACCGTGCGCTGCAAGCGAGTGGCCGAGATCAAAGAAGGGAAATACAAGGTAGATCCGCATTATGGCGGCCCAGAATATGAAACTACCTCAACCTTTGGTAATTACAATGCAATCGATGATTTGGCCGCAATCGCCAAGGCGAACGAGTTATGCAACAAATACGGGATGGATTCGATTTCCTGCGGAGCGACCATCTCCTGGGCTTATGAGGCTTTTAATGAAGGTAAGTTGACTTTAGAAGATACGGACGGACTCGACCTGACATGGGGGAATGCTGACTCGATGGTCAAATTGACTGAGAAGATCGCCAAGCGGGAGGGGTTTGGCGATGTACTGGCGGAGGGTTCCGCACGCGCTGCTGAAAAGATTGGCCGAGGCACAGAAGAATACCTGATTACTTTTAAAGGACAAGAGGCTCCGGCGCACATGCCGCGGGTCAAAAGATCACTGGCAGTAATTTACGCGACAAATCCATTTGGGGCTGACCACCAATCCTCCGAGCATGATCCAGCCATCGAGGGAGATTTCGAGTTTTATACAGATCGCATGGCTGTGTTAGGTTTCACTGAAGAGCAGGAGACGCGATCGCTGAGTGATGAGAAAATCCGCTTCGCGATGGCTTCACAACATATGTACAGCACGATGGACAGCTTGAACCTGTGCCAGTTTGTGTATGGACCTGCCTGGCAGCTGTATGGGCCAGATGACATGGTTGAGCTGGTCCGGGCAGTAACCGGGTGGGAGCGGGTCAACTTTGAGGAGCTGCAGATAGTCGGAGAGCGGCGGCTCAACATGATGCGGATGTTCAACGCCCGGGAGGGCATTGATCGCAAGGCGGATGTAGTGCCGGATAAACTTTTTAAACCGTTAAAAGGTGGTGTGAGTGAAGGGTGGAAGCTCGACCGGGATGAAGTTGAGGCTGCGCTGGATAAGTATTTCGAGTTCTGTGGTTGGGATGTTGAGACTGGGATTCCCACGGCTGAGAAATTGGAGGAGCTGGATTTAGGTTGGGTGGTTGCTGAGTAGCGATTACCAAACCACTATTAGTAACACTTACACCGGCGGTGAGGACGCCGCCTTGAGCAAATTCGTAATTGGAGCCCGGCTATCCCGGGCTCAATCTTTGTTCAGGATTTTTTGATCCAGAGGGGAAATATTCTCGAAAACCTATGCGTAGGCGATGTCGCTGAAATAGACCAAGATTCCGGAGAGGATGATCAGCGCCGCGCCGATAAGCTGGATCCAGATCAGGGATTCGTCCAGGAAAATCACTGCCAACACGCTGACGATTACGGGGGTAATCATCGACATCATGGTCAAATATGAAGCGGTAGAGATCTTCAAGGTGCGATAAAGGAAGATCCAGGCCATTGCTATGCAGAAGCCATTCAGCAAGGAGTAAATCATCCCAGTCGAAGGTAATAGGCAGCAATTGAAGACCTGACTGAGATCTTCAGATGATACAGGAACAATCATGAATAGGCTGACAAGAACCAGGATCACAGGCAGACTTGCCATTGGTTTCTGCATAGTGACAACATCTGGCTCGGTGGGGTGGTCTCTCAAAAACATACGTACCAGCACAGTCCCCAAAGACCAGCAGACGCATGCTCCCAGAAGGAAGAGATCGCCTGCCTTGGGGATCAACACCTGAGCCTGGGTGGTCAATAAGTATGCCCCGGTTAACATCATGATGACAACGGCCACCTTGATTAGTGACATTCTTTCTTTCAAAAAGATCCAGGCAAACAATATCGTCGTGACCGTGGTCAGTTTTACTAAAAATCCGGCGTTAATCGCGTCGGTCAAGGCAATCCCAATCAGGGCGAGACAGGTTCCAAAACCTGCTTGAATTCCGTTGGCAACAAACAACTTCCAAAATTGGGGATTCTGATTTTTATAGAGGTCGATGAATTGGGATTTTACTTTGGGGAAGATCAAAAACAACAAGATCAGGAAAGCAATTGTTGTTGAGATTATGAGGAAGGGGAAGACCTCTGCTCCGGCGTTAAATCCAAACTTGGTGAAAATGATCTGCAGCGCCCAGAAAAAAGAAAACATCAGGACGTTGAATGCCGGAGAGGAGGACGATGCGTTTATGAGGATGTCCCCAAAATTGTTAAGCGATTAATTATTCAAAGAATCTTGGCTGAACGTCCACCTATAAATTCAATCAAATATACTGGTAATTAAATAATTTTACCAATATATCCAGTTTTATTAAGAACTGCGAACAGGATTATCAAACCTTGGCGCGCTCAATGGTCGCATGCGGATTTTCGCGGAATTTGTATGCACCAGTTTGCCCTAAGACCCGGGAAACATATTCCTCAGGCACATCTAACAAGGTATGTTGGTCCTGGATCAGGATTTTACCAATCACATAACCAGGGATATTGGCGCGGGAAGCTATCGTACCAACAATTTCACCGGGACTAACACCATGTTCTCGGCCATGGTCCAGGCTCAACCGTACCATACCTTCTTCATGCGAGACTTTGGATTTTTTATTGAAGGAACCGGTTCGATAATTACGAGAATTTCTACGTTTCCCTTTGCGCGAGCTTGATTTTCTGTTCTTCTCATACCGGTTCTTTGACCTTTCAAGCCGAACAGTACCAATTTTTTCGATAGGTCGCTGTTTTTCACCTTCGCTGACAATTTTTAGAGCAGCAGCGGCTACT
>CALBUI010000024.1 GCA_937968125.1 uncultured Anaerolineales bacterium | reverse complement strand
GCCTCCCGCCATCACCGCTTTATTGGAAGCGCCAGATGTGCAGGTCAATGCTTTCCTGGCTGCTGGTCATGTCTGCACGGTGATGGGTTATTGGGAATACGAGCAGCTGGTGGAGAAATATCAAGTGCCGGTAGTTGTGATGGGATTTGAACCGGTGGATATCGCCCGGGCAATTCTGATGTGCGTCAAGCAGCTGGAGGAGGGCCGGGCAGAAGTAGAAAATGCTTACGCCCGTTCCGTAGATCCGGGTGGCAACCGGCCTGCGCAGGACATCATCAACCAGGTCTTCAAACAAACTGACCGGGCCTGGCGCGGCATTGGCGTCATCCCCCAGAGCGGATACCGGCTGCAGGATGCTTACGCCCAACACGATGCCGAACTCCGCTTCCCGGAGATTCAGACCATTGCCCCCCAGGAACCAGGCGTGTGCATCAGCGGTCTCGTCCTGCAGGGATTGAAGAAACCGAATGAATGCGAGGCTTTCGGCGTGCAGTGCACCCCGCAGAATCCCCTAGGCGCTACCATGGTCTCCTCGGAAGGCGCCTGCGCGGCCTATTACCAGTACGGACGCTATACCATCAGCCTGGAAGAAAAACAAACAACCAAATGACCGAACCGCTCAATATCAGCAGTTGGACCTGTCCTTTACCCCTGCAAAATTACCCCACCATCGTCATGGGGCATGGCAGCGGCGGCAAGATGATGAGTGATCTGATCCGCCACATGTTCCTGCCGCCAATGGAGAATGAAGCCCTGACTCAGTTGGGTGATGCCGCAGTTTTGGAACTCGACCAACGGGATCCGCCAACTAGAGTCGCATTTAGTACGGATTCCTTCGTCGTGAACCCGCTTTTCTTCCCCGGTGGGGACATTGGTGAGCTGGCGGTTTATGGCACCGTGAACGACCTGGCCATGACCGGCGCCCGGCCGCTCTTCTTGAGCGCCGGATTCATCCTGGAAGAAGGCCTGCCCATGGAAACGCTGGGGGAACTGACCACATCCTTCGCCACAGCCGCTGAGAAAGCTAACGTCCAGGTGGTGACCGGTGATACCAAGGTTGTCAACAAGGGTCACGGGGATGGGCTATATATCAACACCACCGGGATCGGCCTGATCCCGCCTGAGACCGCCATTTCTCCGGAAAATGCCCGCCCAGGTGATGCAGTCATCGTAAGCGGCATGGTCGGCGATCACGGCATGGCCATCATGTCTGTGCGCGAAGGCTTGGAATTCGAAACCCAGATCGTCAGCGATACTTCCCCGCTGCACGAACTGGTCGAAACTATGCTGGCCGCCAGCAATGAGGTCCACTGCCTGAGGGATGCCACCCGGGGAGGCATCGCTGCTGCACTCAACGAGCTGGCTAAATCATCTTCAGTAGGCATCATATTCGAAGAGGCGCTGATCCCCATTCGCCCGGCTGTCAAGGCAGCTTGTGAGATGCTCGGTATGGATCCTTTCTACATCGCCAACGAGGGCAAACTGGTCGCCATCCTCAAAAACGAAGTTGCTGAAGATGTGCTGGCAGCCATGCACAGCCATCCTTTAGGTCAGGATGCAGCCATTATTGGGCAAGTTACCGCTGACCATCCCGGGCTGGTGCTTGCCAAAACGGGGATCGGAGGATCGCGGGTCGTGGACTTACCTGCTGGTGAACTGCTGCCACGCATTTGCTAAGTCTGTTTTCCAATCTTTTCAATCTCCTCTGCAACCTAATCCATAAACTATGTGTAGTCTTGCCCACTTCGCCAGGCTCAGTGTTCCTCGACGGGACTCTTGTGGGCGTTGTAACTGCGTGGAAAATGCACCAGGTTCTACTTGGAGTGGCTAAATCCACCTGGCCGAAGATAATTTATCCTCCACCAAAAGGCGGTGTAAAATTGGGGGAAATATCTGGTATGTAAATTATCAGAAATTCGCCGGGGTTTGAAGGAACAACTATCGGCGGTCAAGGAACAATACTATGAGACGGATTACTCTAATATTCGCGTTGATCATGCTTATTGCAGTGCTGGCAAGTAATACCGGCATCGGATATGCTCAATCCGATCCTACCGACGCGATCGAGGAGAGTACACCTGTCCCGCCGACAAAGAGCCCAGAAGACCCACCCGAATCGACCCCCGAACCCGAGCTGACAGCCACCCCAACTAAAACGCCTCTTATTCCAATCGAGGACGAAGAAAGCGCATCTACCCGACAGCTCTTCACCATCAATGGACCTATCACCCAATTCGTATCCGATCTGGCCTCCATGTACGGCTGGGACCAGATCTTCTTCTTGGGCCTCTCCGTTGAAGATTGGATCAACCTTGCTCTATCTGTCCTGTTCTTCTTATTGTTTTACCTCTTTGGACGCTGGCTGATCAACCGGGTTTTACGAGGGGCACTTAGACGCACCAAGATCGAAAAGGATGAAGAATTTCTAGAACATATAAGACCCCAGATCAACTGGCTTGTGCTGACACTCGCCGTGCAGCTCAGCCTGGCAAGGTTAAGTTTTCTCAGCGTGGAATTCAGAATCCTGCTCAATCAGGTCTTTTTTGTCACTTACCTTACTATCCTCACAATTATCCTATGGAAGTTGATTGGATTCGCGACTGAAGCTCTCTTACATCGCGATAGAAGCGAAAAAGATATTCAACGTTTGCAGCCCATTTATATGGTCGCCAAAAGGGTTGCAGAAGCTTTGCTGCTTGTTGGTTATTTTTCTATTTTACTCAGCTACTTTGGTATTGATATCACTGCTTTCGCGGCCGCATTAGGTATTGGCGGCCTGGCGATTTCACTGGCCGCCCAAGACACGCTGGCAGATGCCATCGCCGGCTTCCTCATCCTGCTGGATCAGCCTTTCCGGGTCGGCGATCGCATCGAGATCTCCGGATTGGGCACTTGGGGCGACGTGGTCGATATCGGTACGCGCAGCACCCGCATCCGCACCCGTGACAACCGCCTGGTGATCGTCCCCAACTCGGCCATCGCCAAGGATCAGGTCGTCAATTACTCCTACCCAGATCCACGATACCGGGTGCAGATCGAAGTGGGCATCGATTACGACAGCGACCTCAAGCTGGCCCGGGAAACGGCTATCAAGGCAGTTAAACATGTTGAAGGCGTGTTACTAGATAAGCCTATAGATGCGCTGTTTGTCGATTTTGGCGAATCATCGATCACCTTCCGCATTCGCTGGTGGATTGACTCGTATGTTGATACGCGCCGCATGTTCGATAAGGTCAATGAACAGCTGTTGGACGGCTTCAATCAGGCGGGGATCAAGATGCCAAATATGACTTACGACTTGAATCTCACTGTTGACGAACAGAATGTGAGACAATTCTCTGAAGGCGTCCGTAAAGATCGCTCCGCAGAGGAGCCTGGGGAGATACCAGATCAGAATTAAATGAACTGAGCTCTGGTGCCTGAAACACACCCGGGCTTTTTTGATGCTGAAATAATCGGCCTAATTCTAAGATGAGATAACTTTTGAGCCTGCCGCCTCAACCTGCTCTTGCGCGGCCTCATCAGCATTCCGGTGGTTGTCCTCGATGTTCATCAGGGCAGGCATCGAATACCCTACCAGAGCCATCAAGATGCAGGCTACCCCACCGATCACATACCAACTTTGCACACCGATCAGATCTGCCACCGGCCCCGCGATGATCAGTCCCAACGGC
>CALBUI010000023.1 GCA_937968125.1 uncultured Anaerolineales bacterium | reverse complement strand
AGCGAGGAACGAGCGAAGAATCTCTACATTATTTGTCCTTTCTCGCTAACAATCTGGAGATTCTTCGTCGCTACGCTCCTCAGAATGACGTGGTAACCGGCGGGTAGCAACTTGAGTTATATATTACAATCTAGAAATCGTTCCACGTTGTCCCAACAAATCAATAATCAAAATGGAACAACTGCTCACCACCAAGCTCTACATTCCTCAGACCCGGCCGGCCATCGTCTCCCGCCCCCGTCTGATCAAGCGCATGAACGAGAGCCTGCAAAGCAAATTGGCTCTGGTTTCCGCCCCCGCCGGATTTGGTAAAACCACGCTGGTCAGCGAATGGGTCTCCGGGTGCAATTATCCAGCCGCCTGGCTGTCGCTGGACGAAGGGGATAACCATCCCCCGCGCTTCCTGACTTACCTGATTTCTGCTTTACGGACACTCGATTTGAGCGAATTCGAGGGGGATTCAACGAATATTGGAGATGGAGTGTTGGCGATGCTCCAATCTCCACAACCCCCACCAACCGAATCGATCCTCACCGCCCTGCTGAATGAAATCACCACTATCACGGAGGATTTCATCCTCGCCCTTGATGATTATCACCTCATCGATTCCAAGCCAGTTGACGATGCCCTCACCTTTCTGCTTGAGCACCTGCCACCACAGATGCACCTGGTTATCTCCACCCGTGAGGATCCTAATCTGCCCCAGGCCCGCTTACGCGCCCGGGGTCAATTGAGCGAAATTCGCGTCGCTGATTTGCGATTTACTACTGCTGAAGCCGCCCGATTTCTCAACCGGGTCATGGGCTTAAATCTCTCCGCGGAAGACATCGCTGCCTTGGAAACCCGCACCGAAGGCTGGATTGCCGGCCTGCAGTTAGCTGCAATATCAATGCAGGGAAAAATCGATACCAGTAGCTTTATCAAATCTTTCACCGGCAGCCACCGTTTTGTGATGGACTACCTGGTTGAAGAAGTCCTTAAACAGCAGCCAGAGGACGTTCAGACTTTCTTGCTGAGCACATCTATCCTCGACCGCCTGTGTGGTCCCCTGTGTGATGCACTTCTGCTTGCTCCCCCATCTACTGGGCAAAACACCCTGAAATATCTTGAACACGCCAACCTGCTCCTCGTCCCACTCGATGACCAGCGCCAATGGTATCGCTATCACCACCTATTCGCAGATGTTCTCCAAGCACGCTTGTTGGATAAGCAACCCAATCAAGTAGCAACCCTTCATTTGAGGGCGAGCGAGTGGTATCAACAAAATGGATCGCCACCTGATGCGATCCACCATGCACTGATCGCTGAGGATTTCGAAAGAGCTGCAAGCCTGATCGAGTTGGCCTGGCCAGCGATGGATAGCAGTTTTCAGACTGACACATGGCTTGGTTGGGCGCAAGCCCTGCCTGATGATTTGGTCCGCAAAAGACCTGTGTTGAGCGTTGGTTATGCCTGGTCTTTGTTAAATGTGGGCGAGTTGGAGGCGGGGGAAATCCGTCTGCGAGATGCAGAACGGTGGTTGAAAGTTTCGGGGATAGGTGAAGGAACTAAAACCACACCATCAGGGATGGTCGTCGTCGATGAAGAGCAGTTTCAGACTTTACCTGCCACGATCGCCTCCGCCCGCACTTATTATTCCCAGGCTCTCGGCGATATCCCGGGCAGCGTGAAGTATGCTCAGCAGGCACTCGATCTATTGCCTGCGGATGATTATTTCGGCCGTGGGAGAATGGCTGTACTCCTGGGTCTTACATACTGGTCGCGCGGAGATTTGGAAGCAGCATACCGATCCTTTACAGATGCGATGGCGAGTTTTCAACAAGTTGGTAACATTCTTTTCGCTATAAGTTTCACCTTTATCCTGGCTGACATCAGCCTGGCACAGGGTCGACTAAACGAGGCTATAAAGATTTATCAGCGGTCATTAAAGCTGGCAAAAGAACAGAGCGAGCCTCCGCTACAGGGAACCGCGGATATTTATTTAGGCTTGAGCGAGATGTACCGGGAGAAAGGCGATCAGGAACCCGCCAGGCAGTATCTCCTGAGGTGCGAGGATCTCGACGATCAAGGCGAGGTGCACCAGTATCACTTGTGCCGTGTACGAGCGCGCATCAAACAAGCCCAGGGGGAGTGGGGGGCTGCTCTTGACCTTCTCGACGAAGCAGAACGGTGGTTGCACTACCAGAATCCCATCCCCGACGTGCGTCCCACAGCTGCCTTAAAGGCCCAGATATGGCTCGAGCAGGGCAAGCCGGCGAAAGCCCGGGCTTGGGCACAGGAACAAGGTCTGTCGGTTGATGACGAGCTCAGTTACCTGCGCGAATTCGAGCACGCCACCCTGGCCAGGATACTCATCGCCCGGTATATCAAAGAAATGGATGAGCGCCACATTCACGCTGCAAATGGACTGCTCGAGCGCCTGCTTCGAGCCGCTGAAGAGGGTAGCAGGAAGGGAAGCATGCTCGAAATCCTTATCCTGCAGGCCCTGGCCCACCAGGCAAATGATGACATCCCATCTGCTCTCATGTCTTTAGAAAGAGCGCTGAGACTGGCAGATCCGGAGGGATACGTCCGCATCTTTGTCGAAGAGGGAAAGCCAATGACTCAGCTGTTGTCTGCAGCCAATTCTCTGGGGATGATGCCTGATTCCACAGGTAAGTTGTTGGCCGCAATTGATGCCAGGGCACATCTGAGTGAAGATGAATCCCGTTCACCCCCTGATCAGCCCCTTGTAGAGCCATTGAGCGAACGTGAGTTAGAGGTACTGGAGCTTATTGCCCAGGGACTCTCGAACCGGGAGATCTGCGAGCGGTTATTCCTGGCCATGAGCACCGTTAAAGGGCACAACCGCAGGATCTTTGGCAAACTGGGAGTTCAAAGACGGACAGAAGCTGTCGCTCGCGCCCGCGAGTTGGATCTGTTGTAGCCCACCACCCAATACCCCAAAACAATACCCCCAACAACACTTTAGTATCTATACATTGATATCCCTTTGGGTATATGCTACCTGTACATTAATCAAGTAGCACTATCCGCTATGCTCAGCCGCTCAAGGTGCAGGTATGCCCAACGTGCGCAATCCAAATACCAATTTCGATCAACCGGTAGTCTATCAGATTAGGATCAAGGGTCATCTGGATCCGAAATGGAAGGTTTGGTTTGAGGGTCTGGACATCACGCTGGAAGAGGACGGCGACACGATATTAACCGGCCCGGTGATCGACCAGGCGGCGCTGCATGGACTGCTGAGAAAAGTGCGTGATCTAGGAATGACATTGATCTCTGTCACTCGCGTTGAACCTGGTCAGTTAGACGCATCGGATGTCTACCAGTAAATTAAGACACACCCTCAGAAAAGGAGGTGAATTTGACAGCATTTTCAACCTATTATTCAGGATGAGCAATTCTATTAATTTTTCGTGGCAAGTTCACTAAACTTATCCATAACATGCCAAAAGGAGATAAATGATGAATGATCTACAGAAGATGGATGGTGAGAAAAGCGTTCTGCGATGGGGCGGCCTGGCTGGTATATTGGGTGGCATCGTCTTCATTCTTATGATGGTTATACTTCTCGTGTTGGCGTCAGATCCGAATGCCAGCCCCGAGGAATTGCTCATGAATTTCCCCAATGACAGAGCGACCACATATCTGGGGGAAAGCCTCTATCTGGTAGCCCTCATCTTATCGGTCACCCTCTTCCTTGCCCTGTATCGAGCTCTCCGGGGGACGAGCCTCGCGCCCGCGCTCTTCGGGACCGGCGTGGCCTTTCTGGGTTTTGCAGTACTCGGTGCAGGAGCTCTCCCGAACCTCGCTTTCGCTCAGATCGCCGACCTCTATCATGCCCCTGGGGTGACTCCCGGGGAGCAGACAGCTCTCATCCCCTTGTGGCAGGCGACCCAGGGCATATTCTATGAGACGGACACCGTAGGGTTCTTCTTCCTGATGGTAGGTCTCATCGTCCTCGGACTGGGCATGCTCCGTGCACCGGCTTTTGGCATGGGCTTTGGCGGGGTGAGCGTGGTAATCGGGGTGATTGGCATCGTAGCGATTTATGTCGTTGGGCTCGGTTCTCTATCATTCGCTGCGGTCGTCGTTCTCACCAATGTCATCTTCCCTCTCATCTTCGGATGGAAGGTCTATAGGCTGTCAAAGGCCGCGTAGGGAGTCTTGACAGGGAAAATGGCGGGCGCTGAAGGCAATGGAGGATGGAAGAATTAGCGTGCCCGCGTCATTCGAACTGTGGAACATAACAACAAAAACTGACAAAGCGCCGTACCCGGCCATTATGCCGCGCAATCTAGGAGGAAGCTCATGAAAGCGATTGTATACACAGAATATGGACCACCGGATGTTCTTCAGCTCAAGGAGGTGGAAAAACCGACCCCCAAGGCCGATGAAGTACTCATACGAATACATGCCACATCGGTGAATTTCGGGGATATTGCCGCCCGAAATTTCGGAAACATCTCCCATCGAGAATTCTTTATGCCGCTGCCTTTTTACCTGATCGGAGGGCTTCAATTCGGCTTCAGTAAACCGAAAAACACAATCCTCGGGAATGAATTAGCAGGGGAAGTTGAGGCAGTAGGCAAAGATGTAACTTCATTCAAGCCAGGTGACCAAGTTTTTGCCAACTCCTTCAATAATATGCGTGCCTATGCCGAGTATCGATGTATGCCAGAAGATGGGCTTGTTGGGCTGAAACCGGCCAATATGACTTATGAAGAAGCTGCCGTCGTTCCATATGGGGCACTCATGGCTATGGATTTGCTACGAAAAGTAAATATCCAGAGCGGAGCTAAAGTTCTCATCAATGGGGCAAGTGGAGGGATAGGCTCTGCGGTGTTGCAGCTCGCCAAGCACTACGGGGCAGAAGTCACAGGGGTTTGCAGCACACCTAGACTCGAATTCGTAAAATCCCTTGGAGCTGACAAGGTCATTGATTACACCAAAGAGGATTTCACCCAAAACGGTGAAACATACGATCTGATCGTTGACGTATTGGGAAAGAGTTCATTCTCACAAAGCAAAGATTCTTTGAAGGAAGCGGGTAAATATGTCATGACCAGCTTCAAGATGAGAGACTTTGTTGACATGTTGCGAACTTCATTTGGCGGCGGCAAGAAAGCAATATGCGCGATTCTGGTCGCAAAACCTGAAGATCTGGTTCTCACCAAAGAGCTTGTTGAAGCGGGGAAGCTGAAAGCTGTCATCGATAAGATCTTTCCGCTGGAACAGACTGCTGAAGCCCACCGGTATGTTGAGGGAGGAAACAAGAAGGGATTTATCGCCATCACTGTGGGCCACAATGACAAGACTTAGCAAACAAGGAGGATGATGCAATGGAAGATGAGATGAGAAGCGAAGAAGATATAAAGAAGGAAATGGAAAAAGAGATAGAAAAGGAAGTCGAAAGAAGGGTGACTGAGGGGGCTCCGAGATTGATTAGCACTCTCATCGCGCTCGCCATCTTCTTCGTCATATCCCTAGTCGTCTTCAGGTTTGTGTGGGGATGGGTTGTTCCGGATCTCTTTCCCGGAGCCATCGCCGAGGGCTTGATTGTTGAGGATTTGACCTGGGGTACCGCGTTTAAACTCGCCGTGCTTGTCGCCGTACTGAGCGGTTTTTATCCCGCGCTTGTCGACGCTTTTAAAGCCCGGTCGTGATAGGAACCTACAGGCACAAACCAACAATGCAGCTTCCGCTCTGGCGGAAGCTGCCATAGAAGAGAAAAGCTGAAATCTATAATAGATAGAAGTTATTCGTTGGAACAAATGGCCGAGGCGTACCGGTATGTCGAAACAGGACACAAAAAAGGAATGTTTGTCATAACAATGGAAAATAGTAGCCAGACTTAACAGCAGGTTGCTGCGCTGGTTCTATTCTCTGTGATTGCTGTTGATTTCATCCAATTAAGTCACCTGCGGCTGAGAAGAAACCAGAACAACTTTCACCGGTCTTGCAGCAACGCTCACGAATACCAATCGCGAATTAGGGAGAGAAAAATGAACTCAAACGAAAAGACCGCAGGGGATGCTTCCTATTTTCAAACTTCAGGGGCTTTATTACATGCATTAAAAGAATGGACCAGTATCCTGGAAAACTTTCCCTATGGAATAGCAGCTCTGATTTTATATTTTGTTTTATATCAATCAGAACTCGTTCCTCAATGGTTATCAGTCTGGGGTCTTATCGGTGCCATATTGATGTTAGTAATGGGCTTATTGCGTTTATTCGGCCATCCAGTGATTTATTTAGCTATTCCAATCATATTGAATGAATTGGTTCTAGCAGTTTGGCTTATAGTTGTTGGATTCAATTCATCTGCAATTGCTACTGCAATTGTGGGTATATTATTTATCACTACGCTAGTTTCGTCTATGCTAAATGGTGTTTTTACAGGATCCATTGATGATCCAGATTACCTCACCGTTGTTTCTGAATATAAAAACAAAGTGTTGATAGGAGTGCTCTTTCAGGTAACTTTAACCATTTCAGTTGTAGCCATTCCAATTATTCTGTTTCCAATCTTGAGTGAGCACAGTGAAACATTAGCTCTTGGATACGTTGTCGCCAGGAGTTTTGAGGGCATTGCCGATGCGGTTATAGCAATCAGCCAGTTATTATTATTGACCTTAAGTCGGGAATATGTAGAAGCAGGAGCTCCGACTGCAAAAACAGATTTAAACGAGATAGAAGAAACCGAATAAAAATGGATTCAAACAGAAAAACCGCCATAATTGTTGGTGTATTATTTATCACTGCGCTGGTTTCGTCTTATCTCAGTGGTGTTTTTACAGGATCAATAGACGATCCTGATTATCTTACTGCTGTTTACGCAAATGAAAACCAGGTGTTGATAGGAGTGCTCTTTCAGTTAATTTTAACCGCTTCAGTTGTTGCCATTCCAATTGTGATGTTCCCAATCTTGAAAAAGCAGAATGAAAGATTAGCTCTTGGGTACGTTGGTGCCAGGATCTTTGAGGGCTTTTTCGATGTTGTTATTGCAATGAGCATGCTGCTAATATTGACATTAAGCCGGGCATATGTAGAAGCAGGAGCTCCGGATGCTTCTTATTTTCAAGCTTCAGGCGCTTCATTTCACGCATTAATCGCTTGGAGCAGTGTTCTGGAAAACTTTCCTTATTGCCTGGGTGCTCTGATATTTTATTATTTGTTGTATCGATCTAGACTCATTCCGCGTTGGTTATCAGGGTGGGGTCTTCTTGGAGCCGCATTGTTTTTAGCTACAGTCCCTTTTCGTATGTTCGGCCTGATTCCTCAATCGACGGTCTTTTTGGCAGTTCCATTAATATTGAATGAACTGGTTCTGGCAATATGGCTTATTGTAAGAGGATTCAATTCATCTGCTATCGCCTCCGAGTCCGTAAAAACAGCAATGACTTAAGTATAATTTTAATTGCCATGGGCGCTTTCATCCTGATCAACCTGATTCCCTGGCCGATCTTTTACACCTGGATCTTCAACAATACTCGGGGCAGTTTACTGCTGGTTTCCATCCTGCATGGTTCTGAGGTCTGGGTGGCTTACTGGATGCTGAGCACAGGTGCTGATCCTACTAACTTTGATAATTATTGGAGCTATGGAGCCGTGATGGTGGTTACAGCCATTGTTGTCACCTTTATCTTTGGTGCCGAGAACCTTTCTCGAAAACATGAACGCTTCAAGTATCAAGGAGCATAAAATAAATGGATAAAGATTCGGGGGGATATCGTTATTTATTCTCTAGTTGTGGTGAGCATCAATAGCACTAAGATATAATCTGTTTATCAGTACGCGTTGTCCCTACACCATTCAAGATGGAACAACTGCTCACCACCAAGCTCTACATTCCCCCTCCTCGCCCTGAACTCGTCCCGCGTCCGCGCTTAATTGAATTGCTGAATACAGGGTTATATCGAAAGCTCACCCTCATCTCTGCTCCGGCAGGTTTTGGAAAAACCACAATGCTTAGCGATTGGGTGAGGAAGATAAATTTTCCTGTGGCCTGGCTGTCCTTGGATAAGGGGGACAATGATATAAAAAGATTTCTACAATATTTTATAGCCGCGCTGCAGACCATCGATACGGACGTCTTTGAAACTGTCCAGGCCATGCTCCAATCCCCACAGTCTCCACCCATAGAATCCATCCTCACAGAATTAGTCAATGAAGTCGCTTCGATCGAACAAAATATCATTCTTGTTCTCGATGATTTTCATCTAATTGAAGCCTCAACAGTCCACGATGCTTTGAATTTCTTACTCAGCCATCTGCCGCCCAGGGTGCATCTTGTCATCACCAGCCGTTCCGATCCCCTTTTACAGATTTCCATCCTGCGCGCCAAAGACCAGGTAACCGAACTGCGCGCAGACAATTTACGCTTCTCAATCCGGGAGGCTACTCAGTTCCTTAACGATGTGATGGGCTTGGCATTATCTGCAGACGAAGTCCGTTCATTGGAAATCCGCACCGAAGGATGGATTGCAGGCTTGCACCTGGCCGCGCTTTCCATGCAATCCACGGATGATGTTGACGGGTTCATATCAGCATTTACTGGTGATGATCGCTATATCGTTGACTACCTTGTTGATGAAGTATTGGCGCAGCGGCCCAAAGGTACGAAGGATTTTTTGCTGCGTACTTCAATTCTCAGCCGCATGTCTGGTCCACTCTGTGACGCAGTCGCTGGTCAGGAAGGCGGGCAAGAAATGCTAGAGAGATTGGACCAGGCCAATCTGTTCATTGTGCCTTTGGACAACAAACGTCTTTGGTACCGCTATCATCACCTGTTTGCCGGTTTACTGCGCCAACGTCTTGAAGAATCCGCAGACACCCAAGAAATAAATGCGCTCCATATGCGCGCCAGCCAATGGTTTGAAAAGCATGATCTTCTCATCGAAGCAGTGGAACATGCCCTGGTAGCTGAAGATTATGAAAATGTAATCCAGCTGATTGAACTTGGATCGATGGAGTTGCTCATGCAAAGCCAGCAAAGCCTACTCTTGAAATGGCAAGATGAGCTTCCCCCAGAACTGGTCACATCTTATCCAAGGTTCTGTATGACCATTGCCTGGGCACATTTATCAATTGGTCATCCAGGTGAAGCTGAAAAATGTTTGCAGCGTATTGAGCAATCATTGGGTATTGAAACGGATGACATCTTACTTGAACGCGAGCGAACCAAGCAGTTAGACCTCACGGTATACAGCTTCCTTGTTGAGATCGCAGTAATGCGTATGGAATTAGCCATCGAAGGTGGCGATATACCCCAAGTGTTCGAACTATCTCGACTTGTATTGCCCCATCTTGAGGATGACCAGACAACGCTCCTGGATGACCATCGAAAAGATTTGCTTTATGTGGTGTTCTTTGTCTTGGGACTGGCTTACAAAATCAATGGCAAACTCAGCCAGGCAGCCGAATCACTTTCGCAAGCTGCTGTATTGGGGCAGGAGCGAGGCAATGTGCATATTATTGCCGGAAGCACTGGTCGTCTAGCCAATGTTCAATCTATGCAGGGTCATCTAAATCAAGCCGTGAGAACATGCCGGGGGGGGTTGGAGTTGGTTCAAGCAATCGTAGGGGAACACTCTCCAGTACCGATACTACTGCACGCCGAATTGGGTAATCTGCTATACGAGAAGAATGACCTTGAAGCCGCCCTATATCACCTTCAGGAAGGCATAAACGTGGGCAGACCGTGGGGATTCCTGGAGGCTTTTATTCCTGGATACACCGGTTTAGCCCGGGTAAGAGCTGCACAGAGAGACTGGGATGGTGCCTTCGCTGCCTTGGATGAACTAGAAACGCTTGGAGAGGACAATCCTGCCATGGTAATGCCTGCGGTGGAAACACTTCGGGCTTTGCTGTCGGTCGCTCAGGGGAAGGTCGATGCTGCTTACCATTGGGCAATGAACGCCGGTCTCGATCCACAGGGGGAGATAAATTTCCAACGAATTGGCGAATTGATGGTTTTGGCTCGCGCCCTCATCGCACGAGGCTCACTTGACGATGTTGTTGATTTACTAACTCGAATGATCAATACGGCGGAGGCAGAAGGGTGGCTTGGGATGGTAATCGAGATGCGTGTCCTTCTTGCAATTGCCCTACAGGGACATGGTGAAAGCGATGAGGCGCTAGCTGTGTTAGAACAGGTGCTGAACCTAGCTGAGCCGGAAGGTTATGTTCGCGTCTTTATTGATGAGGGCGATCCGTTAAAAGCTTTGCTTCGTGAAGCTGAAACCAGGGTCATTACACCCAACTATGTTCCTAAGTTATTGGCGGCATTTGAAACTGATCATGTCCAGATAGAATCACCTTCCATCCCTTCACTAATCGAACCCCTCAGCGAGCGCGAACTGGAAGTTCTGCGCTTGCTCAAGACAGAATTATCCGGGCCCGAGATCGCCAATGAACTGAACATCGCCTTGAGCACAATGCGCACTCACACGCAAAACATCTACAGCAAGCTGGGGGTGAGTAATCGCCGGGTAGCTGTCAGCAAAGCTGAAGACCTCAACTTACCGTAACTCACATCATCATAAATCCCCTTTGACTTTACACAGATCGGGACAATATTTATTTCCCGGTGATGCATTGCTGTCCTCCCCTTTCATCGCGTTTTCTACAAAGTCATTACACTAATCATCACATGTGTTGATGCCAGCTCATCACAATTATTTGTATATTCCAATTAAGTATGATACGAGAGACCAGGACGCAGGACAAATTCCACCATACTGAGAATTCGAACTTGGAGGCTCCATGGATGATGATCATGAAAAATCCAGCCCCATCATCTGCGAGATAAAAATCAAGGGTCGTCTTGAGCAGCGTTGGACAGAGTGGTTTGAAGGACTGACCTTCACGTACGATGATGACGGAACCACCACGCTATCAGGCCCCCTTCCCGACCAGGCTGCTCTGCACAGCATCCTGCTAAAAATTCGAGACATGAACCTGACCCTGATTTCAGTTTCCCAAATTGAACCAAGCCCGGAAGATTAATCCTTAGCCAACGCCAATATGAAAGGAGTGAGTAGATGGAAAATACACAAAGGATCATAAGTCTCGTCTTGAAAGCGGTCGCGCTGGCCATGGCAGTCGTCAGCATCGTTTTAGGCTTTTTACCTGAGGCTGCCGATATCAGCACTCAGGTGACCCTGTTATCGATTGGGCTATTTACCCTTTCTGTGGCCGCTTTACAGAAAGATGAATGACAAAGGCTAAAACACGATCTACAGCGAGTTAAACGTCGTAGACTGGAATTGATTAGTAGAAGGAGATAATCTTATGAATGATTCAGTAATCTCAGTAAAAGATTTCACCAAGTCCTATGGGGATTTCGTCGCCGTGGACGGCGTCAGCTTCGTTGTCCATCGAGGTGAGATATTCGGTTTACTGGGCCCTAATGGAGCTGGTAAAACTACCACATTAGAAAGTTTGGAAGGAATTCGCACTCCTGACGGTGGAACTTTACGCGTGGCAGGTGTCGACCCGACCCGTGAGTCCCATAAACTGGGGGGCAAGATTGGCGTGCAGCTGCAAACTTCGGGCCTGCCGGATAGCATAACCGTAGACGAAGCCATGAAATTCTTCTGTGCTTACCATGGAGTTGATCCGAATTTTAACCTGCTAGATCGATTGGGTCTGGCAGAGAAAAGGGGCGCACAATACCACCAGCTCTCAACCGGTCAAAAACGACGTCTGGCGCTTGCTTTGGCGCTTGCCCATAATCCCTCTGTGATCTTCCTGGACGAGCCCACCGCTGGATTAGATGTTGCCTCGCGGGTTGATTTACACAATATCATGCGTGAACAACAAGAGTCAGGTACGACTATCATTCTCGCAACTCATGACATGGCTGAGGCCGAAGAAATGTCAGACCGGGTCGCCATCTTACTGGACGGCAGTATAAAAACCATCGGCTCGCCTATGGATATCACCGCCACTGGTGCTGGGCTGACCAAAGTGTCTGTCCGCACAGAAAGCTCCAGCCTATCCGATCCAGACATCACGCTTCCGGCTGTTAGCCAGCAGGGATCGAAAGATGAGTATTCCGTATTCTTTAGCACTGATATCGGCCCCACCGTCTCGGCCATCATCAATCACATCGAGGCACAAAGGGATTCCCTGATTGATTTACGAGTTGAACGCCCCTCGCTTGAAGACCGTTTCCTGGAAATCACGACCAATGGAGGTTCCCAATGACAGCTTTTACCAATCACTTCACATTAGAGTTCCGCACCGGCATTCGCAACAGAACCCTGCTTTTGATGAATTACCTGTTCCCCTTGGGTTTTTACCTGATGATGGGCTTTGTCATGCCCGTGATCAACCCACTATTCCTCGAGACGATGATCCCGGCCATGGTCGTGTTCGCCATCCTGGCAGCTACCTTGTTAGGCTTACCTGATCCTCTGGTCAGCGCTCGTGAAGCTGGCATCTTTCGCAGCTATAAGATCAACGCGGTACCAGCCAACTCGATCCTGAGCATACCGGCTCTCACGACAGGTCTTCATCTGGTAATCGTGACGGCCATCATCACCCTCAGCGCCCCATTGCTATTTGATGCACCCACGCCGGTGAACTGGTCCGGCTATATTCTTACCTTTGCTGTCACTGCCTTCGCCTGTGCGGGGATAGGCGTGCTGATTGGGGTCATATCGTCCAGCACACGAATGACCGTTCTGTGGTCTCAGCTGATTTTCCTGCCCTCGATGCTGCTGGGAGGTTTGATGTTGCCTTACAGCATGCTGCCAGAAGCTGTACAGAAGATCGCACAGCTGCTGCCAGCCACCCAGGCGATGAACGCTTTCAATGGTTTAGCGATGGGAAAGGTGGCCGATTTTTCGCCTTGGGGGTCGCTCATCATTTTGTTTACCAGCGGGATTCTGGCATTTGGCCTGGCAAATTATCTCTTCAGTTGGGACAGCCAAAACTCGACGCGGCGTGGACACCCCCTGCTGGCGCTACTGGTCTTGCTTCCTTACCTCCTGGGGATGGTGGTTCTATAGGTTCTGATGCGCGACGATCTTTAATCTGATTTTGGAAATCCTAGTATGCATGATTGGAAACCGTTCAATGCATAACCAAACAAGGAGAATAAAATGAAAACGATTACTAATGTTCAAATTAAAAAGTATGGTGTTGTCTTGGGGTTTGCTTTGATCGCACAGATGCTATGCTGGGCGATTATGGTGATTGGCCAGATGGTTACATCTATGGAGAACACACTCATCGCTCATGCCATTGGAGCTCCAATCATCGCGATCGTTGTGTCTTCGATCTATTATAGAAGGTTTAACTACACCACTCCTCTACAGACGGCGCTTGTTTTCGTCTCTGTGGTGATCGCCATGGATGTCTTCATCGTCGCTCTATTGATCGAGAAGAGTTTCGAGATGTTTACCAGTCCGATTGGGACCTGGATACCCATCAGCTCGATATTCCTGGCAACCTATCTAACTGGTTTGTTTTTAACACGACGGGATGTTACTACATCAGATGCTTAACTGTAGTTGAGACAAGCAGAAGAGAGTGCAAGTGTGGAAAGTATAAGCATGAATAAAAAGAAACTTATCACCTTTGTAGTTCTCGCTTATGGCATTTCATGGCTGATTTGGCTGCCAAATGTGCTGGCTCATAATTTTGATGTGCCCTGGGAATTTTCAAAATGGTTGCATATTATCGGAGGTCTGGGTCCCTTTTTAGGTGCCGTGATAACGACCTATCTTTTCGATAGAAATGCCGGGGTGGCTAAATATTTCAAAGACAAACTCTTGCGAACTCAAAGCGTCAAATGGATATTAATTGGGTTAGGGATGCCGTTCGTTTTTTTCCTTATTGCCGTGTTGATTGTCGGGATCTTCATCGGTGAGTGGCTAGTATTTTCCGATTTGGGATTGAACTCAAAGCTTCCTATAACCAATCCATTTCTAATCTGGCTTCTATGGTGCTTCTTCTATGGTTTAGGAGAGGAAGGAGGCTGGCGAGGTATTCTGTTTCCTGAATTCACGAAAAGTTATCCGGCCAGAATCGCCACACTATATGTCGCATTTATTTGGATTCCCTGGCACTTGCCTGTCTTTTTCTATGATAAAGACTTAAGCACGATGGGATGGTTTGGCACAATCGGTTGGGCCGTTGGTCTTGTATTTGGCTCGCTGCTCTTGGGATGGTTGGTCAAGCAGGCTCAGTTCAATTTATGGCCGGTTATTCTGTGGCACGGCACTTTCAATTTTTTCACCACCAGCGATCAGTTAAATCCATTAATTCCGGGATTAATGAGTTTTATGGTCATCATATTTGCTTTGTGGATCGCTAGAAGGTATGGTGAAAACCTGGAATTAGAATCTACATTGAAGGCGACAGAGAACACAATAAATGAAACGACTTAATTACCGTGCCGCACAACTATAGATGACCACCTATGCAGTCGAAATTTCTCAAGTAATTGGTGGAAAAGTCGCAGGTATTGCTTAAAAATAATTTAACGCAGCTATTTTCGAGTGATATTTAATTCTATTCTGGAAGGAGGAAGTTGAACCATGTTGGATACTAGGATAATACTTTCAGGATTATGGATCGCGGTGATGATGACCTATCTTTGGGGGGATGTGCTGCGCATTTTTGCCGGTGATATCACACCGGGAGAAGTCTTGGGTAAGCAGGCCTCTCAGGGAATGTGGTTGTTGATCTCAGTTTTATTTTTAACTCCGATCCTAATGCTTGTTCTGACCCTGACTCTGCCTTTTCCCGCCATCCGCTGGGCAAATATTGTCGTCGCCATCTTCCTCGTTGTTCTAAATCTCTTTGGCCTGCCATACAAGGGTTGGTATGACAATTTTCTAATCATTGTGAGTTTTGTGTTTAATGCACTTACCGTTTGGTATGCATGGAATTGGGTCTAAACAGGGAGCATGAGTCGGTTCCACGATTTTTACTACCGGGAAGTAAGAAAGACATAAGCATTGAACTTAAAAAGAAAACCTGATCGATGATTTGGGGGATTATTAGTTTTATGCTACACTGAGATAAGATATAGTTGCATTTTCTGTTGGTTGTTTTCCTAATTCTCAGCGGTTCGTAAGATGCAAAAATCGCAGAGTAATCAAATCCAGAGCGAACTGCACATCCTCAGACAAGCAGTTGAGAAATCCGGTGAAGTGATCTTCCTCACCGACCGGGAAGGCCTCATCACTTATATCAACCCCGAGTTCTCCCGGCTTTACGGTTTCAGCGCGGAAGAAGTGGTCGGAAAGACAACCCCGCGCATATTAAAAAGTGGCTCAATGACGCCCCAGGATTACAAACAATTCTGGGCAACCTTGCTCGACCGCCAGGTTGTCAGGGGGGAATTCATCAACAAGTGTAAAGACGGATCTCTGGTTACCGTTGAAGGGTCTGCCAACCCGATCCTGGATGAAAACGAAAACATCATCGGATTTCTAGCAATCCAGCGTGATATCACCCAACGAAAAGGAGCCTTGCAAGCGCTGGAGAATGCTCATGCTTTTCAGCAGTTGATCATCGATGGCGTAGGCCACCCGGTCATGGTCATCGAATCTGACTACCAGGTCACTGTTGCAAACAAAGCCGCGCAAGAGTTCACTTTTGGAGAACTCGAGTCAGTAAAGCCCTCTTATTGTTATCAAATGTCTCACCGGCGGGAGGTGCCCTGCGATGGCATAGATCATCCCTGCCCTTTAGAACAGGTCCGGGGATCAGGACAACCGGTTACAGTTGTCCACCAGCATTACCAGGCAAATGGTGAGCAGCGGTTCGTAGAGGTTGTCGCCTCACCAATCTGGAACACTGACGGCTCTATGCAAGGCATCATCGAATCGATGCGTGACATCACCGAGCACAGGCGGGCCGAGGAAACAAGTAGCAAATATGCCGAACGTTTGAGAGCACTGGCTGCCAAGCTGGCAGAAGTAGAAGACACAGAACGGCAAAGACTAGCCCGCGAGTTGCACGATCAAGTAGGTCAAAATCTCACTGCGTTGGGAATAAACCTTAATATTGTCCAAATGCAGATACCGGAGGGGGCGCCTGAAACCATAGGCTTTCACCTGGAAGATTCTCTCTCATTAGTAGAACAAACTGCCGAGCGGATCAGGGACGTGATGGCAGATCTTAGACCTCCGGTTCTTGATGATTACGGTTTGGTGGCCGCATTACGTTGGTATGGAGAAAAAATCTCACGTCGCATTGACATCCCCATAACTGTCATTGGTGAAGATCTAGATCCTCGCTTAGATTCACGCGTAGAAAATGCTCTTTTCCGCATTGTGCAAGAAGCACTAACCAATGTCGCTAAGCATGCTCAAGCCACGCATGTCATAATTTCTGTGGATATAGACGGAGATACCTTGCGTCAGAGTGTGTTGGATGATGGCATTGGATTCGACCCTCAGCATTTACCTGAAACAGATGAAGACCAGGGGTGGGGGTTGCTATCCATATCTGAGCGGGCTGAAGCAGTCGGTGGTCAGGTAAGCATCATATCTTCACCGGACCAGGGTACGAATATTACCGCCGAGGTTCCCCTGTGAGCATCACTGTTTTTCTGGCAGATGATCACGCCGTGGTCCGGGATGGTCTTCGTTATTTGCTTGAGGCGCAAACTGACATTGATGTGGTTGGCGATGCAGCCAATGGTCGCCAAACAATACTGCTTGTCAAACAGCTCTGTCCTGATGTGGCTATTTTGGACATTACCATGCCCGAACTTAACGGTATTGATGCTACTTACCAAATCTGCCGCGATTGCCCATCCACACAAGTGATCATCCTCTCGATGTACTCGACTGTCGAGCATGTCAATCGCGCCCTTTCGGCTGGTGCACTTGGCTACGTGCTTAAAGAATCAGCCGGCATCGAAGTAGTTAATGCCGTCCACACAGTCTGCTCAGGTCACCACTATCTTAGCCAAAAGCTCTCAGATAGATTAATTGACGATTATTTACTCC
>CALBUI010000022.1 GCA_937968125.1 uncultured Anaerolineales bacterium | reverse complement strand
GGCTCCCATGGTTTCCAGTTGAGCCTCAGAAGCGGCCAGCAAACGCGCTGCCTGCGCGGGGCTTCCTTCTGCGCCAATGGGTCCGGCGATCATTGCTAAAATAATGGCGCTGACGTATCTCATCTGTAGGGAACTCGAAATCGCCAATGCCCTTTTACAATATTCAATCGCCAGATCGTAATCATTCTGATGATAGGCAACAAACGAAAGATTGCCAAGACTAATCGCTTCGCGCAGTTTGTCCCCCGTTTCTTTTGATAAACCCAGACACTCTTCATAGATCCGACCAGCGTGGGGATAGTCGCCCTCAAGGCGGGCAAGCTCACCAAGCATATTCAGGGCAAAGGCGATACCAAACTTGTGATCCAATCCCTGAAATAAATTCAAGCATTCTTCAGCGTATGTAATTGCCTCCTTGATTCGGTCATCAGAGAACATCAAATGAGCACTTAACAAGAGATAAGCCCAGGCACAATTTTCTTGATCGTTGGTATCTTGGGCGATGGAAAGCGCAAGACGAGCAAGGCGTTCACCTTCTGTGTGGTCTCCAGAAGCAAAAGCTAACCGGCTGGAGGTATTGAGCATCTTGGCACGCACAGCAGGTGATATATGCCCTTCGTTTTCCAGAGCACGTTCGATCCAGATAGCGCTTTCGGATAAAATACCCTTTGTATACCAAAACTCACGCAGCGCGGCGACGAGACGACCCCCCAGCTCAAAGTTTTCATTATCGAGCGCCCAATTCAATACAGTGCGGACATTATCTAATTCGTCAGTCAGGTGCGCATACCAATATGCCTGTCTGATCCCGTTAAACTCTACTTCAGCACGCTCGGCTAAAGCCACGAAGTACAACGCGTGACGTTTACGCAGGTCATCTGCTTCTCCGCAATGGGTAAGCTTTTCACGCGCATATTCGTGAATGGTTTCGAGCATGAAAAAACGGGTTTCACCGCTTTTCCCTCCCTCTGAGTAGAGCAAGTTCTTGTTTAGCAGCGACTCCAATCCATCCAAAATTGGGAGGGATAAGTCCGAACCACAAATTGTCTCAACCGCATCGAGTGTACGACCACCTTGAAAGACACTCAAGCGCTTGATCAAGCGCTGCTCATCTTCATCGAGCAGCTCATAGCTCCAGTCGATAGCAGCCCTCAACGTTTGCTGGCGCAACGGGAGGTCTCGCGCGCCACCAGTCAAGGTCTTGAGACGGCTCACTAAATGTACACACATATTCTCGGGGGAAAGAAGTTTGGAACGAGCTGCGGCCAGTTCGATCGCCAACGGCAGCCCATCTAGGCGGGCGCATATCTCGGATACGGACGAGGCGTTACCCTCGGTCAGCGTAAAATCTGGTTTGACGGCTCTGGCGCGCTGGCTGAATAACTCCACTGCTTCGTATTGCGATAATTTCTGCAGAGGTTCGGGGCGAGATGGATCCGGTACCGCCAGAGGTGGTACTGGATATTCCTGTTCTCCATAGACTCGCAGGGGTTCACGACTGGTAACCAAGATTTTCAGCCCCGGACAGGCGGTGAGCAAATCGCTTACCAGAGAGGCGGCTTCGATGACCTGCTCGAAGTTGTCCAATATCACCAGCATTTGTTTATCAACCAGGTGATGGATGAGGGTATCAATCAGAGGCTGACTTTGGGCTTCCTTCAAATCGAATTCCTGTGCGATAGCGCTGAGTACCAATTGGGGATCATTAATGGGTGCCAGATCGAAAAAGAATACGCCGTCTTGATATAGATCCAGTATGTGTCTGGCGACCTGTACAGCCAGCCGGGTCTTGCCGGTGCCGGGTGGTCCCCTGAGAGTCAGCAATCGAGATGTAAGCAGCAACTGTTTGACCGCGGCGATCTCGCGTTGGCGGCCGACGAAAGATGTGATCTGTGTGGGGAGGTTGTGATTGAGATCAGCTGGCTCAGATACCGCCGGTTGAGTTGCTAATAATCCGGCTAGTCTGGACCTGGCGACAGCCTGCTCGCGGCTGTGCACATTTAACTTGCTATAGATTTGCTTGTTGTACCACTTAACCGTCTCGGGAGCGATGACAAGTCTCTGCGCGATCTCACGATTGGATAGCCCCTCCGCAAGTAAACGCAAAACATCCACCTCGCGCTCGGTTAGCGGTTCGAGTGAATAATCAACGCCGTCCATCTGGTCATCTCCCCATAATTGTCTCAGCCAGCTGCTGAGAAGCGTGACGTTTGGGTGGGGATATTATACATGAGTCGGTTTAGGAAATTCCCCACTGATTCAACCCTGCGATCCCCCCGGGGAGTGGGGTGACAGCCCCCCTGGTTAAATGGTAGATTGATGCTGCACATGATTGAACTTAGTAAGAGGAGGCACCTAAAATGTTGGACTATTGGAGTATGAAACAATTTGCGGAAGAGCGCCAGAGTAATTATTTGAAAGAGGCGGAATCCTACCGCATAGCTTGCCAGGTGGAAAAAGGGAAAAGTGATCATGCGAATTCGCTTTCTCGAATGGCGGCACATTTGGACAGGCTGCTAATTTCCAAGGTTAAACTGTTTGTAAATCGAGGCTCAGCCTCTCCACTGATACCGAACGCCAGGTCATAATACTTGACCACCAGATATGTCTCTTCCGAACCATACATATTTTTAACCATCGCGGAGGGGATAGCTTGGTGCTCAGCGAATCCTCGATCACGCCTTGCCATTCTTGCTTACAACAATCATCCTCGGAGAATCAACATCATATCCTCCACTGTTCCAATTCCCAAAAGTGTGAGACAGAACCAGGCCCGCCTGCTCCAGCATCGCGGCTATCTCAACCAAAGCATATGCCCTCCAAGAGTGAGACCACTTCTCTTCCGTGTCCCCATCTGCCAGAACCTCAAAGGTCGAGTTTATGCGACTTCGGACGTAGTCAAACTCACGCTGGATGACTATCACCTTCCCATCTTCACGCCTGCGCCAATCCTTCGCCACAAAGTGTTTCAAGTAGTAGTCGCGATTCCCCATCTCCAGCAGAAATACACCCCCCGGCTTAAGTGACCGGGCAACCGACTCGATGACCTGCTGATCCTCTGCCTCGCGGTCAAAAAAGCCGAAAGAAGTGCCAACGTTGATCACAGCATCGAAATGGTTGACGAACGGGATGGAGCGCATATCACCAGCCAGAAATCCTGTAGCGACTTGTTCCCCAGCAGCAACTTGTCTCGCCAAGGTAACGTATTGTTGATTAAGTTCGAGGCCAACCACCTCAAACCCTTTGTGCGCCAGCCCAACTGAATATCTGCCGGGGCCACAACACAAGTCCAGCAGCGCGGCACCGTTTAAAAGACCGAGTTGAGAGTAGATGAATTCAACCGCGGGTTGAATGTCTTTCCGCTGAGAGAGCATTGGGCTCTCTGCCTTCAGCTCACCAAAATGGGATCTGGGATCACGCCACCACTCTTGAGAAATTGTCTCAACCATTTCTGATTTCTCCTGCAACTTCGAATTCAGCGCCACTCAGCTTGGTCGGCTGCAGCTGTTGTTCGCGAACAGCACATTCAACCTTATTTTGCCCCCGAGATTGATATGTCAAATAGATATTTTACCCAGAAAATCCATCGTTGTCTGGCAGACAATGATATCTAAATATTTGGCTTTGTGATAATGAACGAGATCGGTAATAACTATGTTCTACGCATGGCTGGGATTTATATGATCTAGATTAACACGTTGTTCGTCAGAGCCAAAGTTATGCCGCGTTGGATAATCCTCAGTAACTATTTATTAGCCACATTATTCCTGTTTTTCGCAGGGCAGTTATTCCTGGCTAGGTACCTTTTTCCTGCCTGTGTATTTTTGATGAGTGTGTATATTTTGATTTTGACTTACCGCCGCAAACAGGATCAAGAAAATGAGGAGGTTTTTGCTCTGAATGAGTGAATTAAGGTTGATTTTATTGACAAACCATTGATTTAATTCCATAATCTGGTATCCTAATATTGACCCATCCGATACATAAAGTCGAATTCAACAAAATATGGCTATGACACTCATCATGTTTCGCCTAATACATATATTGGAACGAAAATATCTGGAGTGAATAATTAGCATGGGGCGCGCTACTCACCTGGTCATCTCAAGATTGTGATGACCAGGTTTCTTGTTAACTGCTGTGTGGAAATATTCACAAAATGGATATTTGTTTCAGATGATTGAAAGGAGGTGCCTCGCAAATACTCTCGAATACTAATATATAGATCGATTGTTCCTGGTGTGCAACACAAATTCGCTCTCCATCACCCTTAAGGGGGTTAACCAGCATTGCAGGCAGTATTAGGATTGTTTTTGCACCATATATTGTTCATTTCAGTTCTAGGAAGAGGAGAAAAGATCATGAAACGCAATCCCGTCTTATTACTCACCATAATTATATTTATAGCTCTGGTGATTGGAGCCTGTGCGACGGCCACCGCGCCGCCCCCACCAGCAGTAGCGCCTGCTGCTACCGAAGAGCCCCCGGCAGCCGAACCTCCCGCGGAGGAACCGCCTGCAGAAGAACCACCAGCAGAAGAGCCACCCGCGGAGGAACCCCCTGCTGAACCGGAGGAACCCGAGATCGCAGGGACGATCCTCGTTGGCGCCTCCCTTTCGGAGACCGGAAAATACGCCACCGTTGGTCTGGATGTCCGCCAGGGATATGATTTGTGGGCGAATTATGTCAATGAAGAGCTCGGTGGGATCAACATCGGTGGTGAGCTCTACGATGTAGAGATCATCTATTATGATGACGAGAGCGATGCTGATACCTCCACCAAACTTACCGAACAGCTCATCTCCGAGGACGAAGTTGACTTCATCTTGGGACCCTACGGCAGCAGTCTGACCATGGCCACCAGCACCATCACCGAGCAGAACGGTGTCATCATGATCGAAGCCAACGGTGCTGCCGAGACAATTTTCGACCGTGGGTACGAATATGTCTTTGGCGTACTCTCCCCAGCCAGCTATTACTCAAGGGCTGCCATGGATGCCCTGGCATCGGTGGAGGCTGAGAATATAGTAATCGCCTACGAAGACAATGCCTTCTCGATCGCCATCAAAGATGGCATCTTGCAATGGGCTGAAGAACTGGACATTGAAGTCCTGGCTGAAGAGATTTATCCCAATGGAGAAACTTCTTCGGCAGTGTTTGACCCCATTATGACCAAATTCAAAGCTTTAGAACCCGATGGGTACATCAATGCCGGGCATCTCAATGATGGCATCGCCGCCCGTGCATCAGCAAAGAGCCTTGGGTTCTGCCCAGGGGCATCCTTCTTCATGGCCTCTGCAAATTTCCCCGCTTTCGTTGAGGAATTAGGTGAAGACTCAGCTTATGCCGGTGGTTCTACCCAGTGGCAATCCACAATGAGCTACGATGGTATGTATCTTGGCACGCCGCAAGATTTCTACGATCGCTACACTGCGGCTTACGACATGGAGCCCACCTACCAGGCTGCAGAGTCTGCTGCAGCTGGGTTCACGCTGCAATATGCACTTGAACAAGCGGGAACCGCGGATACTGAGGCTGTCCGCCAGGCACTTTTGGACATGGACATCACCACCTTCTTCGGCGCGATTAATTTTGATGAGACCGGTAAGAACACAGCCCACGCTATGGCTGCAGGTCAAATCATAGATGACCAGTTCCAAATCGTATATCCTCCGGAAGCAGCTGTCACAGACTTTGTTTATCCAGATCCAAACTGCGAATAATATTGTGTAAACATGTTGGCAGCCGGGCCAAGCCCGGCTGCCAACAGTTATCTTTCCCTGCCTCATGAAGAGTTAACCCTTTGATGGAGGCAATATCTTCTCATGAATTAGTGGCAAGCGGGAGTTTGAAAACGGATTTCATCCGTTTTCAAACTCCCCAAACCCTTCTTGGCGAGAAGGTTCAGGAGGACGGCTAAATGGATTTTTCCGATCTGTTGATCCAAACGCTCATAAATGGCATTCTGATCGGTGGCCTGTACGGCGTCATGACGCTTGGCTTTTCAGTGATCTGGGGGGTGATGGGCGTAATAAATTTAGCCCATGGTGAATTTCTGATGCTTGGCGCCTACATGGCCTGGGTGCTCAACAAACAACAAGGCTGGGAACCTTTCTTAACCTTGTTGGTTATCTTACCGGTGATGTTCTTGCTTGGTTACGTAATCCAAATTGTTCTGATCAACCGCATCATTGAGAAACCCCACCTGATAGCCCTTCTCGTCACTTATGGTTTGGCGATCGTCATGGCCAGCACAGTCAAGCTGATCTACACCGCCAACCCGCGCATCACAACCACCCAATTCTCAGGATATTGGGAATTTGACTTCGGAGGGTTTGTGCTGCCGGTCACGAAAACCCTGGTGCTGATCGCAGCCTTGTTGATGATGTTTGGATTGTACTTCTTCTTGAATCGCACCCGCTTCGGAAAAAGCATTCGCGCTGCTGCCCAGAACAAAGAGGCTGCCCGCATGGTTGGTATTGAGATCAATAAGGTTTACGCGGCTACTTTTGGGATCTGCATCGCCCTGACCGGTGCCGCGGGGATGCTGCTCAGCCCCCTGGGTTCGATCCATCCATTTATGGGTGCAGCCTGGACGCTCAAAGCCTTTGCCATCACCGCCATGGCCGGTTTAGGGAATATTCCCGGTGCCTTGCTGGGCGGCATGATGCTGGGATTGGTAGAAAACTTGTTAGCCACTTTTGTTCCAACAGTGGGATCAAGCGTTGGTATCATCTCTTCATTTGCATTATTAGTCATCGTGCTCGTCACTCGGCCGCAGGGGCTGTTTGGTGGGCTCAAAGCTCCCCAAGAGATACGCTGATGGGGAGAAAAATCCTGGATTTGATCCGGGCCATTATTTTTAATCGCTGGGTACTGGCCGCGATTGTGGTCCTCTTGTTCCTGATGCCCAGCTTGTTTTATGCCCGCGAGTGGTGCCAGGAACTTGATGCTTTCACTTCCCCCCTCCAGGATTCGGTCTGCACATATCTGATCGAAGAAAAACCAGTCACCAATGCGGTCCTGCTCAATTTTACCCAGCTTTTCATCTTGATCATCCTGGCCAGCAACTGGAATCTGACCGGCGGCTTCACCGGTTACATTGATTTCGGTCACGCGGTCTTCTTTGGCCTGGGCGGCTTTGCTACTGCTTTACTGATGGGCTCCTCCCGGTGGGAGGATTGGCCGGCCTTATTTTCCGATTGGAGTTTTTGGCCGGCCATGCTGGGGGCTGGTATTGTCGCGGCCATCTTTGCCCTGCTCATCGGTTCATTTACCCTGCGCCTTAAAGGACCTTATTTTTCAATTGCTATGCTGGGCACGCTGGTCGCTACGCGCGAGATCGTGCGCGCCTCCAGCAATATTTCTGGCGGCGGCTTAGGCTTGAGTTTGCCCGTTTATCTGAACCGACCAATGTTCTATTACCTGTCCCTGGTCATGCTACTGTTCGTGGTGAATTTCGTCCGCTGGATCCGGTCAACAGAATTCGGCTCCAGCCTGGTCGCCATCCGTGAGGACGAAGTCGGTGCAGAAATGCGCGGCATCAATACAACCCTGAACAAGATCACCGTCTTTTGCATCTCCGCCTTCCTGACCGGGCTCGTCGGTGGCATGTGGGCATATATGAACACCTTTCTTGATGCGGATATCGCCTTCAACCAAAACAGGACGATCGACATGGTCATGATGACCATGCTGGGCGGTTTGGGAACTGTTGCTGGCCCGGTGATCGGATCGACGATTTTGTATTGGCTGCGGGATGTGCTCTGGGCAAATTTTCTTCTTTTTCACCAAATCTTCGAGGGCATCCTTTTGATCATCATCGTGCTTTTTGTTCCGGAAGGCATCATGGGATTACTTGACAAAGATAGCTCCGGTACCAGCTTAAACAGGATTGTAAAGGGTTGGTTTAAGAAAGAACCCGAGGAGCATCCGCGAACATCATGACCACCGAGATGACCTCAAATCAAAAGGATCAATCGCCTCTCTTAGAAGGGCGAGGTGTTTCGAAGTACTTTGGCGGTCTGGCCGCGCTCCACAACGTTGACTTCGCCATCTACCCGGGCGAGATAATGGGACTGATCGGACCGAATGGCAGCGGAAAGACAACTTTGTTTGACTGCCTAAGTAGAGTACAGCAGATCAATACCGGCGAAATTCACTTCAAAGGACAGGAAATCTCAAAAAAGAAACCTTTCCAAGTCGCCCATATGGGTTTAGCGCGCACATTCCAGGTCTTCAGGGTCTATCGAAAATTAACCGTGTTAGAAAACATGCTGCTCAGCCGCCAGTGGAGAAATGAGTCGATATTCCGTCAACTCCGCCCCAGCCACCCGGATACCGATCAACGCGCCCGGGAGCTGTTGGAATTTCTCACCCTTGATCACTTGACCTACGAACAGGCCGGGAATTTATCCGGCGGGCAGCAGCGCCTGCTGGAAATTGGCATGGCGCTCATGCCCGATCCCGAATTGATCCTTTTGGATGAAGCCGCCTCCGGGGTCAACCCGGTGTTGATCAATACGATCAAAGATCGCATATTGCACCTTTCCAACGAGCAGGGTAAAACCTTTCTGCTGATCGAACATAACATGGAATTTATTGGCGATCTATGCAGCCGGGTCTTTGTCTTGAATTTCGGAGAAAAATTGGCTGAGGGTACACCTGAAGATGTAATGACCAATGAAGATGTGATTGAGGCATATTTCGGATCATGAATAACGGCAATATATTATTAGATGTTCAAGATCTTTATGCCGGATATCAAAAATTGGATATCCTCAAGGGCGTCAACTTGCAGGTCAACACAGGCGAGATTGTCTGCGTGATTGGCCCTAACGGGGCGGGTAAATCCACTGTTTTCAAAGCCGTTTATGGATTTATCGATATTCGCAAAGGGCGCGCGCTGTTCGATGGAAGTGACGTCACCGATTATCGACCTCAAGATATGCTGAGAGCAGGCGTCTCAATCGTGCCCCAGCTGCGCAGCGTATTTCCCCAGATGACCGTGGAGGAGAATCTTGAAATGGGGATGTACCTTGAAAAAGAGAATAAACAGGTGCGCAAACGTATTGACGAAATATTCGATCTTTTTCCCCGCCTGGCTGAACGAAAAAAGCAAAAAGCCGGTACCATGAGCGGTGGAGAACAGCGCATGCTTGAGATCGGCAGGGCGCTGATGTACCGGCCTAAGCTGCTGCTCATGGACGAACCTTCTGCGGGTCTGGCGCCTCTGATCACCAAAATGATCTTCGAACAAATCGAAAATCTAAACCGGGAACTTGGTTTGACTGTTCTGATGATCGAACAAAACGCCCGGCAGGGATTGGAGATCAGCGACCAGGGATATGTCCTCCAACTGGGAAAGAACTCCTTTATGGGCCCTAGCAAAGATCTCCTGGACAATCCTGAAGTGCGCAGTGCTTTCTTAGGTGGGTAATCGCATCCAATCTCCATAGATCAATGATCAACCGGTCACGCTATCCATCATGGCTGTTGGGTCTATCCGCCACACAGGCTGGGGCAGTGCTCGTCTTCCTGAGTTTTGCCGGGGCGCTGCCCATCCTCCAGGCAGATTGGCTGTTGAGCAACACCCAGGCCG
This sequence comes from uncultured Anaerolineales bacterium, assembly GCA_937968125.1. Lineage (GTDB taxonomy): Bacteria > Chloroflexota > Anaerolineae > Anaerolineales > UBA4823 > PFL25. Next base: position 12,629 of record CALBUI010000022.1, on the reverse strand, counting down.
GGATAATCCAGGCGGCTGGTCAGGTCGGCTACCTGCTGGCAGTCTTGGTCAGTTCCTCCCTGACTGATTATGTGCTCCCCAAACATCTCATCATAGGCGGCGCCATTTGGGCGGGATTAAGCAACCTGGGTTTTGCCCTGTTTGCAGATGGATTTACCAGCGCAGTTATTTTTCGAGCGCTGGTTGGGATGGGCGTCGCTTTCATCTACATGCCGGGCGTCAAGTTGATTTCCCAAAATATCCCCTCCGCCCACCGGGGCAGCGCAGTTGGACTTTTCGTGGCCTCATTCACCCTTGGATCGGCAGTCTCAATTGCATTGGGCGGCAACCTGGCCTCGATATTGGGTTGGCGGTTGGCATTTGCCCTGCTCTCTGTTGGCCCATTGGCCGGGGCATTTATATCCTGGCGAACGCTGCCCGATGCTGAAAGCGCAGATCACAAGCCAGAAGAACCTGTACCTTTTTCTGCGCTGCTCAACAACCGGGCTGCAGTGTTGGTGATCCTGTTATACATGTGCCATGCCTGGGAGGTGTTGGGGTTGCGCAGCTGGTTGGCGGCTTATCTGACTGCGGTCGGCGTGCAGGACGGGGCCAGCCTGGCCGCTGCAACCCGCAATGGCGCTACGGTAACCGGGATTGCAACTATGGTGGCTGCTGCCGCGACTGCCTCCGTGGCTGCCCTTTCCGATCAATTCAGCCGCAAGAAAATCATTATTGCCGTGATGGCGATCTCCTTATTCGCCACCTCATTCTTAGGGTTTACCTGGACCTTCGCCTGGCTGGTGGTTGTCATGGTGAGCCTCGCAGCTGCATTCTTTGCCAATGCCGATTCGGCGGTCATTTCGACCTCCCTGACCGAAGTCGTACCGGCAAATTATCTCGGGCGCACACTGGCTATTTATTCCTTCTTGGGATTTGCTGCTGGTTCAATTTCTCCTTTTGTCTTTGGAGCCGCTCTCGATTTCGCCAGTTCGATCGACCGGGAGGCGGTAAATGGCTTAGGTTCTCCCTGGAGTTTAGGCTTTGCCACGCTCGCTCTGGGTTCTCTGGTGGGATTGGTGGTGGCAGTGGTTTTTTATCGCTCGAAGATTGTGCTTAGAGAATAAACTGTAATAAGATGAGGGTCTCCTGATGAACTTTGATTTTTCTCCCGAGCAAGAGCAAATTCGCCGCACTATTCAGGAAATTTGCCGTGATTTCCCCAATGAATACTGGCAGGAGCTGGATGCCTGTCGCAGCTATCCCGAGCAGTTTGTGGATACCTTGACGCAAGGTGGTTGGCTGGCGGCCTTGATCCCCGAAGAATATGGCGGTATTGGCGTTGGGGTGTTAGAAGCCAGTATTATCCTGGAGGAGATCAACCATTCTGGTGGAAACTCCGCAGCCTGCCACGCCCAGATGTATATTATGGGCACCCTCCTGCGTCATGGCAGTGAGGATCAAAAGCGCCGTTATTTGCCCGCCATCGCGAGTGGAGATGCACGCCTACAGGCTTTTGCCGTCACAGAACCGAATGCCGGATCGGATTCCACCCGTATTGAAACCCGCGCCGTGCGGCAGGGTGATGAATATATCGTCAATGGACAGAAAATCTTCATCTCGCGCGTCCAGCATTCCGACCTGATGCTGCTGCTGGCGCGCACCTCCCCATATGATGAAAACAACCGGGCTGGAAATTTGAGCGTCTTTTTGGTCGATCTCGAGGATGCCGGGGACAGTGTCCAGGCTGTTCCGCTAGAGACGATGGTCAATCACGAGACCAATGTGGTCCACATTGAAGACCTGCATGTCCCCATCGAGAATCTTATTGGTGAGGAAGGGCAGGGTTTCCGTTATATCCTCAGCGGCATGAATGTCGAACGTATCTTGATCGCGGCCGAGTGTATTGGCGATGCACACTTCTTCATTGAAAAAGCCACTGAATATGCTAGAGAGCGGGCAGTTTTTGGTGATCCGATCGGCAAAAACCAGGGTGTGCAGTTCCCCATTGCTGCTGCATTTGCCCAAACCGAAGCCGCTGATTTAATTCGTTATAAAGCTGCCGCCCGTTTCGACGCCGGACATAAGGTGGGACCCGAAGCAAACATGGCCAAATACCTGGCCTCCGAAGCCTCCTGGAATGCGGCGAACATGTGCATGGATACTTATGGGGGCTACGGCATGGCTGTTGAATACGATATTGAGCGCAAGTTTCGCGAGAGCCGTTTGTACAAAGTTGCCCCGGTGACCAACAACCTGATCTTGAGCTATCTCGGCCATAATGTATTGGGATTGCCCAAATCCTATTGAGGAGCTGCAAATGATGAATATTGCTGCAAGTGAAATGAAATCCAGCCTCGCGCTGGTGAAGGACCTGTGACATGAATGCTCTCTCCGGGATGCGCATGCTTGAATTGACCCACATGGTCAGCGGTCCGTATGCAGGCATGCTCTTGGCCGACCTGGGCGCGGAGACGATCAAGGTCGAACCGCCTGGACGAGGTGAGATGACGCGTGGGTTGATGGCCGACGATCCCAAATTCAGTGTGGGTGGCATGGGTCCCTATTTCCTCAGCCTAAACCGCAATAAAATGAGCGTCACCATTAACTTGAAATCGGAACAGGGATTAGCGCTCTTCTACGATTTGGTGCGGGTATCCGATATCGTGCTGAACAACTTCAGGGTAGGTGTTGTCGAACGGCTCAAGATCGACCACCAGCATCTGGTCGAGATCAACCCATGTATTATCACCTGCAGCATTTCCGGCTTCGGCGAGACGGGACCGGATGCCAACCTCCCCTCCTATGATATGGTCGCCCAGGCCATGAGCGGCACGATGAGCATTACCGGCCAGCCTGAAGGTCCTCCCACTCGGGCCGGTATCCCCATCTCAGATATGTACGGCAGCTTGATGGGCGTCACCGGGATATTAGCCGCATTGGTTGCACGGGTCCAGACCGGCCGCGGGCAGCATGTTGACATATCAATGCTGGACGCCCAAATCAGCACTTTAAATTACGCGGCGACAACTTATTTCCTGTCAAAAGAGAATCCCAAGCGTGTTGGAAATGCACATATCACCCATGTGCCTTATGATGTCTATCCCTGCCAGGATGGCTACATCGTTCTGGCGGTAGTGACCGATGAGTTCTGGCGCAAACTAATCGATATCCTAGATCTTCCTGAACTGGATACCGAAGAGAACCGCGTTCGCGCCGGGCGGTTAAAAAATCGAGCCCAGATCGATCAGGAAATCGGTCGCATCTTGGACACCCGCAGTAAAAAGTACTGGCTGGGAAAGATGCGTGCTGCTGGCATCCCTTCGGGCCCTGTCAACGATTTCGCCGGGGCATTCGTCGAGCCCCAGGTGGCAGCCCGGGACATGGTGATCGAAGTGGATTACCCTAACGGTGAGCGGGTGCGCATGCCCGGCAATCCGGTCAAATTGTCCGAGACTTATTCTGACACTTTCTCACCCTCACCAGCCTTAGGGGAACACAACCAAAAAATCTTTGGTGAACTGCTGGGCAAATCGGGAGCCGAGATCGCCAAGCTGGAACGAACAGGAGCAATCTAAAAGGAGGTTATTCTGATGACCGTCACAACCGGCTGGAAAGGCCGCTTTTACGAAGATTTTGAAGTGGGGGATGTCTACCAGCATCTGCTGGGTCGCACCATCTCTGAAAGCGACAACACTTGGTTTACCCTGCTTTCCATGAATCCCAACCAGCTGCACTTCAACCAGGAATATGGTGCCAGGACCGATTTTGGTCGCCGCCTGGTGAACAGCACCCTCACCCTGTCGATCGTAACCGGTTTATCCGTCAGCGATATCAGCCAGAATGTCTTCGCCAACCTGGGTTGGGACGAGGTGCGCCTGCCCCATCCTTTGTTCATCGGGGATACCCTGTACGCCAAGACGCGGGTGCTGGAGGTGCGTGAATCCAAATCGCGCCCGAATGTTGGTATCGTAAAAGTGGAAACGCAGGGTCTCAATCAAGAGGGGGCAGTAGTGATTAGGTTTAAACGCACGATTATGGTTTATAAGCGGGACCAGGCGCCATTTGATGATCTCTTCCCCTCCACCCAGGCAGACGAGGGCCAAAAATCAACATAAAAGAGGTATTGCTAAGTAACACGTCAAAAGAAACTAATAAATTTGTCATTGCGAGAGGCGTTCTTTGTCTCGAAGCAATCTCCAATTATCAAAAGAGAATGCATGTTGAGAGAGTTTTTCATAATCGATGTTGTTCATAATTGTTTACAATTTTCTAGAGACTTTCCACCGACCACTTAAATGCCGCAGTTAAAATATCCCGTCACCTCTTCTCGCGGTTGGTTCTACGGCTGGGTCATCGTCGCGGTTAGTTTCCTGATATTGACCGTTGTCTTTGGCGTACGGCTCTCATTTACGGTTTTCTTTGTCGCCTTAATCGATGAATATGGCTGGCTGCGGGCAGATACGGCGCTGATATTCTCGGTCGGCATGATCGTGTTCGCGGCCACCTCGACCTTGGCCGGGATAGGGCTCGATAAGTGGGGTGCTCGCCGAACCTTCGGGGTTGGGGCAGCTGTTCTGACTATCGGCCTCCTGTTGAGCAGCCAAATCCAGGACTTGTACCAGTTAGCCTTGACCTATGGCGGCCTGGCTGGCTTAGGCATCACTATCCTTGGCCTGGGTCCGGTGGCAGCCCTTATCTCCCGCTGGTTTGTCAGCCGCAGAGGCCTGGCAATTGGGATCGCCTTTGCCGGCACAGGGATTGGTTCGCTTCTGATCATCCCGGGCATCGAAGGTGTGGTGAGCGCTTCTAGCTGGCGCATAGCATACATCGTGCTAGCCGGGTTGACTTTTGCTATAATACCGTTCATCGTCTTTCTGCTCCGCCTAAATCCCGCCGACAAGGGACTCTACCCGGATGGAAAACCGAATGTAATCACTCCAACGGACTCCTCCCATCCAGCAGAGAATTGGAGGATGTCCGCGGCGGTTCGGACTCCGGCTTTCTGGCTGCTGATGCTGGCCGCCATGGGCGCCATCGGACCGGTTCGATTGCTCAGCGTGCACCAGCTGGCTATCCTGGTCGATGCAGGCTTTAGGAGTTCCTACGCAGCCATCGCCATCGGCTTCTCAGGGGCGGTCACCGCGCTGGCATTCATCTTCCTCGGGGCACTTTCCGACCGGATCGATCGCCGGTTGGTTTATTTATTCGGCTCCCTGAGCCTGATCAGCGCGTTTTTCATCATTGATGCGCTGCGTGTGCCTGGGGGATTATATTGGGTGTTTGTTTATGCTGTCCTATTAGGAATTGGAGAAGGGTCGCGCTCTTCCCTGGTGACGGCCGTGGCCAGCGACTTATTCCCCGGAGATGCACTCGGTGCGATCAACGGGGCGGTTGGCGCCGCGTTTGGGGTGGGCGCAGCAGTTCTTCCCTGGCTGGCGGGTTTCATTTACGATCAACAAAACATTTACACAACGGGATTTATCGTCGCGGTTGTGGTGGTGATTATCTCGACCTTATCTTTGTGGCTGGCGCCTGTTTTCAAATCCCGAAGTCTCAAATCTCGTTAACCAACTCGTTTCAGACCCGAAAAGCACAAAATTTCAAGAAGTAATTCTCCTGGCAATACCAATGCTTTAATTAGGAATGCGCCAAACACAGCTAATAGTGCTCGGCGCATTCAGGCTAGATTGATTCGGGTTGCTGTCGCAACGCCAAACCGATTTACAAGTTCAGCGTGGCGTCAGGTCATTCCAATGAGCAGTTGAATCACTTCCACGTTCAAATTAGTTGCCAGACCTACCAATTCGAGGTTGGAGAATAAACAAGCCCCGGTCCATGCTTGTAACCGCTACAACTCCCTTCTGGGCAAAGAATGGGTAATTGCTCCAGGTACCGCCTTCGAAAGAAGCGTTGTCATTCTCCGGATACACATCGAAGTAAGCAACTTCGGAGAGCTCACCAGCGGCAACATTCCTAGTGTCATAAACACGAAGCCCCGACGTGTAGTTGGACACGAACGCATAGCGACCCTGAATATATATATTGTGATCGATAGAGGTGGTGTCGTTGTCGAAGATGCCGATTACTGCCGGATTATCGAGATCATTCACATCCCAGACACGAGTGCGGGTGTTGACGCCGAAGAAAAATTCATCCAACTCGTCGCCATGCAGGAAGTAGGCTTGATCGGGGGTAAGCCATCCTTGATGACTGTAGCCATCTTGTCCCCCAGGGTACTCAATATTGGCAATACCAACCGGATTCGTCTTGTCGGTTACATCGACGATCGATAGCGTGTTCGTGAATGGCGTGCCATCGAAGGTGGCGTTCGAGCTGAAGCACACCTCACGACCATGGTAATCGGCATCGGGACCTTGATAGATGACGCATTGGGTATCGTGGGTGTAACCGTGGTCGTCAAAGCAGCCGGCGAAAGTCGGATTTGTCGGATCGGAGATATCGACCATATGTAGTCCATTACCACAGGAGATCGTGTCACTATCACTCCCCACGATGTAGGCGTATCCTGAATCTTCGTTGATGGCAATGTTATGCGCATGGTGAATGCCCTCGTAGTAGGCTGCCTCGGGAAAGACAACCGGGCCACCGGAAAGATCCACATCGCGTACCTGAGTCAGGTCGAGCACCTGCATACCATGGTCATCGTACTCAGCTACGACAAATGCATGATCGGCGTAAACCTTGACGTCGCGCCAGAACTCGCCACCTTGAGTCGAAGCTGTGGGCAATATCCCCAGCACAACGGGCCTTTTTGGATCCGTAATGTCGACTATGACCAGGCCCTCAGCGGCACCTACCAGGGCATAATCATTGCCGGTTTCGGGATCGGTCCATCCCCACATATCATTGACGAATGATGCCCCCAAATCAGACGACGATACATAACTCAAGAGGTCGACATTATGGCAGGGGAATTCCCCTGCGTATCCCTGTACACAAGGTGTAAACGAACGGGGAGCATTGCTTTTCTCAGCGGCATTTTGCGCGACAGAGGAGAACTCAGCTGATTGCAAAGATAAGGGGTCCTCATCTCCGTGCGCAAGCGCGACGATTGGAATGGCCAATAAAACAACAACAATTAACAACGTGACTCGAAACTTTGTATTCATTTTGAACATTGCTCCTTTATGATTCTAAAACTGATGTATGGAGGATTGACTAACACTTCGCTGAAATCTCTAGAACAGGCACCTCCTCAATATGCCTCGTCGGGAAGATTAACGAAAGGCAGATTGGTATGTGAACAGTAGAAACTGCAAAGCCGCGGTCGTGTGGAAAATTCATTGAAGTGGTACCCCTACGTTCATCCACTGGTTTACCAATTCTACAACCAAGGAAGTGGGTTGCTACGCTCGAGTATGCATCGATACTACGAATCAGTGATGTTTGAAGCGTACAAAATTGGTACAGGGTGCTGGCTAACCTCTAAGTTTTGTACCCCGCGTATATCTTGAGGGATTTCGTTACAATATTGAAGTAATTATACTATAAATTGTATCCAATATATCTTATATCTCAAAGTCATGATGATTCAAATCCAGAGGGGACAATTCACCAGAAAATCCGTGATCAGCATCCTAATGAAATCATAGCATCACCCTCTTTTTTGACGGTCATCAAAGCGTGGATAGTGTTAAGATTTAATTGACGCATTTCCCCAATCGTGGAGTTCGACACAGACTAAAGCTATCGTATTCAGGTAAAAGATCTTTTGTAGTAAGGATTATTCCAAGCATGGGATCCTGTCGGCGTTGGAATGATATAATGCATTTTTAGTTGAGTAAAGCTTTGAGCAAATTAGTTTTTTCCTAGACCCTAGAAAATTTAGTTGAACAGGACCGATGCTTATGGGTCCCATCGCAATATTTCTAATCCTGATATTCTTCTTTACCCTGGTCTCAAAGCGCATTGAAAAGACTATCCTGACCGCCCCGATCATCTTTACGGTGGCTGGAATGGGTGTCTACCTCATCTTGCCCAGGTTAGCCGAGTTTGAACTGAACAATGACACGATTCTGCTGATCGCCGAATTGACCCTTGCCCTCCTTCTTTTTACAGATGCCACCCGCATCGACCTGCGGAAATTGCTCAAAGAGACTGTAATTCCGGAGCAATTGCTGGGAATCGGTATGCCCTTGACCATCCTGGCAGGAACGGTCACGGCCATGCTCGTATTTCCTGGGTTTCCCATCTGGGAGGCGGCTTTACTGGCTCTAATCCTGGCTCCCACCGATGCCAGCCTGGGCCAGGTGGTGGTCAAAAGCAATCTGGTACCAGAACGCATCCGCCAGGCACTTAACGTGGAGGCAGGTCTCAACGATGGCCTGGCCATGCCGCTGTTCACCCTCTTCCTCGGATTAGCGGCCGCAACGGATCCATTCGTACCAGGCGATTGGCTGATCTACACTGTCGAACAAATTTTTTTCGGCTTGCTGATCGGGATCATCACTGGCTGGTTGGGCGGCTGGTTGATCGGGGAAGCGGGCAATCGTGGCTGGATCGATGAATCCATCCAGCAGTTGGGATTGCTCGCGCTGGCTCTAATATCCTACGGCGGGGCCGTCTTTCTCGGAGGAAATGGGTTCATCGCCGCCTTCACTGGCGGTTTGATGGTCAAACGTGGTTTTGAGGATGCGAAATTCCACACCAGCGAGTTCAGCGAAGCCTGGGGGCAGCTTTTGAATTACTTTGTCTTCTTCATCTTCGGCATGATCGCAGCGAAACTGCTCCCCCAATTTAACCGTGCCACCCTCCTGTTCGCTATTCTAAGCTTGACCGTCGTGCGAATGCTGCCCGTAGCGGTGGCTATGATCCGGACTCGTCTCTCATCTGCTTCGGTGATCTTCATGGGGTGGTTCGGCCCGCGCGGGCTGGCCTCAATCGTGTTGGGCCTGATATTCTTAGAAGGCGAAGTGAGTTTGAGTTTCGAAATCACCATTGTGCATGCTGTAGCAGCTACCGTCCTGCTCAGCATCTTTGCCCACGGCGTGACTGCTTTGCCGGGAATTGGTTGGTACGCACGTCGAATCGAAGATTTGGATGAGGACGCTCCTGAATTACAAGAACCTGTTGTTGTAATCCCAGGATTAGAACCTAAAAGCAATTAATGAATCTTTGCTCGTCAGTCCAGGTAGGGGAGGTATCTACACCTCGACAACCTCTTTGAGTACGGTGATATGCTCCACGCCGATCCCACAGCATCCTCCAATGACCTGCACCCCGCCTTCAACCCAAGTTTTTGCCGCTGATCCATAATCCTCTGGTGAGATTGTGTCATCGAATACCCAGTTCGGGGCCACAAATTTCCCGGAATGGGCGTAAACGCCAACTGGCCCCATCCAATTGGCCTGCAAAACCTCCAAGCAAGCCTGGATATATTCAACTTCGGTGTGCATGATGAAAACCAGTAGCACGTCTTGATCTTTTATCGCTTCGATGCCCTCCACTAGTGTGGGACCATTCAATAAGTGCGGGACGCCATCCTCATCCAGATCGCAGCTGAAGCCGACCCATACCGGAAGGCCGGTCTTTTGCGCCGCGTCGATCATAATGAGCGTGCGCTCTACATCTGACATCATCTCCAGCATGATCAAATCGGCTCCGGCAGCTGCCATAATCGCGGCTTGCTCTTCGATATTTGCTCGAAGTTCCTCATGTGGTGGAATCCGCCGGGTGAAAGATAGATGGGTAATCCCACCTGCTACCAGGATATTTGGTGCCGCCATGTTGCAGCGCGCCTCTTTCGCCAGTTCGACCCCACGCCGGTTGAGCATTTCGAAATGCTCCTCAAGACCCGCGTCTCGCAGGACATGGCGTGAGGTCGAGAAGGTATTCGTGATAACAACTTGCGCGCCCAAACGAATATAGTCCTCGTGGACCTGCCGCACGATCTCGGGGTGTGTCAAGGCACCGCCCCCATTCCAGGCGTTATCCACCATGGGAACCCCACGTCGTTCAATTTCCGTACCGGTCGCCCCATCGATCAGGATTGTGTCGCCATTTTGCAGGCGCTGCATGAATGCCTGATAACGATTCATCATATTTTCTCCATATTTGAATGTGAAGTATTATATTGCATGAACTTTCAATCCCTCCTTGGAATCCGAATTGAGAAATCGATTACGTTTTTCCGATTGCATAAAACGGCCTACTAAAGAGTCGACATCTTTTTACATCATAAACCTTATCTGAAGACTCGTGACCAAATGATTTCTGCTTTGATTAAAACCGGGTGGTATGATCAGAGATGCCAGGAAAAAATTTCATCTTAAATAGAAAGTAATCAATTCCTGGCTAACCCCATCAATATATATATGAAAATCAAACCAGGAATATCTTCTATCGTTCGAACACCATTATTCATAGTCTTGATTGTTTTTCTATTGATTCTCTCAGCCTGCGATGATAATACCTTTTCGGCAGTTCAACCTGAAACTGATCCTGAGATAATTCATCCTTTCGACGAGTCGACATCCTTCTTAGCAAACGAGCAAAACACAATCGAAGTGGTGAATTCCTTCGGTCCAAGTGTAGTCGCCATCAACGTCACCATTCAGGGGGAGCCAATGCGTCCCTTTGCGAATGTTCCTGAGGATCAGCTTCCGCAGGATTTCAGAGATTTGCTGCCATTCCTGGACGAAGAAATCCCTATGCAGCAAAGCGCTGGCAGTGGTTTTTTAATCAACCCGAAGACCTCCGGATCGAGCTACCTGGTGTCAAATTTCCATGTCGTACAAGGTAGTTTAGTACCGGGCACTACTAATTTTCAAGATGGAGCCTCCATAGAGGCGATTTTTCCTGAGTACAGCGATGAGCCCGTTCCAGTCAAGGTGATCGGCGCCAATCCATCCTTCGACCTGGCATTATTAACCCCTTTAGATTCGACCAAGTCTTTTCCCGCTGTGACCGCGCTATCGGTAGCAAACTCAGACGCGGTCCAGGTTGGACAGAAGGTGATCGCCATCGGGAATCCTTTCGGACTTGAATTCACGGTGACAACTGGTATTGTTTCGGCAATTGGTAGATTTGTCCCCTCCGTCGGCCAGATCACTATCCCCATGATCCAGACCGACGCCGCCATCAATCCAGGAAATTCCGGTGGACCGCTGTTGAATTCAAAGGGCGAGCTGATTGGGGTCAATACCTCGATCATCAATCCAGATGGCCGTTCCTCTGCTGGGGTTGGTTTTGCAGTACCCAGCAACCTTTTGATTGAAGCTTTATCCAACCTGGAACTGGGTGGACTCAGCGACATCCGTAATACACGACCTTCCCTCGGAGCCAGCATCCGTTCAGTCAGTATCTTGCCCGAGGGCATTCGTGAGCTGCTCGAACTACCGGATACGGGGGTGGCCTTGGTTGATGTTTTACCTGGCAGCCCGGCAGACAAAGCTGGCTTGCTTGGCAGCCAGCGAACAGTTGTCATTGGCTCGGTCGAATTCCCGGCCGGAGGCGATGTCATCACAGCTGTTGATGGAGAGCCAGTGGAAAATGCCGAACAGCTCAGCGTGCTGGTCACTTATGAGGGCAAAGCTGGAGACCAGCTCGACTTCACCATCCTGCGTGACGGTCGCGAGAGCATTATCCCGGTGACGCTTGAGATCATTAATTAGATTATCAAGTTGATTTACTTAATATTGAACAGGAAGTATATAAATGACAGCCAGTTCACTTGCCAAGAAACTGAAAGTCAAGGCTGGTTCCCGGTTGGTGGTCATCAATCCCCCTCAGGGATACTTGGAAGAGCTGGAACCCCTTCCCGAGGGTGTTGAGCTGGAGACGAAATCGAAGGATCAGTACGATTTTGTCCACTTGTTCGTAAAAGACAGTGCTGAACTGGCACAAGAACTGCCAGGTGCATTGAAATCTCTTCGTGAAGACAAACTTCTGTGGATTTCCTACCCGAAGCGCAGAAAGACTTGGTATTTGTCATCACCCCACACCGCCAGCAAGTCAACCTGGGAATCGTCAACGGCGCTTCATTGGAGGACCCGCATGACTTAATGGAGGGCAAGGGAAAAGTCCACCGACATGTAAAGCTGCGTCGAATAGAAGAGATTAGTGATCCCAATCTTGAAGACTTAATGCAAAGGGCTCTTATCGCAGCTGAAGAACGAATGCAGCCAGATACCTGATTATCCTTGGTTGACTGGCAGGGATTGAAATCTGCTGCAATAACCTGCCTTATTATGACCGTAGATTCAACTAAAAAGGTCTCTTTTGATCTTAGAGGTTTAAGGAAGACTTTTCCTATCTCAGCTTACTTCTCTTTCACCATCAAGTTTACACAAGTAACTTGAATTTAAGGATTCAAATTATGAACAGTAGGGACAGACATAACTTAGGGATAATGTTTCGACGTGAATACGCTCCAGAAAGCCTACCATTATTCGCAAAAAAGGCTGAAGAATATGGGTTCAACGAACTTTGGGTCGTAGAAGATTGTTTTTATGGGAGTGGGATCGCGTCCGCTGCAGCCGCCTTAGCCAATACAGAAACAATTTCAGTAGGATTGGGCATTATGCCAGCGGTGGTCCGTAATCCGGTTTTTGCAGCGATGGAAATTGCCACCTTAGCCCGGCTTTACCCAGGTCGTTTCTTGCCGGGTATAGGTCACGGTATGGCAA
>CALBUI010000021.1 GCA_937968125.1 uncultured Anaerolineales bacterium | reverse complement strand
GAATACACGCTGATATCCATCGCCAGGCGAAAGCCCTCCCGGCTGGTGTTGTAATACGGACCGGTCAGCTCGTCCCGGTTAGCAAAACCGATCGCATGCACCAGGATGTCGATCTCCCCAAATTCCTCGACTGCCCGTTTGGTCACGCGCTCGATGTGTTCATCCTCGCTTACATCACACTCTTCGACAAATGTGCAGCCGATCGATTCGGCCAGCGGTCGTACTCGCCGCTCAAGCACCTCTCCTGCATAACTAATGCCAATCTTTGCCCCTTGCTCGTGAAACGCCTGTGTGATCCCCCAGGCGATGGAGCGCTTGTTGGCCAGTCCAAAAATCAAGGCTGTCTTTCCACTCAGCAAATCCATTTCTCCTCCATATATTGTTAAGAATTTAACCGCAGAGAACGCGGAGAGCACAGAGATTTTTTATGTGTTTATGATCCGCTTTATACCATTCTTAAGTACCGGAACATTGAAGTTAATCAAGAGGCCTATTTTGCATCCAGAAAGTTTTAAATATGAAAGCAGTTGAGCTTGGTGAATTGGGGCTAACTCTTCCACGGCCTTTATCTCAACGACAACATTTTCTTCTACCAGTAAATCCAGTCGATATCCAGCATCCAGGCGAATGCCTTTGTAAACGATTGGAAGCGGTTTCTGCCTGTCGACTCCCAGTCCTCTTTCAGCCAATTCAAAACTCAGACAGGTTTCATAGGCTGATTCCAACAAACCCGGCCCCAATTCCCGATGAACCTCAATCGCCGCACCAATTATCTTTTCTGTAATCCGATTGATTTCCTCCATTTATTATATCTGTGAACTCTGTGGTGATATCTTCTTAATCATTTATGTTCTTCTCTGTGTTCTCTGCGTACTCTGTGGTAAATCATCTGACCGCACCCGAAACCTCCACGGCATACTCAACCACGGTTCAGGTACATTATTAAAACCCACTCGAGGCCCGGTAGTAACGCTCTGATCTGGAATTGGATCACTCTTTTCAACGAAGATCTGCGCCTCTGGAGCGCACAAATCATGCCCATAATAGCTACCATCAATCGCCAGCGCCTGGCAAATCTTGCCCGGCCCATCTGTCCATTGTTTGCGCGGTTGTGATCCTCGCCGGGAGGCGATAATTTCGACGCCTTCCGTTGGTAAAATGGCCCTGATGAGCACTGCTGCCGGATAGCCTTCCTCCTGGCAGACGAAGTTCAGCATCCAATGATTCCCATAAGTGAAATAGACATAGGCATATCCGGGCGGGCCAAACATGACCTGCGTGCGCGGCGTGCGTCCCGCCTTGGCATGGCAGCCCTGGTCCTCTTCGCCACGATAGGCTTCAGATTCGGTAATTATTCCCCCGATCCTGACCCCATCTTCCAGTTTTATCAGGCGCATGCCCAACAAATCTCTAGCCACCTGGGTCGTGTTACGGTTAAAAAAGGTACGTGAAAGACGGGGGTTTTTCGGCATAGGGTTATAGATGGGAGACTTGGTGGGACTCTTCAATCAATCCCCCGGCGGTCTGGCACCGGGCGGGTGATTTCATTCCTATAAGGTGCAGCTCAATAATAGAGCGAATTTTACCACTTCAATTCAAGTATATCGGGGATATTGACATGTATGCCAAAATAATTACAGGCATCCATTGAGTGGGGGAAACGAGTTGCCCACTTAAAACTAGGCCTTAGATTGCCTATCTGGGGCCGCTTCTCTTTCCGAGGCCTTTTCATATTTTGGCTTGACTCGCAATTTGAGAATGTATAAACTGACACATGGAATATCAAGGGTTAGGAGGACAATCTATGGAACTAATAGATTTTTGTATCTATAACAACCGTTCAGGTAATTGTTGGCTTGAATGCTGCAATCGTATATGGAAAAGAACATAATGCAATTGTGAATCTAACAAGGCATCTTACATTTAGCTAACAAGTGTTTTTTTGACGGGAAACAGGTATGGGAGAAACTATTCAAATAGTTGATTTTGCAGATTAATTTGTTCGGTTCTCGACCAGTTGGTTAGTAAAAATCAGATTGCCAAATGCTGGGATTAAAATTATCGGAAACATAATGAAGATAGTCAAAAACGGGTTAATTACAGGATTAATACTTCAGCTGGCAATAGGTCCGGTTTTCTTTTTCATAATTAATCTCACATTACAAAGAACAATACTTGACGGTCTTATTGCGGTTTTAGCGGTAACAATAGTTGATTACTTCTACATAACGCTGGCAATCTTAGGCATTGGAAAATTGCTTGAAAGAAAAAAGGTTAAGAAAATCTTTGGCATCATAAGTTCAATCGTTCTCATCATATTTGGAGGAATAATCATCAAAGATGTGCTCAGTTTTGATATTTCAACTGATGTAGCTACGATCTCTTCTAATCTTCTAACAAGTTTCACATCAGTCTTTTTTCTCACAATTTCTAGCCCGATGACCATCGTCTTCTTCACCAGCCTGTTTGCAGCAAAGGCTGTCGAATACAACTATACAAAACAAGAATTGTTAATCTTTGGACTGGCTACCGGTTCGGCAACGTTAATATTCTTGGGAACATCTGTGATCCTGTTTTCATTGATTGGAGGAGCAATCCCCATAACGGTCATTAGAATATTGAACCTAACCGTAGGGATACTGCTAATTGGATACGGGACAGTACGGTTGGCGAAGGTTTTTTTAAGAACAGCGAATAACATGGTGTGCGAGAGTCGAGATTATTGATCCTATTATGATCGGTTAGCCGATGCGTTTGAAGAAATGGCGCGAGATATTGCCTTGATTGAACCTGATCAGAAAGATTGGGCTGGGTGAGATGATTCCTTGAACTGATAGAAGATTAATCGAAGCATAGGGGAACAAAGATTATTTTAGTGAGCTGATGGCATCGATTCATCATACTTTAGGTTTATTATTTGGCGAAAATCAATCTTTTGCTACCTGTTCCCCGATTCAGATTGTATTCCCAGGGAATATGAGCAGCATTAATTTGATTTTGTGAAATTTTTCATTTATACTTTGTTTATGGTGGGTTATCGAAATATTAAGTTTTTCGCCCCTAGCTACATTTGGTGGGGTTACGTAGCAAGCAGAAGGAGGTGGCGATTTCAATTGATTCAATCTTGAACTATCAAAGAAGAACAAAAGTCACAACTATTTTTTCGATAATTGAAAATATATCAACAATAATCTCGGAGGGAAATATGCGCAAGCTAAGCATGATGCTGATAACAATGATGATCTTGGTTCTAATCCTGGCAGTATTGCCAGTGGCAGCTGCATCACCCCCAGTAGATGTGATGATAGAAGCAGATGAATATATAACAGCCCCTGGCAATTTTTTAGCTTCAGGACCAGCAGTAAGTGATGGGCTTATTTGTGGTTCTGGGGCGACGATTGACCAATCCATTAAAGGCCAATCTGGAAAGAATCTTCAAGTTGTCAAGGAGTTTATTTGCGACGATGGGTCAGGGACTTTCCTGGTGAAGTTGCAAGTGAAGTTCGACAATGCGGGTTTCACGAACTTCAAATGGAATATCGTTGGAGGAACCGGTGATTACGGGAGCCTCCGCGGGAATGGTTCTGGAGTTGGATTACCAGCCTCAGGCGATTATGACATATTAGACGTGTACGATGGGAAAGTGCATTAAGAGTAAAGAATTTCGCTAACAAGCACTTCGCTCTCCGTTAACATCATCTAGTTTCATTCCGACCTATATTTTTCCTTGTGATTCTGTATAGTTGTAGGTCGGTTTGTATTTCAAGTGAGCTTTTCTCGATGAATGGATAGCACGTCTCTTGATTTTATAAAAAATGTCATGTATTGTATATATGAGTTACTTTTGGCTTTCATCAACCTAAAAAGGGGTGAAATAAATGAAGAAAAGAAATCTCCCGAGAGCTAGTATTGTCATAATTATTGTCATTTTGGTTCTATCAGGTGGAAATGCTAGAGCATTGAGCCAATTGACTATTTATCTTCCAATAGTTGTAGATGGTACAGCTGAATCTCCATCGCCTACCACTCCCCCTCCATCAACTACAGAACCACCCACAACTGAGCCCCCTGCCACGACGGAGCCACCAACCACAACCGAACCTCCTGCTACTACAGAGCCGCCAGCAACTACGGAGCCACCTGCCACAACTGAGCCACCCGCCACAACTGAGCCACCCGCGACGACTGAGCCTCCTAATAATCCTCCTGATGAACCATCAAACCCAACTCCTGCGGATGGATCTTTTGATCAGCACTTTGAAGTCGATCTTAGTTGGATTGGGCAAGATCCTGATGGAGATAATATAACTTTCGATGTGTATTTCGAAGCCAACGATAACACACCTGATGTGCTTATCTCTGATGATCAATCCAACACAAGCTACGATCCAGGAATACTCTCTCTTGGTACCCAATATTTCTGGCAGATTATCACCACGGATGAACACGGGTTACCTGCTTCCGGCCCAGTCTGGGATTTCACGACTGCTCCACCAGCGGTAAGTGGGAATATCAACATAATTGATATTTTCTATGCTGGTGAGGGTAGCGGTGAACCGAATGAGTATGTCGAGATTCGGAATGATGATTCTATGCCTATTACAATGAGTGGCTGGACTTTAACCGATGAGGGAAGCCATGTTTATCATTTCCCAGGTATCGAAATCTATCCTGATCAGATTTGTCGGATTTATACAAATGAGAATCACCCTGAATGGTGTGGTTTTAATTATGGCAGTGGTTCAGCGATTTGGAATAACACAAGCGATACTGCGACATTGAGAGATGACGTGGGGACTCTCATTGATGAATATCGTTACCCAGTATCCTTGCAAACGAATATATACACTATAAACCAGTTCTTAGAAGTTTGTCCGACGAACGATCCGGCTTACTCTCAAATAACTAGTGATTTCACTATCAGGATAGATGATGTTGTCGTTGAGGAATTTCCTTGTACAGAACCTATTTCGGCTTTACCTATTGCACAATTCACAGATGAACTTATTCAATTGCACGCCTTGAGAACAATATATTACATGGACCCAGAAACTCCAGACCATTTACCTTGGACTTCAATGAGCCTGTATGATTGGATGAAATCAAATATCGCAGGGATAAACATTAAAACAGAACCAGGCCAGTTATATTGTTGTGATTTGATTGATGGTGGGAAATATGTGTCTTCTTCAAGGCAATCCGATTCTACGAGAGAATCCAAAAGAAAATGGCGGGGAATATCGAGCACCATTGCCTACATAGCTCATGAAGTGCGGCATGCAGATGGCGGAGGTGGTCATACAAATGGCTGCATAGCATTTCCGAATCCGGATGACCCTCGTGGATGTGATCAGACTTATGACATTAGCAATCTTGGCTCATACGGTGTTCAGTATTGGTTAAACGAGAGCTGGATGACAGGATTTTTGAACGTTGGGATAAGTTGCAATACTACAACCGCTGAAAATTATGTATTATGGCATCTAGATACCTTGAATAATACATTCAGACAAAGATTTGTTGAAAATGTTCCACCAATCTTGGATATGCCATCTCCTCCCTATGGAGGTCCATGTTATAGCCCATAAGATTACGTCTTTATGATTCACACCTTTTTATCATAATAACCTAATGAAAAAGGCCCCGGAATGATTTTTCCGTAGCCTTTCGTGATCTGCACCCGTTCTCATATCTATGAATAAATACTACCTTTCTGCAAGACCTTGCCATTAAATAACAATTCACCTCGGTGTTTAGACAAAAAGGGGGGTTGCACAACAGAACCAAGCGGCTGGCAGAGAAATTATTGCATAGTAGGTTTTTGGCCGTTCGCTGAAAGGCGGATGGTTCTTCTTATAAGATTGTTAAGAAGCATTGAATAAATGTTTTCTAATCGGGGGTAACCAGGACATCAGCCTCAACGACTTCATCGGGGTGGCGTTTGTTAACGTGTTGGACAAGATCACCTGGTCCATCGATGATTGTTCTTGAATTATCGAAGAAGAAATCCAATCTACGAAAATCAATCCCCCGGGGGTCTGCGCTACGATTGGGTGGCCTCATTTCTCAAAGATGCAACTCAACAATAGAGCGAATTTTACCACCACGATCCGGATTTACCTGAATATACTGACTAATGGGGTAAGACAGAAATAGGTTCAGGTTGACCCTTCAATCTGAATCTCCAAATTTGATTTGCCGCGTGTTTACCAGCTGTGACTTTCTTCACTTGACGTGCAATTCAAGCATGTGTAAACTCATTCGAGGAAGAATAAGACTTTCCTACATCCAGGTATCATTTTTATTGCGATATTGGTTGTTGCTAGAGAATTTTGCCTATTATCTGTTTATCTTTCATTAGCTATGGAAGTATCAGTCGAATCTTCATCGCCCACTGACCTCCCCCACAAATATGATCCTTTGTGGCACTGGGAGGCAGGATAAAAAGGATTAGAGGATGTCCAATCGAATTTTGGTTATGGGTGGGACAGGTATGTTGGGTCGACCAGTCGTGCACTACCTGACTGAAAGAGGTCACACTGTACGGATTCTCACCCGCAATGTTGAGAAAACCCATAATATGTTTGGCGACACTGTCGAAATTGCCGAAGGATCGGCGACGAACAGAGACGATATCCGGGCGGCACTGGTGGGGAGTGACGCCGTGCACATCAACCTGACACCAGCAACGGAATTCGCCGCTATGCAGCAGGTCATCGAACTGGCGAACGGTCAGCTGGAGCGCATCAGCTATGTCTCCGGCACTACACTTAGCGAGGAAAATCGCTGGTTCGATAGGGTCGACGTGAAGATGCGTACCGAGGAACTCTTACGGAACAGCGGCATCCAGTATGTTATCTTCTGCCCCACCTGGGTGATGGAAACGCTGCATAATTTTATTAACGGCAATTGGGCAATCGTAGTACAAGGCAACAATCCGCCAACGCTGCACTTCTTTGCTGCAGCCGACTTCGGGCGAATGGTGGCAGCTTCGTTCGACGACGACCGGGGGCTCGGGAAGCGGCTGTATGTGTACGGTCCGGAAGCCATAACCCTGGCCGATGCAATGGAGCGTTTCGCGGCCGCCTGCCATCCAGAAGCCAGAGTGATGCGCTGGAAGCTGTGGCAAGCGCGGCTCATTGCAAAGCTGATCCGCAACGAATCCCTTGCTGAAGTCACGGAGTTGATTGCTTACCTCGACGTAGCCGGTGAGCATGGCGACTCTTCCGAAGCTAATGCGCTCTACGGCGCGCCAGCCATAACCCTCGATGAGTGGTTCAAGATGCCCAAAGACAGCACCGCGGGCTGGCCGCATTAAGAGATTTCGAGGATAGTATTTTTATAGGGTGGGGAAATCGTGAAATAAATTCAATCCCCCGGCGGCCTGCGCACCGGGCGGGTGGTTTCATTCCTGAAGCGCGGATCGCGGGCCAGCGTCAATCGCAAACCTTCCTCCAACGAGACGCGCGGCCGGTAGCCCAGGCTCTCCTTCGCCAGACTCAGATCAGCGCACATCCTTGACACCCCCGGATCCGTACGCGGATTGAACAAGATCTCCGCCCCGCTGTTGGTGGCCTCCAGCACCATGTTAGCCAGATCGCGCACGCTGGTCTCCTCCCCGCTGCCCACGTTGATCACCTGCCGGTTGACTTTCTGCGCCGTTGCGGCGGCCACCATCGCATTCACAACGTCTTCGACAAAGACGTAATCACGGGTCTGCCCCCCATCGCTGTGCACCACCAGCGTACCACCGCGCACCGCCTGGCGGATGAAGTTCGGGATTACCGGCGCATGGGAGGGTGGTAAATGTTGCCCGGGCCCATAAGCGTTGAACACCCGCAAGCTGACCGTCTCAATCGCCCACAGATCGCCGATCGTGCGCACGTAATACTCAGCGCTGAGCTTGGACACCGCATAAGGAGAACGCGGGTTGGGCGACGCATCCTCCTCCAGCGGTTGCTCCCCCTGGTCACCGTAGACCGCTCCGGAGGAGACGAACACCACCCGGCGCACACCCACGTCCCGCATGGCTTCCATCAAGCTGACCGTCCCACCCACGTTGACCGCGCTGTACTCGCGCGGGTAGAGCACCGATTCAGCCACCAAAACCCGCGCCGCCATGTGGTAGACACAATCCACCTCCTGGAGCAGGGTCCACAGCTTGGGTCGATCGTTTACGTCACCGCGGGTGAAAAGCACGTCTGGGGAAAGCGATTGTGGATCGCCAGTTGAGAGGTCGTCGAGCCCCCGCACCTGGTGACCTTCTCTTGCCAGCCTGTTTGCCAGTGCCGAACCTAAAAATCCCGCCGCACCAGTGATCAGAAAATTCATGGTTCGCGATTATAGCATGAGATCAATTGTCAATGGACACCGGCAGCTAAAATCAAATCACCACAGAGTACACAGAGAGCACAGAGAAGTTATTTTGAAACAAAAACTCTGTGTGCTCCGTGTGCTCTGTGGTAAAAGAAAAGCATTCTTAGGCAATTCTAAGTCCGCAAATCCTAAATCATTAGGGGAGGATTAAGACCTCGTTTGACAGCCTTCACAGATGGCATTATCATCAGCGCCATGTGGCCAAAGCGTTGG
>CALBUI010000020.1 GCA_937968125.1 uncultured Anaerolineales bacterium | reverse complement strand
GGTTCTTGATTTATACACATATCCAGAACCAAGCTCAGTAAATTGAGTAAACAATATATTGTACCTATGTCCAGGACTGTTCATCCAGGCATCGATTACCTTTTCAGGCTTGCCGTCAAAGCCACCAGCGACGACCTCGCCGATTGTCAGCCACCGATAACAGGCCTCATTCAAGCGCTGTATGGGATCGGACCCATCTGTACCAGTATGACCGATCACGAAATTATTCTCGGCCAGATCGGTACTGTGGCGCAGAGCAGCCTGAGAAATTTTATCGGAATGTTTTAGTATGGGTAGACCATTATTTACCCTGGCATTGTTGATTTCATCTTCTAAGGCCAGATCAATATTGGCATCATTCGGCTCGATATATGGCCGGGGAATACACTTTTCTCCAAAAGAGAGCGGTAAATATTGGCGATAAGACGCCAGCACCTCACCTTTCGCGGCGGCGTTTAGTGTTTCTCCAGCGAATATAATTATGCCGAACAGAAGAACAGAGGCAACAGCTATAGACCCCCTCAGCAGTGAACATATTTTCAAATAACAATCCCTTTTCTTTCAGATGAATGCGTGGTTCAGACCAGAGTTTACCATATACGCAAAACTTACCAAGATCAAGCCAACCTCTTGCAGAAATATATCAGCGCAACACTTTCGCCGCCGATCCTCAACATCGTGCCTAACTGTTTCACGTGAAACAATTGGGATCAAAAAGTCAGAACGAGGATGCCACCAAACCAGCTTGAGGTGGGAATTATCCACCACTACTTAAACTCGAAATCAATTCGTCGCAAGGCCCAATGCTGTAGAGATTCAACCAGATTGCTCCGGTCTCATCATGAGTGGCATAGGTACAGGAGTAGTAACCCTTTTGGGTCGAGCTGGAGGTAAAGTCTCGTAATCCAAAGTCCACCGTGTAGTAGTGCTTATAATCGGTATTTTTATTATAGGAATAGGCGGCGCCAAATTCAGTGAAGTCATTCGACAGGATGTAGTCTTTATAAACCTGATTGCTCATCCAGGCAGCTATTGCGTCATTAGGAGTCCGGGGGCCTGCAACTATGATTTCACCATATGCCTGCCAATGGTAGCAAGCATTCTCTGCCCGATCGCCCGGGTCTGAGCCATCCGATCCAACTGTATCAACAAAGCCATTGTGTGCCATGTCGTTGCTGTGACGCAATGCCGCCTGGGCGATCTTATCAGAATGTTTTAGCAAGGGCATCCCATGATTAGCCCGGATCTGGTTAATTCCGTTTTCTAAGGCCAGATCTTTATCCGGGTCATTTGGTGGAATCAACGGTCGTGGGACGCAGCTCTCGGCGAAGGTGATGGGTAAATATTGGCCGAAAGCGACAGACACATCGTTCTTCGCCTCCACCTTTTGGGAGTTTTGCTCCGATACAAGTAGACCAAATATGAGGAAAAATACTAGAAGGGAAGACCCCTCACGAGCGTGTGCTTGTTCAAATCGTAATCCCCTTTCATTCAGCTCAAATAAGGTTGTGCTCGAGATTGTGATTAACTTTACATGATTAAATCGCCAAAATCAAGTGGCGCCGAGGGTGCCACCTTGTACAGGTTATGGCATGTCATTTTCAAGATGGTGCAGAGGTTCCGACGGGAAATGTGCTATTCGCCCACTTCCTTACCATCATTGCAGGAATATCCGCCTGTCGCCGAGGACGGCGACAGGCGCGTTGGGTAAACCAGGATGGGAGCCGAGGCGGAGCAAACGAGGATGACATCATGAGCATCGGGTTTATGTCTTACATCGAGATTATCAGAAAGAGGAGCCGCGCAAAAGGGTAATCGAGTGGGCAACCAGCACCACGTACGATTACTTTCATTTGTGGGAATCACATCAGAAGGTCTTGTTCCTGACGAATTGGATCCTGACGCTCACAAGGGCCCCGCCTTGGTCAGGATATAGCAAAACTACTGAGATCAAAGAATTTCGCGAATTTGTAAAAATTGAGTTTGAAGAATATATATTGGATTCTAAGGCTAGAGCGTTTCGCGTTCGATGCCGCGCGCCTGTCCCCACTGGTCCAGCAATTCTTCCACGTTGTCAAGATACGCATCCAGGGCGATAATCCGCTCCCTGAAGGCTGGGCCGTACAAGCCCAGCTCGTTAAACGCGGCGCCCCATGCATCCACCTGGGGAGAATCGGCAGGCAGCAGCTTGACAGCTTTGAGCCAGGTGCGCAGTAGAGGCCACAAAACATCCTGGGGCGAATCGCTGCCCAGCAGGCTCTCAAATGCCCGCCGGTAATAAGCAAATCGGTAGGGATGGAGACGGGCGGTGACAACATCTTCTGGAACGGCGCGATAAGCCTCTTCCCATAGGATAATCCAATCGCGCAGCTGTTCCACCTCGACATCGGATCCGCCCAATAATCCCACCAGGCCAGCATAAAGGCCCGCACGGTTGACTGCATTTGCCCGGCTGGGGAAAAGAACCATGAACCGCCGGTCCGTCAAGGGGGGGCCGTTGAGACAGGCCACTGCATTGGCGGAATGGCCAACAGCCTTCAGATAATTGTCAACCTGGGCCAGCTCGGGTTCACCCTGGCGATCGTAGAGACTGAGCCAGATCTGGCGGGCATGCTCGGCCTGACCCTGGACCCTGGAGAGCACATTCTCAGGCTGGTCAAACTGGCCGCGCACACTGGCCTGGGTGAAATCCATAAAATGTTGCGGATCATGCATAATGTTGCAATTAATTATGCTGTGTCCGAGCCAGGGGTGCAGGCGCAGCGTGCGAGCCTGGGTGTATTCCTCGCGACCATGGTGAGCAATGTCCAGGTGTACTTCGTCCGTCAGGCGTTGAATCTCGCGTTCTGGGCTGACAACGTCATTATGGATGAAGAACAGGTCGATATCCGCGGTCCCACCCAGCAACGGTTCGCCGCTGAATAACGAGCCGGCCAGGTAGATAGCCAAGATGCTGTGATCCTGGCGCGTGCGCTGGACGACAGTGTCCCGGGCGATCTTGTTCAACATGGCAGGGGTAATACGCATGTGAGTATCCTATTGTTGGGCACCCGAGCCCAGAGGCAGCTCCTGCTGGAAAGGCGGCAGGCGCAGGGTCTGCCGGATGCGGTTTTCAACGAACTTCAGAGCTTCAGGGTTGCGCACATAATCCAAGTCATCCGTCTCGATTTGCAAGACCATGGCTTCCTGGTGATGATCCCCGAAGAACTCTTCATAGGCGAGGTTCAGCTGGTGGATGTAATCCTGTTCCATGTTGCGCTCATAAGGCCGGTCGCGGAAGGCGATGCGCTGCATCAATGTTTCGGTGCTGGCGCGTAAATACAGGATCAAATCTGGTTTAATGATCTTTTCAGCCAGGGCATCGTGAACCCGGTAGTACATCTCCAACTCGTCACCAGCAAGGTTGATGCGGGCGAACAGGGCGTCCTTCTCAAAGGTATAGTCAGAGAAGAGGCTATCCTGCTCAGCGAGCAGATCGCCAACAGCTCTGCGCTGCTGGTGGTAGCGGCTCAACAGGAAGAAAATCTGGGTTTGGAAGGCATACCTTTCCCGGTCGGCGTAGAAATCAGACAGAAAGGGGTTTTCCTCGAAAACTTCGAGCAGCAAAGCGGCTTGAAATGCCGGTTGGAGCAGGCGGGCAAGAGTGGTTTTGCCAACACCAATCACGCCTTCGATGGCAATATACATATCAGGTGAATTGTATCCTCAGCAGGTTTTTAGCCCCTTAACTTCAAGCGTGGGACGGTTCAGAAACTTGCCATTAAGGATACCAGCGATCCTAAGCCCGCGCAACCTTCTGAACCCCTGAACCGCTGATCCGCTGAATGCACTGAGCACGCTGAGAGGAAATGGTGGAGAGGTATCTAGCTTGACTTTCCGCAATCCTGGGCTAAACTTTTGTTGAGGGATTTCGAAACTATCATTTCTTAGGGAGGAATCGATGCCAGGATTAAATCTTGTCCAATTGATCGGCTATTTAGGGAGGGATCCGGAAGGGAACTACACGCCCAGCGGAAGGAGAGTCTCCAAATTCAGCCTGGGGGTCACCCGGCGCTGGACGGGCAGCGATGGCGAACCAAAAGAAGCTACGGATTGGTTCAACGTCGATGCCTGGGGGCGCCTGGGAGAGATTTGCCAGGAGTACCTGTCCAAAGGCAGCCTGGTCTATATTTCTGGGCGGCTGCAGACTGACCGCTACGAGCATGAAGGCGAGACCAGGGTTTTCACCAAGGTGATCGCGCAAAAGATGCAGATGCTCGACCGGAAGGAGCAGCCGGAAGAGCCCGCGCTGGAAGTGGAAGAGGCTGGATAATCCATTTTCAGCGGAAGCAAATTCTATACGTTATGGTTCTAATTGAGGAACCTTAGTAAAAACCGATCTTGATAGTGAAGATCGTGGAAATGACACGCGCTATCAATTCAGATGACGCAACAAACGCAGTTCTGATAAAGCCACTGAG
>CALBUI010000019.1 GCA_937968125.1 uncultured Anaerolineales bacterium | reverse complement strand
GCGTGGAGTAACCATTCCATTGGTCTTGATGGGTTATTTCAATCCAATCCTGGCCTATGGGCTCGACCAATTTGTTGCCGATGCTTTATCTGCCCAGGCAAACGGCTTTATCATTCCAGACCTGCCGCCAGATGAAGCCTCAGATTTCCAAAATACGTGCAGGCAAAGGGGTATGGCAATTAATTTTTTGCTAGCTCCCAACAGTCCCGAGGAACGGATTAAACTGGTGACTGACCGAACAACCGGATTTGTTTACCTGGTTTCAATTACCGGCATCACCGGGGCGAGGCAGGAACTGCCCAAGGATTTACAAGAATTCGCAGCCCGCGTTCGAGGTTTCACAGATAAACCGATTGCTGTTGGATTTGGTATCTCAACCCCAGAACAAGCCCACCGAGTTGGAAATGTAGCTGATGGGGTCATCATGGGGTCCGCACTGATCAAAGCAGTTGCAGATGCCCCAGATCCAACAAAAGCTGCCGGCCAGTTCGTCCACAGCATCGTAACTGCACTGGAAACGAATCCCGAATTTTAATCCCTGTGCAGGCCATATTTATTGGCTCAGTGGAGTGAGCACTCCCCTCCGGAGGCAGCAGATTGCGTTTAATAACTTAATATGAATAAATCTACTTTATTAATTGCAATTATTGGATGTGTGGCTGGTTAGCTGCCCCAACCTTCTCCATCATAATAACGAGTGCCGCGATGGCCTTTTTGTGGATATGGCTTTTCGAGCTTTTCCCCAGGAGTATCTACAAAGATTAAGCTGCGGGGTTTCCCGGACTTGGGGTTGACAGCACCAAACTCAATACGGCTAATTTGGCAGCGCCCTACCAACATATCTTGCCAGATTGTGTAAACGTAATCGCCGACATTTAGGCGTGATGGTTTGCCGGCCATGTGAAATTCAAATTCCCCTACGCGTCCAGAATATAAAGCTTCAACTGCTTCGACCCCATCTTTTTGGGGGATGGTTTTTGTTATTCCGCTCATTTCTTTTCTCCTAAGAATTTATTAGCATTAAATGCCGTATAACGCAATTATTGCTTAAGTTTATCCGAAAATGTTGAGCACAATCAATTTATCCCTGAGCATTTACTATGCAAGTTGGATAGATATAAAAAGACATAATTGGCTTTGCGGACGATTTACTCCCCTTTCTGATCCACTTGCCACTGGTCCCAATATTCAGCACAGCACTCAGGTTGCTCTGAAAATTGTCCCGGATTTCACGCAAGCTGTTGGGCAGTTCGTTCACAGCATCGTAATTGCACTGAAAACGGGTCAGTAGAAGAATCCCCCAGGACGCGATGACGAATCCTGGGAAAAGCCGTTTTCACATTTATGTAGAAATTCACCCTGCCGAGATGTTGGATTTCCCTGGTCACCTCAAACGCAGAATGGTAAAATCTGAAGACAAATAGCCCCCATAGCTCAGTGGATAGAGCGCTGCCCTCCGGAGGCAGAAGCCTGCGTTCGAATCGCAGTGGGGGTGCAATTTAATCTTTTTGAGAATTCGCCCAAACCGCGCGATCAACAATTTGAGCGGATTTTGATTTTTTTAGAGAAGGAATACGCTAGGGGGAAACCCCTTCGCTATAAATTATGCTCGCATTCTCTGGCAGGAATGAATTCATGAGCTCTACGATAGTCTTCATTTCTGCTAATTCGAGCCCAATATTGTCAACAACATGCCTTCGCCCATTGGCTTCTATCATCACAAATGCATAAGAAAAACCCATAGACATACGATAATCATCATTAAGCTCGAAGAAATTTATTTCTTCTATTGAGTTCCACAAAGCTTCCATTTGGCTGTTGGATAGCATCAATTCGCCATTATCTAACACCTGTCCGGCGGTATATGTAACCATATGTTCTTCGTCGAACACAATTGCTCCATCGGTATTGTATCGATCGAATTCAGCCCTCCCATCTGCATCGATTTGAATGTGCACATTTTGAGAGGGGGCATTTTCACTTGAGATGGCACTATGCGCATCAAAGATAAGGAGGAAATCAGAAGGAACTCCCGGAGTATTTTCTGTTGGATTACAACCTGCAATAAATATACAACACAAGAATAGTAAGAAGATCAGGGTTCTAATGCGCATAAATACCTCAATAAAAAATTATATATCAATAAAGTAAACCCTAACTATCTCTAATCAACCAATCGAAAAATTCATTTTTCATCTTTGTTGAAGCTTTAAGGTTAAGAAAATACCGAACCAAATTAGGTTTGAATTCGAATAGCACTTGAATGGTGCAAGAAAAAACTAAAATGAACCATTCAGGGATAAGAAATCATCTGATCGATGATAAGCTATGGTAAGCCATCCTGGAACAGAATCGGAAAGGAGCGAAAGCATGCTTTACGCGACAACAAATATTTTAGAAGGGTATGTGATAAATGAATACCTGGGTGTGATTGCAGGCCAAGCCATAATGGGAGCCAACGTTTTTCGGGACATTTCAGCAGGTTTCCGTGATATCGTCGGTGGCCGATCTGGAACCTACGAAGATAAGCTGCGCCAGGCGAAAGAATTGGCAATGGAAGATTTGACTGCAAAGGCGCAAGAACTGGGTGCCAATGCCGTCATCGGTATCGACCTCGACTATGAGACAATTCGCGGGACAATGTTAATGGTATCCGTGTCTGGTACAGCTGTGGTCGTCCAAAAATAATTGGGGTGAATTTTCGGAGAGTTTAAAAATGATACTTACGACCTCTTCAACAATTGACGGAAAACCTATCCAGAAATATCTCGGCGTAGCCGCTGGCGAAGCCATTCTGGGTGCAAACGTGTTCAAAGATATATCATCAAATATTCGAGACTTGATCGGTGGGCGGTCAGGAATGTACGAACAGGAAATCAGCGCGGCACGCGATATTGCGATGAGTGAACTTATTGAGAGAGCTAAAGCGCTGGGTGCCAATGCGATCGTTGGCGTTGACATTGACTACGAAACTATCGATCGCGGCTCCGGAGGAGGGGGTAATACATCCAGCCTGCTCATGGTCTCGGTCAGTGGCACGGCTGTGCGAGTTGCTGGTTAAGATGGAGATCCATGCCAGGTATTAGGATATTTAACTTTATGTATATGTGACTCCACAAAGATGGACTTTTATTCCCATCTCATGGAGCATAGCCGCCTTGGCAGCCAATGCCAGATCCGCCTCACCTGCAGATGGTGCATAAGCGACATTTAGATGATTCGCCTTATGGCGGGCCATCATTTGATCTCTTGTGACACCATGAATAACAGCATTCATAATTGGCCATTGTGGGGTTGTCATCTGCCATCTTCGTTCAGTTTCTTCCATTGGCAGTTCAACCACAGTGGCACGTCCTAAGTCAGCGTGCAGCTCACCATCCATGACGAAAATTCTACTCCAGACGATCTGTCCAGGCTTTGAGATTCCTTTACTTCTGGCAAGACATAATTATTCATCTCACCCTCTCAAATATCTCAAAACTGATTGGTGAAATTCTTGAATCATAAGCCTCTATTCCGACAATTCAATCCTTAGTTTGCGAAATCGCCCCAAGCCAGACACCAACTAACACAATGGCACTTCCAATCAGAAACTGAAATGTAACCTCCTCACCCAACAAAAAAGAAGCGATCACAATCGTTGCTAAAGGAACCAGTAACAGTACATAAGATGTTGCCGAAGCAGTCCAGCGCTGGAGAATGTAGAGGAATAAATAAAACATGATCACAGACCCACCGATCACGAGGTAACCGTAAGCGATCCAGGTCGATTGAGTTTTGGGTAAACTCCAAGTCTCTGTAAATAATAAAGAAATTATTAGCAATATTGCGGAACCGATCGATAACGCCACAGCATTGACAGCCAGAGGCTCACTTTTTGGATAGGATTTGTAGAGCACAGTCCCTTCAGAGCCTATTGCTACTCCTGCAATGATTGCCAGCAGAGGTACCAGTGGGATTGACGATCCGACCTCAGCCCCCAGGCCAATAACGATCCCTGCAAAAGCGACTATGGCACCTACCAAACTTCGCCAACGAAACGCTTCCTGTCCATGCGCCCATGCAAATATAAATGTGAACAAAGGGCCCAGCGTTAAGAAAACGATTGCCTGGCTGGCAGGCAAATACACCAATGACCAGTAAATAAAAGCATAACTGATTCCTATTGTGAGCGCGCCGTAGATCAGGACACCTACCAGTGTCCGCCCACGAGGTATCTTTATGCCTCTAGCCAGTACGATTATCCAGAAAATTAATGCTGCGGATGCAAATCGTAATGTAGCCCCCCAAAATGGGGGCAGCTCGAAATTGCTGAAACGAACCGCGACCGCATTGCTGCCACCTAATATGACCACACCAATAAAAGCCGCGATTGTCTTCCAATCAATATTTTTTGCTTCAACTTCAGGCATTACCGATTCGGGATTTGCCATTGGTCCTTTTCTCCAGATAATCAATCCAACAATGATACCCTATTCAACTCACAGAAAAAAACATTAATAAATTCAGGTTAGATTATGGAACCACCTTCATACTACTCCAAAATCATGAAAAAGAACTGAGACCTATTGATCAATAGACGAATTATGGATATATAATATTAAAGAGCAAGCTTCTTTCAAAGCATTGCAGCAGGTACGATGCGGGGTCTGGTAAATTTCATCCTCTTTGTAATGCTTGGGGCCATCGGGCTCCTGTTTTCCCATTCCTTGAAAATATCGACCGATTCATCCCCATCAAATCTCCCCACCTCCTCCAGCCATATATTGGCTTTATCTCCTGATGGCAATACTCTGTGCGTTGTCAATCCAGACTCAGATTCAATTACCCTGATAAATTCTGAGACTCTCTCAGTGTGGGTCGAACTCTCCGTAGGTGATGATCCTCGCTCTGTAGCTGTCAAGGAAAATCTGGCTTTTGTTACCAATCATGGCTCAGATACGATCTCAGTAATTGATCTTCAATCCAAAACATTGAAAACTGACCTTGCTGTTGGGGATCGACCGGTGGGAGCAGCAATATCTCCTGATGGAAGACTCTTGGCGGTTTCGGAAATGGGGCAAGATTCCATCCGTTTCATTTCAATAGAAACTTATGAAACCCTGGTTTCATACCCGGTGAGAGATAGACCTTATGGTCTCAGCTTTACACCTGATGGCACATCCCTGCTGGTGAGTCATCTTCTCAGTGGTGAAGTTACTCGGCTTGCAGTCCAACCGTTCACCAGCTACTTGCCTAATGTAACCAGGAACTCATCGTCCGTGGGACGTAATAATTCTCTGAATTTTGATCTAATCGAGAAAGAAAACAGCTTTCACGGTTTTGGAAGTTCCATTCCGACCTGGCCAAACGTCGCACCTGCGCCGGCTATGATCGTCAATGAGGCCGGTACACGTGCTTATCTTCCTCAAACAATGGCCAACGGGCTGGGTTTGAACAACCAGTTTGACAGCACAGTTTTCCCAAAAGTATCCGTCATTAACTTAGACACCAATAGTCACCAGATTTCAGAGCATATAGCATTACCAGAAACAGATCGACCGGTGGGATTACCTTGGGATGCTGCACTGACGAAGAACGATACTGAGCTGTGGGTTGTCAATTCGGCCAGCAATGACATCTCTGTAATCGACATCAGCAATCCTTTATTCCCTATTCGCGCTACCAACATAAAAGTCAGCGACAATCCCAGGGGGATTGTGTTCAGCCAGGATGGGAATACCGCCTTTGTTTACAACTCGTTAGCTGGGACACTGAGTGTGATTGACAGCCAAAGCTACACAGTTATCAATGAAATATCAGCAACTTCCATTCCATTGCCATCCCTATTGCTTACTGGGAAGAAGCTGTTCCACAGCAGCGCCCGGGCAGACTTAGCCCAGGCGGCCTGGATCAGCTGCAATACTTGCCATATTGAAGGGGAACATGATGGTCGCACGTGGCTGATCCAATTCTTAGGCCAAGTCCCTCCAGGTGAACAGCCGCTCATCAGACGCAATACCACCAGTCTGTTGGGCATGATCGAGACCTATCCCTTGCGCTGGTCAGCGGAATGGGATGAATCAGCTGATAGTGAATTCAGCATTCGCTTCGAGCAGTTCGGCAGCGGTCTCATCGCAGGCGATATGCACCCGACTTTGGGAACTCCCAACCAGGGACGCTCAACCAATCTCGATTCACTAGCCGCATTCATTGACAGCCTTTCGGTTCCGGATCGGAGCCACGCGCTTTCACCTGCTGAGCTGCGAGGTAAAGTTTTATTCTCATCACCGGACACGGGATGCAACACCTGTCATCCATCGCCTCTTTACACCGATCTACAACAGCATGATGTGGGGACTGGCGATGGTTCTGGAGAGTGGCTTGGCCCCGAGTTTGATACACCCACTTTGCGGTACTTATATGACAGCGCACCATACATGCATGACGGCAGCTCCCCAACTCTTTACGAAGTGCTAACTACCGATAATCCAAACGATGCGCATGGGGTCACCTCCCATCTTTCTGAGCAGAAAATAGAAGACCTGATCGCTTTCTTGCTGACATTGCCCTACAAATAACTTAGGAGGAAGAGACATGATTACCAAAAAATATTATTTCCCCGTCGCTGTGATAATGTTATCAATAATGATTATGCCACTTGCAGTTGGCCGCTCTTCCCACACCCAAGACAATATTGAAAGTAGTCTTAGCGCAGAACAATCAGAAATCTCTACAGATGTATCCACTGCTCCCCCAACGATACCCCCAGATGTTAACAAAATTACTGTAGGTCCACCCGACACAGATGGCTATTCAGTGGTAACCGGAGCCCCTGGTACCGTAACTGGAAATGTCGGAGTCGCAATTATTAACCTAAGTACGAGAAATGTAATTACAGCAACTGCTGACGGTAGTGGTGGGTTTCAGGCCACATTATTTGCTCCACCAGGTTCATCATTGTTGATCAAATATAGTCCTGAGACAGACTTGATCGATCTTCTTTGGGACCATGCTCTCAATCCGGGAGGAGATTTCTCCTACATGAATCCGCTTCCTGGTGCGACCATATTCGTTCCTGGGCCAAATCCAGGAGGTGGTGGTAAACCTTTCCATAGTGCAGGCTTCTTTGGCCCTGGCGAAGGTCCGGATTGGGCAGGATGGTGGATCAGTGGAACTGCTGCAGGACCAGGAGGCAGTAGCGATTTACACCTGCAAACCAGCGATCTGGTTACCCTCACCGGAAAATTCACCGTCACCTCGCCTGGCATGAATTGCTTAAACCCTCCTATCTTTACACCGCAACTGCATTTCCAAATAGTTGATTTATTCGCCTCTGATGGAACAGCAGGGATTGGAGGACCGTGGTTTAGCTCCTTCCTATTTACCCCAACTGGATTGCCTATCGAACACGAAGGCCCACCACAATCTCGGGGAGTCGTATCTGCTTCTGTCACCGGACTTACCTGTCTTAACTCAAATACTGCTCAGGGAGATTTTTCAACCATATTTGATGTGCCTGCTTTATCGGATGGTATCTATAAGCTGGAAGCCTATATAGATGATGGGGGCGTCCCTTTAGCATCTGGTGTTCGTAGAGTTGTGGTTTGGTACCATTTTGATCCGATCGCTTCATTACCGCTGGTAACAATTGGCACTCCGGATCCGCCTCACATCCCTTGGACATTATTCGGTGATTATCCGACAAATGGCCACCGTGGGGTTCAGCCAGCTGAAGATGTTGGTAAACACTTGATGCTGACTCGAACAATATTTCCCCCTCATAGAGTTGTGCTCCCAAGGTTAGACCAGCGAACCAACACACCGATCGTATACCGCTTGGAACCTGGATCAAACTGGCTGTCTTCAACCGATCGACGTTTCCCGAATCCGCCAATATTTCCGTTGAAACTTCCGGGTGGAAGCCTCCAAGTTGAAATACAAAAACCAGATAGCAGCAAAGAAATAATTGGACCTTACCCTATCAAACAATCTTCAGTGCGTACACCGAGTTTGCCTGACGGCAGCATTATCGCAGAAGGGACTGGACATGTTGGTGATATTTATCATCTCTTTACATCGGAATCTAGTTTTGCGTATTCTTTCGATCAATACGGTGCTCATACGATAATACTCTCCGGATTCATCGAAGACATTTATGGTACCGAATACCCAATCGACAGCACATATGAGGTGGTTATCGCCCGGGTGCTCGATCTCGATCCAGCCCAATTACCAACCACGCCCTATAAACAGGGAGATGCTTTTGCACCAGGCTTGCACATCTTTCCACCTGTAGCAGCCGATGTTGAGGTTAAATTAACCCACATGCCTCTCTCCAATCCAAATAATGCCAAAGTTACAACGCTTACCGGAAAATCCAATGAATATGGATATTTCCAACCTCCTCTGGGTACTGAAATCAGATTCAATACCCCTGGGGAATTCAGGGTAGACATCTCTGCGGAATATCTTGACGATGATGGGACCTATTGGGCTGGATATGCCACTTGGGGAAATGTAGTTGAAGGTACCTCCTCATTAATCGAAGCACACGGCCGGCGAGGCTTGGATTATGAAGGCAACAAGATAGATGATATGCCACCCTGGTTCCGCAACCAGGATTTAGCACCAGAGAAAATCGGCATCGAAAACTATTACCCGTATTTCAGCGGCGACATTCATTGGGGTGAAGAATTAGCCCCCGCTTCTCGACGGGGTGATTCGATCCACTCAATTATCACGTTAAGAGATTTGACCGGTGCAAACGAAACTATATACAATTTAATTCGCAGCTATTATCCCCGTTCAAAAAACTATTTCCGCTGGCCTCCTGAAGACCACACCCTGGCTGGATTAGAAAAGAGATTGGACATTCATGAAGCGCCGTTGTTCATCACTACCACCAGTGGCCGCGATCCAATTGCTTATCAGAATGAAATTGATATGTGGGGTTACTGGTACGGGTCATCCGAGCGCCCAGATGTGCATGTGCGTGAAATAATTTCAGAGGATGGCATGGGAACAGCCTATTGGCGTTTTAATGACACCTATGGTTATCAAATTGGGGAACCAGCAAATGGAGATCAACCCGGGGACATAAAGTGGGAATTTGGTGGTGTTGTCTTCCGGGTTCCTGGCCAGAGTATCAATGAATACGCCATTTACAGCTCCTTGTGGGTGCTGCTCCCAGAAGGGTGTGATGCTTATGGATGTGCTCGTGTCACTGCCCCATTTCAGGGTGCAACAGGAGCAGGAATTAATGGAGGACCCATTTTTTCTCTTTTAGGAAATGAGGTTGATATGCTCTTCTTACCAAAGAGCATCCGACCAGGGGATATCCTCGAGTTGGGAGATACGGTGGCATTTTCTGGTCATGTTGGTCCGCCGCTGGACAGCCGAGTTGAAGTAACAATCACCTCCCCCCTGGGAGTAGTCAGAAACAAAACTTGGCACGCCAATAAGATTGGTTGGCTCTATGATCCAAGTTTCGACTTTGCCGCGGATGAAGTTGGACGCTGGACAGTTGACGTCTCTATCGAACATGACCGCCCATATATTGGTAATGGCGTTACCCCAACCAGCCACAACACCGGGACGGTTTTAGGCACGAATGGTCAATACGAGTTCTATGTCGTCGAAACTGGTTCAGACCCTTTGACAGTCTTTACTCCTTTCCCCGGTTTCATCCCCATACCCACACACACTATCAAACCGATCACAATTCATGGAGTTGCTCCACCAGGAACGACCAAAGTTCACTATACGATTCACGACAAAGGTATCGTGATGGGACAGGGCAGCCTGACTCCCAACACTGCTGGATTATTCAGCTTTAACTATGATCCTGAAGCGCTGCACAACCAGTTTTCCATGCTCAGCCTTACCGCCCACGAGGGTCGACGTTTGGGCATAGCCGACGAGGTAAGCATCAATATATTTGCCGCTGGGGCTCATCCACGTGCAAATACAGTCACACTCATCGGAGAAGAAATATTTATTGGAAGTATTCCCCTCAGTACCTACCTGCCGTTGACATTAAACAAATGAGATTAGTGATATTTTCAGTTGCATTGATATTTTTGTTGCTGATAGTGAGCAGCCTGGGTCCTGAGTGGGCTCATTCCGGTTCGGATGCAGAGACTGGGTCGATAAGCGGTATTGTAGTTGATGTTAGTGGGCCGGTTGCAGGTGCAAGTGTAAGGATCCGAGCAACAGAGAATCGGGTATATTCGAAACCTGATGGAACGTTCACTTTAGGTGGCTTGAATACTGGAGAACAGGTTGAAGTTACTGCCTGGGCTGATGGTTATTATGTCGCCAGTAAACAATTGATACCACCAGTAAGCAGCGTCACATTGACTCTGCGAAAATATCATAACTCGGATCACCCTGATTATCAGTGGATATCGCCTGTCCCCAGTTCTTCAGATAAAGCTTGTGGAAATTGCCACCCGATGATTTTGCCGCAGTGGGAAACCAATGCGCACGGAGGATCAATTTCGAATCCACGATTCTATAGCATGTACAACGGCACAGATCTAAGTGGAGTAAACAAGATCTCCCCTGGATATCTGAATGATTTCCCCGGGACAGCAGGGAATTGTGCTAACTGCCATGCGCCAGGAGCTGCGGTAGATGGCTACCTGACAACTGACTTGAATTCTGTGCGTGATGATTTAATATCCGGAATTCACTGCGATTACTGTCATAAGGTAGGCGGGGTATATTTGAATCCAACAAATGGAAGTGTCCATCCTAACGCACCTGGTGTCAGCAGTCAAAGAATGCTAAGACCTCCTGCTGGCGACAACATTTTCTTTGGTCCTTATGATGATATCCCCGATCCAGATACCTACCTACCAGAAATTTCAGAGACCCAGTTCTGTGCACCTTGCCATCAATTCAGTTTCTGGGGCACACCGATATATGAATCTTTTGACGAGTGGTTAGAAAGCCCATACGCAGCAGCCGGAATCACCTGCCAGGATTGCCACATGCCTCCCAATGGAGACACATTTTTTGCATTGCAAGAAGTTGGCGGCTTGCCTCATCCCCCTGAAAGCATCCCTTCTCACCTGCAGGTGGGTGCTGAAAATGCTGAATTGCTCCAAAACTCTGTTGAACTTTTTGCAGATATGATTCAAATTGGAGGAAGAATTCAGGTATCTGTTAACGTAACAAACACAGATGTTGGTCATCACGTGCCAACGGATCATCCTGGACGGCACCTGATTCTCAAAGTTCAACTTCTTGATGCACAAAATCAACCATTGACCCAGGTAGCTGGATCACTTGTCCCAACATGGGGGGGAGATCAAGCTGGTGAATCAGGAAAAGCTTATGCTAAAGTTCTCCGGGATGTCGTGAGTGGAAATTATCCGGTGGTTAGTTATTGGAAACAAACAAGTATTGTCTCGGACAACCGCATCCCCGCGGGAGGGACCGATTCGTCCAACTACACTTTTTTGGCTCCCCCAGCTGGAGAAAAAGTGCGACTGATTGTCGAGCTTCGTTTTCGGCGGCTTTTCAATGACTTGCTATCATCCAAAAAATGGGGAAGCGAAGATATTATCATGGAACAAGCCAGCCAATCGATGCAAGTAAGTCCCTGGTGGGAGTATTACATGCCAATCGCAACATCTCACTAAGCCAATAAAATTGTGAGAAGAAAAAAGGATAGAAATCGATCCACCAATTTTGAAATTTTGGTTGGGACTATTCTTGCGGTTCCAAAATCACAACTTTAAAGCTACGCTCACTGCGATCTTCCATCATCTGCCATTTGGGAAAAAGGTGAATTAGCTTTGGCCAGAGCTCAGCTTTCTCCTCCTTTGTCGCAATCCGTCCAGACATTTTTATGTGTTCTCCAAGAACGTCCGCAGCAGCTTCTGGATGCGATTTGAGGTTCAACAGCCAAGCTGGATCACTTTTGGTCCCGGCGTTTGAAGCCACCAGAATAAACCGCTCTTCCTCCTCCAAATAATACAGGGGCTGAGTTCTCTTTTTTCCTGACTTGCGGCCAGTTGTTGTCAACAGCAAAACTGGAACACCAAGGAAGCTGTTACCTATTTGGCCTTTTGAAATTCTGAGCATCCAGAGATTACCGTCAGTAATTATCTTTCTTAGAAATTTGAGTAATCTGATGTGCCAAGAAGTGAATTGATTTGAATTTTCTGTTATGCTGGTCATCGATTTTGTTTGGATTGAAGATAATGGTTATATTAGTAAATTAAATCACAATACAGAGGAGTCATAATTAGAGCACAATTAGACAAAAAGAAACATTGTCATCCTCGTTCTATCTTCTTATTTCCCTATGTGGCCCCAATTGTGAGTGTGGCATTTGTCTGGCGT
>CALBUI010000018.1 GCA_937968125.1 uncultured Anaerolineales bacterium | reverse complement strand
GCTACTGCATACCGGGTGAACATTCCTGAAAACTTTTTACTTTCGGATGCGCAAAACAAAGCCCTGGACGATTATTTGGAACAGCGCTTTGAGGGAAAGTTCACCATGGCTGGAATTCAATTCTGGCCAGAGATGCGCCAGATGGATGATGAGTTTCTGCAACAGGTGGATCAATTCGACCAGATCGTCCCAATATTTACCAATGTCATCTTCGACACCAGCCAGATCCATGCCAACACAGTTTTTGGTACTATGTTCGACTGGTTGGATTTGGTGTATGAACTTATCAAGGCTCACCCAGAAACACTGTTTGTGATCCGAGCCCACCCAGATGAATTGCGTTCAGGGAAGCAAAGCAGGGAGAGCGTCCCGGGATGGATTGAAACTAACGAAGTAGAGCAGCTGGCCAATGTTGTTTTCGTTGGTCCGAAAGAGTATTTGAGCTCATATGAATTGATCCAACGATCAAAGTTCGTAATGGTATACAACTCATCAATAGGGCTCGAGGCTGCTTTGATGGGAAAAGAGGTTTTATGTGGTGGAAATGCTCGCTATACCCAGTACGAGATCGTTTCCTTCCCTGAAACACCGGGTGATTATCGCCGGAAAGCAGAGGAATTATTCTCAACAGAGGGAGCCATAGAACTCCCTGAGGATAAATTAGTAAATTCTAGAAATTTTATGTACTACCAGCAATTCAAAGCCTCATTATCTTTTGAGGATTTCCTCGAAGAACACACAATTCCTGGATACGTGAGGTTAAAACCATTCAGCTGGCGCCGATTAAAAGTAGAAAATTCCCCAACTATGCAAGTATTGATTGATGGCATTATTCACGATAAACCCTTCTTGTTGAACGAGACGGATAATCATGCGTGACAGAATTGAAATACTGCCAGTATCTTTGCTGGAGAGCGAAAAATCTACCATTGATGAGCTAAAAGCGCTAGCTGTTGAATTGAAGCTCGAGTTTGGTTGGCACTATTTGCTCGATTTGTCGTGGATAATTCGGCAGCTAGATAATGTCAATGGGCAAAAAATGATCGATGCTGGCGCAGGCACAGGGGTGATGCAATGGTATCTGGCAAACAAAGGTGCCAATGTGATCAGTATCGATCGAGAGAGCAGGGCGAACTTAGCACCCAAATTCAGGCGAAGATTTCAGGTAGCAGGACTACGTGAGAACGATTTGCGTGACGGATCTGGTTCTTCTGGTGGAATAAATCAAAGTTCGCTAAAAACCCGGATGGCTGATCTTGTGGATGCAGTGAAATATGAAACCAAAACCCGAGCTCGGAGCGCAGATCACGGGAATACCGGCAAGGTGATCATCTACAACCAGGACTTAACAGAGCTAAATGATATCCCCGATGATTCAATTGATACGGTTGTTGCGGTTTCATCGTTAGAACACAATTCACCAGATGGATTGGAAAAGGTGGTGGTTGAGTTATTGAGGGTATTAAAGCCAGGTGGCGCAATTCTCGCCACACTTGGAGCGGCAAAAGGTGAAGACTGGTACCATGAACCGTCCCAAGGGTGGTGCTACAGCGAAGCAACTCTCAGGCGAATATTCGATATCTCAAGCGATGCTCCCTCGAATTACGAACAGTATGACCAGCTCTTCAAATCTCTCATGGACAATGAAGAATTAAAGGATAATCTGGCTTCTTTTTATTTCAATTCAGGCAATAATGGTATGCCGTGGGGAAAATGGGATCCCCAATATCAGCCAGTCGGTATGGCTAAAGTTAAATCAGAGGAATAAATTGAACGCCAGTTCAAACTTCCTTGATAAAGATAATTCAGTAAAGCACTGGCTTAAAATTGGTCGCTGGCGAGCACGGAGGATGCTGACCGCAGCCCGTTGGGGGGCAGAAAAACTGGCAGCTACCCCAGCTATATTTGGCAACGCGATGCCAAAATCAGGCTCTCACCTGATTAATCAAGTGCTGCAGGGATTGACTGAGATTGGACCTTTTGTGAATTCCGGATTTCCACCAGTGAATCGTGCAGAAGATAACCAGCAGCTCTCTGATACAGCTATATTGGAAAAACTATCACAAATGCTGCCGGGTGATATCGGCTATGGATATTTAGCTGCCAGTGACAAGTTTATCGAATCTTTGAAGCGGCCTGGGATTGGATCAATTTTTGTTTACCGGGATCCCAGAGATATGATCGTTTCACACGTGTTTTATGCGACCGAAATGTTTGAAGATCATGGCATGCATCGATATTACACAGAGAATTTACATTCTATGGAAGAGCGGATCAATGCCGCAATTGGTGGCGTAAACGAGGCTGGAGTTGAATTAAAGGGCGTTCGAACCAGATATGATGGGTATATGGATTGGCGCGAGCAGCCTGGTACCCTATGTCTACGGTTTGAAGATCTACGCTTGGAACACGAAAAGACCTTCGACCAGATATTAGATTACCTGGAGAGTAAAGGATACCAGC
Organism: uncultured Anaerolineales bacterium; assembly: GCA_937968125.1. Taxonomy (GTDB): domain Bacteria; phylum Chloroflexota; class Anaerolineae; order Anaerolineales; family UBA4823; genus PFL25. The sequence goes on along the minus strand of CALBUI010000018.1, from coordinate 1,891 downwards.
CAGAGGTTGATCGTCACCAGGCAGTAAAGATTCTAGGCAGCGCCATCCAACCCAAAAAATCTGGGACTTTCCGCAGGGGCAAACCTGGTAATTGGCGGGAGCATTTCACGCAAAAGAATATCGACTTTTTCAAAGAATCCACGGGGAATTTGCTGGTTGAGCTGGGCTATGAAGAAGACAATGAATGGTAGTTCTCCAAGAAAATAATTGAAATTTTAATGGCATCCACAAATTGTTCGATTGTCGTCAGGGCTTTTAATGAGGAAAAACATCTAAGCAGAATTTTCACGGGACTGGACCAGCAATCAAAAGTAGATTTTGAGGTCATTCTTGTTGATTCAGGCTCAACTGATAGAACAATAGAAATTGCAACCAGCGATGAATGGAATTTCCCAGTCAAGATAGTGCGGATAGAGCCGGAGAAATTCTCGTTTGGAAGGTCATTAAATTACGGTATTCGACAAGCTGCCAGTGAGATCATCGTGATAGCCAGCGCACATGTTTTTCCAGTCTATCCAGATTGGCTTGAAAAGCTAACCCAACCCTTCGAAGATCCGCAGGTCGGATTAACATATGGGAAACAGCGAGGTGCGGAGACAACCCACTTCTCAGAGCATCAGATCTTCTCCCGCTGGTTTCCCGATCAATCTAAGATTCAAGAGACAAATCCATTTTGTAATAATGCCAACGCGGCCATCCGGAAAAACCTGTGGGATGATCACCATTACGATGAGACGCTGACCGGATTGGAGGATTTGGAGTGGGCGCATTGGGCGATCGAGCAGGGTTCAATCGTTTCCTACGTCGCCGAAGCTGAGATTATACACATCCATGAAGACACCCCTCAAGGGATATTCAACCGCTACCGGCGGGAAGCGATGGCTTTCAAGCGAATATTTCCCCAGGAAGGATTCAAATTTTGGGACTTAATTCGCCTGTTGACCAGTAATGCGTGGAAAGATATGTCACTGGCCAGGCGAGACGGGAAGCTCCTAGGAAATTTTACAAATATCCTCTGGTTCCGGTCTATGCAGTTCTGGGGAACGTATCAAGGCTACCGGCAAAGTGGGCCACTGACCTCGGAGCTAAGGCAGACATTTTATTATCCTGATGCTGGGCAAGGGGAACATCAGGAAAAAACACGGGATATAAAGCCAATCCAGTATAACGAGTAAGGTTGACATTGCTATGCAAAAGATTATTGCTTTGGTACCGATGCGGCACGATTCTCAACGGGTTAAGGGTAAAAATTACCGGCCGTTAGCTGGGTTACCGCTTTACCAACACATCCTCTCCACGTTGCAGTCTTGTTCCGAAATATCAGAGATTGTAGTGGATACAGATAGCAATGAAATAATGGATGGGATAAAGGAAACTTTTCCCAAGGTCCACATCCTCATCCGTCCGGATCGCCTCAGGGGGGGAGAAACGCCGATGAATGAAGTCCTTTTGAACGATACGGAACAATTTGAAGCTGATTTCTACCTCCAGACCCACAGCACGAACCCATTACTCAAGTCCGAGACTATCTCACGAGCAATCGAGACATTGCTAGAGAATTTCCCGGATTACGACTCCCTTTTTTCAGTCACCCGGCTGCAGACCCGTTTATGGGACGAGCTGGGGCGGGCGATAAACCATAATCCTGCAATTCTGCTCAGGACGCAAGATTTGCCCCCTGTTTTTGAAGAGAATTCCTGCCTGTATATGTTCACCCGGGAAACATTAGTCAATGAGCACAACCGGATCGGGAAACGACCGTACATGTTTGAAATCGATGCGGATGAAGCCTGGGATATTGATGAAGAGATTGATTTCAAAATTGTAGACTTGTTGATGAGCCAAGCCAACGATTAATTTGGCGAGAGATAGATGCCGACGATATTATTTT
>CALBUI010000017.1 GCA_937968125.1 uncultured Anaerolineales bacterium | reverse complement strand
TGTTGCAAATTTTTTGCGTACAGCGGTAAATTCCAGAAGGAAAGCTGAAAATCCGGATGATAAAGGAATCCCCATCCCCCAATTTCGGACCATGCTGAAGGAAAAAATGGATTTGCTAAAAATGGATCATGGATTCGCAGGTCGCTATCTAAACGAGGGCTTTTCAGGTGGTGAAAAGAAGCGAGCTGAAATTCTGCAGATGGCCGCTCTTCAACCTGAGATAGCAATTCTTGACGAAACAGATTCGGGTTTGGATATTGATGCCTTGCGTGTTGTTTCAGATGGCGTAAACGCATTAAGAGGTGAACATTTAGGTGTGTTGGTGATCACCCATTACCAGCGAATTCTCAATTACATTAAGCCAGATTTTGTCCATATCATGCTTGACGGTAGAATTGCTGAATCTGGTGGACCAGAACTGGCCTTGATGCTTGAGGAACAGGGATACGATTGGGTTCGCGAGAAAAGCAATCCCGTTTCCGCTTAATTAACAGTTGATTTATTGGATTTACTTCGGAGGTAAGTTATGAGCTCAGATGCGCAGATTCTTGAAGGAGTCGGCGATTACAAATGGGGATTTCGTGATCCAGATAATCTAGTTTTTAAGGCTCGTAAGGGACTCGATCGAGAAGTAGTTGAACAGATATCTATGATGAAAGGCGAGCCTGAATGGATGTTGGATTTCCGGCTAAAAGGCTTGGACCATTTCAACAAGCGACCGATGCCAACCTGGGGAGGGGATTTGGGCCAGTTGGATTTAGACGAAATCTACTTTTATGCAAAGCCGGCTGATGAAGAAGGCAAGACCTGGGATGATGTCCCGGATACGATCAAAGAGACATTTGAACGGCTGGGTATCCCTGAAGCGGAGCAGAAGTTCCTTTCCGGTGTTGGTGCCCAATATGAATCAGAAATGGTTTATCACAGTATTCAAGAACATCTGGAAAGCCAAGGCGTAATTTTCATGAGCATCGAAAATGGGCTCCGAGAGTATCCGGATTTGTTCCGAGAATATTTTGGGAAAGTCATTCCCATCGAAGATAACAAGTTTGCAGCCTTGAACAGCGCCGTATGGTCCGGAGGCTCGTTTGTTTATGTACCCCCAGGTGTGAAAGTCGATCTGCCGATGCAAGCCTATTTCCGCATTAATACGGCCGAGCTTGGACAATTTGAGCGCACCTTGATTATTATTGACGAAGGCGCCCAGGCTCACTATGTCGAAGGCTGTACTGCGCCGATTTATTCGACCGACTCCTTTCATAGTGGCGTGATTGAGATCGTTGTCAAGAAAGGTGGCCGGATGCGCTACACGACCATTCAAAACTGGTCGACAAACATGTACAACCTGGTTACACAACGAGCTTTAGTTCACGAAAATGCGACAATGGAATGGGTGGATGCAAACTTAGGTTCAAAATTAACCATGAAGTATCCTTCATGCTATTTGCTTGGGGATAATGCGCATGGTGAAATCCTTTCCATGGCGTTTGCTGGAACCGGTCAGCACCAGGATACGGGTGGCAAGGTACTGCACTTTGCTCCTAATACCAGCAGCAAAATTACTTCCAAATCGATCAGCAAAGGTAAGGGTCGCGCCTCTTATCGCGGGCTGCTTAAAGTACATAAAGGTGCTGGCAATGTGAAATCGAACGTTGTATGTGATGCTTTGCTGCTCGATGAAGAGTCGCGCTCGGATACTTACCCATATATCGAAATCGACGAGGATGATGTCACTATCGGGCATGAAGCCTCGGTATCGAAAGTTGGCGAAGAGCAGTTATTTTATTTGATGAGTCGAGGATTGAGCGAAGGAGAAGCGACTTCAATGGTTGTTTCAGGCTTTATTGAACCGTTGGTTAAGGAACTTCCGATGGAGTATGCCGTCGAAATGAACCGCTTGATCCAATTACAGATGGAAGGCTCGATAGGCTGAATCGGACAAGGAAACAATCAATATGGCACGGAGCATAACAAGAAAGTCGCGTAAGACCAAGAAAGTGAGTTCGAAAGAATTCAAATTTACCAGGGAGATGATCCCTGACAATGCAGGTTCATCAGAATATGTGAGTGAATATCGAGAGCTGGCCTGGAAAACTTATCAAAAATTAGCCATGCCGACAACAAGTGACGAACCCTGGCGGCGAACCGATCTCCGCAAACTTGATGCAGGTTCTTTCCATCTGCCGGTGAATGGAGATCTGAGCGGCTATCCAGAAGTCCCAGGCGAACTGCTCGAACCGTTAGTCAGTGATCAACATGGCGGGCAAATCGCGATTACTCCTGGTGAAACTAGATCAAGCGTTGAACAAGATCTATCTGCCTTGGGAGTGGTATTTGTCGATTTAAAAACTGCCGAGGAAAAACACCCGGAATTAATTGAATTGGTTATGGGCAAGGTGGTGAAATCGGACGAAGGAAAGTTTGCTGCGTTGGGCGGTGCCCTCGCCAAGGATGGTGTTCTGGTATATGTACCCAGGAATGTGAAGGTTGAACAACCTCTGCACAGCATTTTCTGGGGGCCAGGAATTGATTTGGCTTATTTTTCTCATATACTGATTTGGTTGGAAGAGGGAGCCTCCCTGACCTATGTACACGAGGCAGCCTCCCCAGATGAATCAGATGGTCAAACGATGCATACTGGTCTGATTGAAATCAATGTCGAGGCAGGTGCAAATTTACGTTTTGTCGAGCTCCAATCTTGGGGGGACCATGTTTGGAATTTCACTCATAAGAGAGCCCGGGTTGGAAAAGATGCAAATCTTGATTGGGTTTTTGCCGCTGTCGGCAGTCACCTGACGAAAGATTTTTCTGATTTGGATTTGGTTGGCGAAGGAGCTGTTGGCAGAATGTCAGGTTTTTACTTCACTGATAAGAATCAGCATCTCGACCACGATACTCAACAGAACCATTACGCTCCCAACACGACCAGTGATTTGTTGTTCAAGGGTGCATTAATGGAACAAAGCCGGTCAGTCTGGCAAGGAATGATTTACGTTGCTCCGGGCGCCCAGAAAACGGATGGCTACCAGGCGAATCGCAATCTGGTTTTAAGTCGCCAAGCTCGGGCTGACTCCATACCTGGTTTGGAGATTATGGCTGATGATGTTCGTTGTACCCACGGCGCGACTGTCGGAAAAATTGATCCGGATGAATTGTTTTATCTGCGCAGCCGAGGGATCATGATCCCTGAGGCGGAACGATTAATTGTGCAAGGATTTTTCGAGCCAATCATGCAAAGGATCCCCTTTGATGGGGTTAAAAATCGGTTGAACGAGGCGATTAACAGAAAGATGTCGTGATAGAAAAATATCGCCAGTAAGTTAGGCGTATTATTCAGCGTCGTTAACTGAACATCAGGAATAATTCATCATCCATCAAGGAGAAGTTCGGAAAATCAACTCTATGGAGAGCAGCAGGATTTATAAAGGAGGCAGGATTGTCAGATATCTATTTCACAAGTGCTCCAAATCAAAAAGAAACTTACCAGGTTGGGGACCGGGTCGAGGTTTACTGCGACCACGAGGATAAGGATGGAAATCGTGTTCGAGATTGGCTTGCAGGTACAGTTGTGCAGGTCGATCCAAAAATGATCGCAGTCCAATTTGAGGAAAATGTTTATTTAACAGATGGCTGGATGGTACCAGATCACGTTTTGTGGTGCCCAAAAAACTCAAGTAATGTTCGCTTGTTCCAAAAGAAAAAGAAACGGACCCGACCGCGATCGAAGTAAACACCATGGAATCGCTAAAACCAGCCGATATTCTTGATTTAGAAAAAATCAAAGCTGACTTCCCGATATTGTCCCGGGAAGTAAGACCGGGCGTGCCGGTAATATACCTTGATTCAACTGCGACAGCCCAGAAACCGATTAATGTGATCTCTGTAATGGATGATTATTATCGGTTATCAAATGCGAATATTCACCGTGGTATTCACGTCCTGGCCGAAGAAGCGACAGCACTTTATGAAGATTCCCGGAAGAACATAGCCAGATTCATCAAATCTCCTTCTGCCAGACAGGTAATTTTTACCCGCAATACAACTGAATCAATCAACTTGGTCGCGCAATCCTGGGGACGAGCTAATTTGAATTCAGGGGATGTGATCATCTTGACCGAAATGGAACACCATTCGAATCTGGTTCCATGGCAGATGTTAGCCGCAGAAAGAAATTTACAGCTCGAATTTATTCCAGTTGATGATCACGGGTTGCTTGATTTTGACGAGTACCGCAGTCTTCTGGAGCTAAATCCCAAATTAGTCGCCTTCACTCAAATGTCGAATGTTTTGGGAACGATCAATCCGGCTGCTGAGATGATTCGAATGGCTCACCAGGCCGGGGCAATAACCTTGGTTGATGCCGCTCAATCAGTCCCTCATTTCCCAGTAGATGTCCAAGATTTAGATGCAGATTTTCTTGTATTCTCTGGACATAAGATGTGTGGACCGACCGGTGTAGGCGTCCTTTACGGCAAGAAACAGCTGTTGGAAGAAATGCCACCCTTCCTCGGTGGGGGGGATATGATCAAAAAGGTAGAGCTGCGCAAGTTTACACCGAATTCAATACCACACAAATTCGAAGCCGGAACACCAGCTATAGCCGAGGTAATTGGGTTGGGTGCAGCTGTTGACTATTTAGAAGAAGTCGGTCTGGATAAAATCGCGGCTCAGGAACATGTGATCGTAGATTACGCCATCGAAAGATTGAGCGAGGTTCCAGGAGTTTCAGTTTATGGACCGGAAGCAAAAGACCGTGGGGGAGTCACGGCTTTCAATTTAGATGGCGTGCATGCTCATGATGTTGCTCAGATCTTGGATGGTGACGGAATCGCGGTACGGGCTGGTCATCATTGCGCCATGCCACTACATGACAAATTTCAAATTCCCGCCTCCACGCGGGCAAGTTATTATTTATATAACTCAGTCAGTGATGTTGACAAGTTAGTTGATTCCATCTACAGAGTAAAAAAGATCTTCAGATCTTAAAAATAATCGAGCTAATTAATCATGGATGATTTCTATCGCGAAATAATTATCGATCGCTATCAAAATCCTCATTTCAAGGGAGAGCTGGACCCCCATGATATCTCCTTCGAGGACTCTAACCCTCTTTGTGGAGATGAGATAAGGATAGATGTAAGAGTTAATGGGGATGATCGCGTCGAAGAGGCTAATTTCAGTGGGCGCGGCTGTGCTATTTCACAAGCTTCGGCGGACCTTCTGCTTGAACATATCCAGGGGAAATCACTTGACGAAGTGAAAGCACTTACCAAGGAAGATGTTCTCGAATTATTGGGTATTGAACTTGGTCCTGTCCGGCTCAAATGCGCACTGTTGTCTCTTAAGGTTCTCAAGGCGGGCGCATACGGCATGGTTGAAGCCAGCGACGATCTGGTTGAGTAGCTATGTACAATTACAACGAGGTTTCCGCCGATTCGGTTGAATTCATTACGGTTGCCAAAATTGATGAAGTCGATGATGGCGATCGGCTCTTCGTTGAAATCGATGACTATGAGCTGGTCGTGTTCAACATAGCTGGGGAATATTTTGCTATCGGGGATGTCTGTTCACACGATGATGGACCATTAGGCGAGGGTGAGATCGAGGATTATGATGTAATTTGTCCCCGGCATGGTGCCCGATTCGACGTCCGCTCTGGGCTAGTAACTGCACTACCTGCAGTTACGGACATCCCTGCTTACCCTGTGCGAGTTTCAGGGAACGATATTGAGATTGGGATTCCATTGGATGAGGAGTAATTCAGCGCACTAAGCCTATCGAACCATTCCCAATGCGTAGAATGTGGGCACAAAAAGTATCCGTTCCCCAAGTGCCCAGGCTGCCTGATCGATTTTTTGAATTTCATCCGCGGTTTTCTCAACCTCGGATTTTTTACTTAACCCCATTAGGTCTGAGCGTATGATTTCCCATTCGGAAAGAATCTCTTTTTCTTGGATATCGGCAGTCCATTGGGCGCCAATCACACCAACCTCAATTTCATCCAGGCCTGCTTGGTGGAATAAAGCTTTGATTTTGCGTCCCATGAATGGGTTCGCACCCTGGTCTTTTAAAGCTGCGATCTGCCATTCGTTGATAATTGCTAATTGTTCTGGATAATCAATCCGCCCGCCATAATCTGGTTCAGCTAAGGCTAGCACAGATCCTCCAGGAGAGGTTACCCGTTTCATTTCACGAATTACTTGAGCCGGATCTGAAACCCACATCAATAAAAAGTGACAAAAAGTACAGCCAAAGATATCGTTCTTGAAGGGCAGGGAGTGGGCATCCGCAACATTCAACTGCTGTCCAGAGTTTATCGTTAATGCATGACGGATAAATTCAATGTTGAGGTCGATTCCAACAACATGATCGAACTTTGTTTGGCTTATCTCTCCAGATATTGCCCCTGTGCCACAGCCAACATCAAGAACGCGGGATGAAAAAGAAAATCCAGCCCCCTGAAATAGATATTCTCGCGTGGACTTTGTCCACTGAGACTGAAGTTTGAATCTCTTATGCCATTCTTTGGGGGTGATGGGCATTCAATCGCTGTTGGCTTGAGCTGCCGCCCAAATTTTTTCCCACGAATCCTCAAGGAAATTGCCAAGGACGATGTTTATGTCCTGATCTGGGAGCACATCTCCATCGGGTTCAATATATAACCAGGCGTGTCCAGCACCTGGTGGGCGTTCGCGCCCTTTAAATTCCAAGGCAAAGGGGTTTTTGGCAGAATAAGGCACTGGGGTATCCCAGACGAGGGATAAGTCCAAATCTGCGGCCAGCTCCCTGGCAGACGTCAATTCGTCGATGAGTTCATCAGATGAGGCACTTAGAGATATTGACGTGACCCCTGATTCAGCTAACCGCTCGAGATATGATTTGATCTCGGCCTGATCTTGCGGGGTAATGGATAGGTGGACTGTGGTGAAGATATCTGAGGCAGCGGCAGCTTGAATAGTTTCCCATATGCCCTCCTGATCAGGCTGAAGGAGGTAAAGCATGTGGTCCAATCCGGTTTGCAGCAGCGAATCGAAATAGCCATTTTCTGTTAGTCGCACGCCATCTGTCAGCAGCCCGGTAACCTGGCCCAGTTCTTCTGAATATACGATCAACTCTTGTAAGTCTTCACGTAAAGTGGGTTCACCACCAGTGAAGATCACATGAGGGATGCCTGCTTGCCAGGCTTTGTCAAGGATCGCAGTCCATTCATTAGTGGAAAGATCTCGGGTGGCATGTGTGTGTGGGGCGAACTGGGGGTCAATGCCAGGAGGCAGCTGGTAGGTGAGAGCACAATCTAACCGGTAAGGAGCCGTTAACTCACCGGTGTATGGGCGCGTACGCTCAAATCCCAGATATGCGACTGGATCCAGGTCTGGGACAGTGACCAAGGTATCGATTTGTTCCAAAAAATCAGCGTAATCCAGCAGTGCCTGGTCATAATTGACCCTGTATCGAGAGGCAACTGAGTTGGCAGCATCTTCTTCAGACATTCCCTGAACGAGATAATAAGCATATTCTGCGGCAGTCTGGTTTAGATGAAGAACTGTGGAAGCATTGACGATCATTACCCCATCACCGTTCTTCTCGATGCGTAAGTGAAGGCGATAATTGCGCGGATCTGCCTGAGGTGCCTGGAAGTGGTAAACACCGGGTTCGATTGGATTGATGGTAGCGAACCGCTGGCGAATTGATTCACGGATACTGGTCATAGCCACTGCCTCCGAATTGCTGAATACTAAAAAAGATGATTTCAGATAATTGCGATGGTCAAATTATCGCCTGGTCAGGTTTGGGGATAGAGATTTTTTCTAAAGTGATCAAACCGCCATCTTGAGCCTCCATCGCCAGGGGACACCCGCCTCCACATTCTGCTAATAGTAAGCAATCTCCACACTTTTCAGGGATATAGTCCCTCTGGCGCAAAGAATCAGCCAGGCTGTGGTTCCAAATATTCTTCCAGGGATCGACCAATATATTCCCTATCGGTTGATAATACGACTGGCAAGGGAGCACTGATCCATCCGGCTCAATGCACATATTGTAAAGTGCAGCAGTGCAGCCCTTGACGCCTAATTCGAGCTGCATGGGATCAAACTGGCAGTATTGTGTGGGTGTATACCAGATCAATCTCTGGTTGTAATAATCAGTTTTTTGGCGAGCGATATCCAGAAGGGGAGGTAATTCACGTTCTGCCAATCCTGTACCGACATTCAGCCCATGTCCTGAATAAATTAATGCATTCAGGCCGATGGTCGGCACCCCGATTTCAGCCAGGTAATCCAGAGTGTCTTCCAGGAACGGGCTGTTTTGGCGGAGCATCGTAGTATTCGTCATCACATACAACGGTGTATCCAATGCATTTTGCAGCCCTTTAAATGTTTGCCTCCAGGCGCCTTTGGCATTGACCATGTCATCATGGATGGTTGCATCATGTGATTCAACTGTGATTTGAACGTGGTCAAGACCTGCATCAATGAGCTGATTAAGAAATCGATCGTCCCCCAATCTCCTGGCATTTGTATTTAATCCGGTGATCTGACCTTTTGATTCGGCGTAGGCAATTAAATCTGGGAGATCATTGCGCAACGTAGGTTCTCCACCAGTAAACACTACATGAGGGATTCCAATTTCCCAGACGCGATCGATAACATGCATCCAGTCTGAGGTGGACATTTCTTCAAAATTTCGCGGCCTGGCATTGTAGCAATGCGGACAATCATTGTTACAGCGATAAGTAACTGCTAAATCCATCCTGTATGGAGCCGAAGGAGTGGTCGAAAATGGGGCTTTGATATCAATATCTAAATCACAAACCGGACAGGCGCCATCTGGGCGGATCAGTTCAGAGAAATTCTCGGTAAAATGCGCATAGTCACTAGCGGCTTGGGCAGCTGATACTTTGTAAACGCTCTTTAAAGTATCAACTACTACCTTGTCGGGGAGGCCATTCAACCTGAGGTAGGCCATTAAAGTAGCGGTACCGTTGAGATGAACAACCCGGTTTGCATTGACGAGGAGGATGCCATTTCCATCGTTGGTCGATAAATCACCATCAATGCGTAAATGGATCCGGCTCTTTTCGCCAAGAGATTGATAATCGAATGGGTAAACCCCTGGCTTGGGGATATCTCTTACTGTATTTTCTGAATTTTCCCCATCACGATTATCTTTGAAGATTATTTTTTTAACAAAATCTGTCTTCATAACAGCCAATCCTATATTGCATCTACCGGTAATTTATCTGCCACCACCAGCGCAGGCGCAGGCACATCCCGCACAAGCGCAGGCGCAGGCACAGCCTCCTCCTCCGCCACCGCCGCTCCTGCTGTAACTGGAAGCTGGAGGTTTGGGTGGGGGGTTGGTTATGTTTGTAATCCCGCTGGTGAAATCAGAAATGCTGCCAACGACATTACTTGAGAAACTTTGCACTCCAGTGACAACAGAACCTGCAAAAGCCGAGCCAGGCAGGGTTGGCATTGAAGGACCACCATGACTGGTTGTTGGTGCTGAGGCTGGGGCGGTTCGCGCTGGTGCTCCTCCATAACCGGGATCATAGCGCGGCCACCACATGGGGACGAACACTGGTCCTGTACGGAAGACATCCCGGGTGCGATCATCATAATCCTTATCGAGCATCGTCCATTCCATGTGCTGGTCGTATTTAGCGCTTTTAACTTCAGGAGTATCTGCTGCTTCTACCTGTGCCCAAGCTCTGCGAGTTATATCCTTATAATATGCGACTGTCTCCTTGCGGCTGAACCCTTTCATCTTCTTGCCGACGGACTTGACCAGGGCGATCATCATTTTTTGTAATGCTTTTTTGCGTTTCCCCTTCGAGGTTTCCTGGAAAGCGACCAAGAAATCAAGTTCGTAATTGCGCAGTTTATCTGGAAGCGGTTCCTCCAATTTAATTTCCAATGGATCTCGTTTTACTACTTGAGCTGCATTTTTCTTCAGCACGCCAAACAAGATCATAGTCATGATCTTGTCCATCGGTTCTTCCATCAATATTCCGGCTTCTACAGCCGTCAATCCGCGTTTGATCCCATGACCTTCGATAGCGATCTTTGGAGGAAGATATTTCAACTTTCTCCTGCTGCTCGATACGACCCCCCAGACGATCATCCCCGCGATACCGCCGAAGCATAACAACGGGACGAGGAATGGGCTGAGGCACGCAACGAGATCAGAAAATACGGAGGCAGCACCTGCGCTTCCTGGACCTGCACCAGTTACGATAGCATCTTCCTCAATATACTGTTTTGGAAATGAGGCGCCGAATTGGTATCTTCTCGTCGCATCGGAGCTTGAACTGCGCCAGGTATAAGTTAGGCGTCCTTCGTTGTCGATACCCCCCTCCGGTTCAGAGGAGAAACCTGGTGGTGCTTCATGCCAACGTGGCTCTTCCGGTTGAACTCCAGGTGGTAAATGATAAGTTAGAACGGTCTCAGTTGGCCCAGAAATTGATCCACCCTCAAAATAATTTGGGCTAAAAACTGCACTGGCGTAGTTTTCATCCACATCATCAGGATAGAGTACATCACGAACGCGGCCAATAAAGACTCTGACTTCGCCAGTTTGCCCAGGAGGAATTGATTGAGATCCCAGGCCAACCGCGACTCCGGGTTGCACATATGGGGAAGATTCGATGTCTGTTACTTCCACCGCATTCGCATAGGCAACGACACTGTTCATGTCGTAGTTGCTGTTGGGCACGCCCACATCGACAAATTCGATCGTTGGTCCCGATGGATCATTGACGAAGATGAAGACATAGTCAATCGAACTGGTGCCATCTGCATTCCAGTAGACATCAATGAATTGCTGCGGAAGGCTGTAGGTATAAGTTTGGGCGAACGCTGCTCCCGGCAAAATTAATATCATCAAAGTGAAGACAATAAACGCGGAAACGAATAACGCTCTTTTCTTCTGCATAGCTACCTCATTCGTATAAGGTTGAAGATCACCCGGCCAGATAGTGTTGGGTGATTACCATTTGGGATCTTCGGTCAGCTGGTAAGATGTTCCACAATATGGGCATTTAACAACTGGTGCACCAGCAACCATCTCTACATTGTCCGTCGATAGGGCACCACCGCAGTTTTCACATTTAAAACTATCTAGTTCCACATTTGCAGGCAGATCGATGTTTAATGTTACTTCTTGATCTGCTTGAGCTGTTTGTTTAAGTCTTCCCCCGAGAAAAACTAAACCAAACCCGATTGCTACAAGGATAAATCCGGTAATCAACCAGCCTGAGTTGAATTGTTCTCCGAACGCGGCTAATATGAAAAGAAACCCAAATATTAGGAATAAGCCTGCTGCGATGTAGGCAATAATTCTTCCAGCTGTCATGGATGACTCCTTTACATGATGTTAGTTTACTCAGCAATTATTGGAGCAACAAGTGACATTTGACCATTATTTGGCCTAATAATGTCAGATTTGAACTCACTATCCTGAATCCTGTTGTTTCTCCATGTGTAAAATTCCAGGAACTGGGATTGAGGGATTACCCTGGAAAAACCAATAAAAGTTATTTAATTTTGTTTGTTGCTAATACGAATAAAAGGGAATTAATCACCAGGGTTCATCTGCGAACCATTCATCGTCTGTGCGATCCATTTCTAGCATTTCTCCGGTCACGACGAATACAATGCGCTCGCATACATTTGTTACCCGATCTGCAACACGTTCGAGATTGTGAGCCACCCAAAGCAGGTGATTAGCTTGGTCAACCGTAGAAGGATCCGTAATCATGTGATCCATAAGGGCGCGATAGATCTGGTTGTAATAAATATCAACCTGGTCGTCCTCGTCGGGAATGGAACGGGCAGCCACGGCATCTCGTTCCACGAATGCATGTAAAGCCCGGTCGAGCATGTCGACGCAAACATCTGCCATTGGTGGGATGGATTCCACGGGTTTAAGCAATTCTTTATCTCCAATGCGAACTGTTACTCGAGCGATACCTTTCGCATAATCCCCCATGCGTTCCAACTCGGTGGTCACCTCAAGAATCGCAGCCAAGAGGCGCAAATCACGTGCCATAGGCTGTTGTGTGGCAATCAAGGTGATCACCTCATCTTCAATTTCAAAATGCTTCTTGTTAATTTGGCGGTCACCGTCGTAAATCACTTTTGCATCGGCGACATTTTGGTTATTTAATGCGTTCACCGCATCACGTAATGCATTCTTGACCATATCGCCTTGGTCTAGTACTTCTGTAAGCAGCTCATCTATCGCCCGATCTAACGTTTCGCGTGGAGAAATTGATGCCATTTTTTCCTCACCTTCTCTTATCTATCGATTAGCCAAAACGACCTTCGATGTAATCGGCTGTCTGTTGGACTTGCGGGGTGGTGAAAATCTCTTTTCCTGGTGCATATTCGATCAACTTACCCTGAAGGAAAAACGCTGCGTAATCGGCTGCACGGGCAGCTTGCTGGACAGAATGGGGTACCAGGACAATGGTGTAATTCTTTTTCAATTCCTGCAAAGAAGCTTCAACTTTGCCGGTGGATATCGGATCCAAGCCGGAGGTTGGTTCATCTAGTAAAAGGACTTCGGGTTCTAGTGCCAGGCTGCGGGCAATGCACAATCGCTGCTGTTGACCACCGGATAAATCTACAGCAGGATCATCCAGACGATCTTGCACCTCTTCCCAAAGCGCGGCCTGGTTGAGACTGCGTTCGACTGCTTCGTTGAGCAGGCTCTTTTTCCGCACGCCTGCAACTTCTAATCCATATGTCAGATTTTCCCTGATGCTCATTGGTAATACAACAGGCCTGGCAAAAACCATGCCTACTCTTCTGCGTAAAGCAGTCACATCCAGATTGGGATCCAGAATATCGATGTAATCGCCGTCATCTCTAAACAAGTGCGCTGTGCCTGAAACCGTAGTTACGTTGGCGAGATCGTTCAATCGGTTCAGCACCCGTAGATAGGTTGATTTTCCACCACCTGCAGGGCCAAATATGACGGTGATCGAATTAAACGGAATATTTAGGGAGATATCTTTGAGAGACTCTGTCCCGTCAGTGTATTGCAAGACTAAGTTTTCAGTAACAATTTTATTGAGATTTTTCATGAATGTTCAATCATTCATTATGAATATTTACCATTGGCGTTGAGCTCTGGCACGTGAACGGATGACAGTGGCGATCAAGTTCATTCCTAGAACGAAGACCAACAATACCAATGCAGTTCCATATTGAATTTCAGGTGTCATTCCGGGTACCTGCGTTGAGATGACATACAAGTGGTAAGGCAGTGCCATCGTTGGATCCAGGACAGAAGAAGGTAGGCGTGGCAGGAAGAAAACTGCCGCAGTAAACAAGATTGGGGCGGTTTCACCGGCTGCTCGCTCTAATCCGAGAATAACGCCAGTTAGAATTCCAGGGAGAGCTTGAGGCAAAACAATCCGGCGAACGGTCTGCCACTTGGTCGCCCCGACAGATCTGCTCACTACCCGAAAGGACTGGGGAACTGCACGTAGAGCCTCTTCGGTCGTGGTGATGATAACAGGTAAGGTCATTATTGCGAGTGTGAGCGATCCGGCGAGAATGCTGATCCCAAAATTTAAAAAGATAACGAATAATCCTAATCCGAATAAACCATAAACCACGGATGGTATCCCGGCCAGGTTGATGATGGCAATGCGAATCGACTGCGTCCAGCGATTATCAGGGGCATATTCAGATAAGTAGATAGCCGCCCCAATCCCGAGCGGTGACACAACCAGAGTACAAAGCAGTGTCAAGAAGAAAGTGCCTACGATCGCTGGCCAGATACCGCCGGACCGCATCCCATCACTCGGAAATCCAAAAATAAACTCTAAAGAAATGGCTGGTGCCCCCTGATAGATGATGAAAATGATGATTGCGATGATGGGCAAAACTGTAATAATCGCTACAAGGCGCAAGAAAATAAAACCCCATTTTTGGGTGAGATTTCTTCTTTGGGGAGAACTGTTTGATTTCATGAAAGGATCCGGTCCGATCGCTTCTTGCGTCGAAAGACAAACGTCGAGGCTGAAACATTAACAATCAAAGCGATGATGAATAAAACGATACCAATAAAGAATAATACATGGTAATGTGTGCTGCCGTTAGCCACCTCGCCCATTTCTGCAGCAATTGTGGCTGTCATCGTTCGGGTCGGATTGATAAAAGTAGCCAGCCCCTGGGGCATCATGGGTGCGTTTCCGGTCACCATGAGAACCACCATTGTTTCACCTATTGCTCGTCCAATTCCTAACATGATGGCTGTCAGAACACCCGATTTCGCAGCAGGTAAGGTAACCCACCAAATTGTTTGCCACTCAGTCGCACCTAATGCTAAAGAAGCATCACGATAGCTGCGGGGAACTGTATCCAGGGCATCTTCTGATATGGACACGATGGCCGGTAGCGCAATGCCCGCAAGAATTAAAGCCCCAGTCAGTGCAGACAGCCCGGTTGGCAAGGCGAAGATCTCCCGGAGGTATTGTGAGAGGATCAATAAACCTAGAAAACCCAAAACAACTGATGGGAAGCCACCTAATAGTTCCACCAGTGGTTTTAGGATTTCTTTAGTCCTTGGTGAGGCAACCTCGGCGATGTAGATGGCAGTTAATAATCCTAACGGAACAGCAATTATGAGTGCTCCAACTGTGACAATAACTGAACCAACCAAAAGTGGTAGTAGCCCGAAATAATCTTCAATTGGATACCATCTTTGTTGAAAGAATTCTGAAAACGATACTTCTCTAATTGCTGGGATTCCCTCACTCAATAAGAAGTAGAAGATCAGAAATACAAAAACGATAGCCGAGTAGCCAGTAATTTTTATTAGCCAGGTGATGAAGATCTCGGGATCAATCCGAGATTTTTGCATATTTTTCCTCCCGCTCTTTTTTTAATCTCAAGGATAAGTTTCGAATAGAAATGCCCAATCTACTGGGAAATAATTGGTACAAAGCCAAGTTCTGTGACAGTGTTTTGAGCCTCCGGTGAGAAAATCCATTCCATATATTGCTGAACAAAACCTGCCGGGGGACCAGCTGTGTACATAAAAAGGTCCCGGGCTATAGGGTAGCTGCCGTCGTTCACAGATTCCGGAGATGGATATATATATGCAGATGGATCAGTCGAGGTAGCTGATACTGCGATCACTTTCATATCATCGGTGACATAGCCTAGACCGTCATAACCAATTGCATTTGGATTGTGCCGGATTTCTGTACCAATTACTTCTGATGAAGGCAGCAATAAAGTATCGGTTGAGAACAATGTCTTATTCTCTTTGTCGCCAAGTCTAAGAACCTCCTCTAAAAAGTAAACATGGGTTCCTGAATTCGTCTCGCGGGATAAGCGAACGATGGGACGATCGTCTCCGCCAAGTTCCTGCCAATTATTGATCTTCCCGCTATATATATCGGAAAGTTGTTCCAGCGATAAAATATCAATGGGATTGTTTGGGTTTACGATAACTGCAATGGCATCCCTGGCGACAACAAATTCATTTGGCTCTATACCATTTGCTTGAGCATTATCGATTTCTTCAGATTTTATTTTTCGAGAGGCATTGGCAATATCAGTCGTCCCATTAATCAGGGATGCAATTCCGGTTCCAGAGCCGCCACCTGATATAGATAGGTTAGATTGAGGATTTGAGGCTTGGAATTGCTCTGCCCATGCCAAGGCAAGATTAACCATCGTGTCAGAACCGACGTTATTCAGGTATTCACTTGATTCAGAGGAGGGATCTTCTGAACCAGGCTGCGAAGAACAGGCAGTAATAACCAGCAATAAAATGAAAAACAAGATTCTTATATTCGTTGGCATCCAGATGATTATAGCAATACTCGAATAACGGATCAAGCAATTCTTTGAAAATTGTCAGTAAATTCGATTAAAATTATATGTATGCCAAACAATGATTATTCAATTGAAGTTCAAGAGTTAGATTTCTATTATGGTACCTTTCAGGCACTGATTGATATAAACATCAAGATAAAGCCTCGCTCAGTAACCGCATTAATCGGTCCTTCCGGATGTGGGAAATCTACATTTTTACGCTGTTTGAACAGGATGAACGATACCATATCTGGAGTCAAAGTTGAGGGAAAAATCTTGCTGGATGGCGAAGATATCTATGCCCCTGATGTCGATTTGACTGATTTGAGAAAAAGGGTAGGTATGGTTTTTCAAAAGCCAAATCCTTTTTCAAAATCTATCTTTGATAATGTCGCCTTTGGCCCTAGAGTGCAGGGGTTAGTAAGCGATAAGGATCAGCTTAATTATTTAGTGGAAACCAGTCTAAAGAATGCAGCACTATGGGAGGATGTCAAAGATAACCTGGATGATGACGCCCTCGGATTATCTCTCGGACAACAGCAAAGGCTGTGTATAGCCCGTGTTTTAGCTGTCGAACCAGATGTTATCTTGATGGACGAACCTGCTTCAGCGCTCGATCCGATTGCGACTGGCAAGATTGAAGAGCTGATCGCAATTCTGAAGGAAAATTACACAATCGTAATTGTCACCCATAATATGCAGCAAGCTGCACGGGTTTCAGAAGAAACAGGTTTATTCTGGTTAGGTGAGCTGGTGGAGTTTTCTCCGACTGAAGAGATGTTTACTCGCCCAGAGAAGCAATTGACTGAAGATTATATTACCGGTCGGATGGGGTGATAACTATACTAAGCGGGTTGGATTCTCTAATGTTGAATACTCTTGTTCTAATAATTGTGGGATTTTTCCCCTAATCTCGTCTCTAACTTCCCGAAATTTCTCCAATACAATATCATCATCCCCTTGAAATTTCGCGGGGTCAATGAAAGATAAATGAACCTGGCGGCCAGACTTTAACCAAATCGGGCAATCTTCAGCGGCCGAGTCGCAAACAGTAACGACGAGATCAAAATCGAGGGCGTCATATTGGGAAGCATCTTTTGACCAACCCTGGTGATGGATGCTAATTTCTTCAAGCACATATAATGCTTTTGGATGAACATATCCAGCTGGTTTTGTCCCAGCACTAAATGCTTGCCATCTATCACTGTTGTATGTGTTGACAATCGCTTCTGCCATTTGCGACCGGCACGAGTTTCCTGTGCACAGGAAAAGGACCTTTCGTTGCTGAACAGTCCCATTAATAGGTGGTTGATTATTCGCCATTTTAATTCAAATATTTCTTAAACAAATCAAGTTCGTCGTCTCTCCGATCGAGCTCTTTCATTTCGCCGGTTGCCATATATACTGTTCGCTCGCAAATATTTGTTACGCGATCTGCCATGCGTTCTAAATTATGTGCAGCCCACAAGAGATAGTTTGCCCGATCAATCGTCGAGGTATCATCGATCATGTTGGTTACCAGCTCGCGATAAACCTGGTTGTATAGCAAGTCAATCTGATCATCTTCCAGTGGAATTGCTCGGGCAGTTTCGACATCCCCGGATACGAATGCTCCTAAAGCCCTGCGCAGCATCTCCAATCCTTTATCTGCCATGTGGGGAATATCTATAAGAGGTTTCACTAACGGCTCGTCTCCCATTAATGCGTTGATTTTGGCAATCCCTTTGGCGTAATCGCCGATGCGCTCCAACTCAGTAGTGATTTCGAGAACAGCTGCCAGTAAACGCAGGTCTTTTGCCATGGGTTGTTGAGTTGCAATTAATGTAATACAGCGATCCTCGATCTCGAAATGCTTCTCATTGACAATTTCATCATTAGCATATACTCGACTTGAGGCTTGAATGTCACGTTTCTTTAGTGAGTCAACTGAAGCACGAATTGCTTCTTCAACCATGCTCCCCAACACGAGTACTTCATCCAGTACTTCTTGGAGAGCACGGTCTAATGATTCTCTTGGATTGATAGTTGACATTTCTCACTCCTCCTTTGGCTGCATCAGGGAAAATCAACCAAATCGACCAGTGATGTAATCCTCGGTTACTTTCTTGTCAGTATGGTGATCAGATCGGCAGTGGATCAATATTCCATTAAAGTCCCTGCATGGTCATCGCTTAAAGTGAAGAATGCGATGTTCTCTGAAACCCGAGCATAAAGCTGCATATTATGGGTGACAATGATAATGGTGTAATCTTGAGATAGATCCCACTTGAGTTCTTCAATCCTAAGCGAGGATAGGGATCTAATACCGAGCAGGGCTCATCCATTAATATTATATCCGGTTTCGCCGCGATGGTTCGGGCGATACATAAACGTTTCCCTGACCTTTGAGTTTATAAGTAAAAGTCTACAGGAGTGGGGAGCATCTTCAACAACCAGTATTCTCTCGGTTATGATTATTTATCTTCAAGCAACCCCAACTTTAGTTTTAACTGATGGGTTGAAGGTTCAGAGAGAATCGTGCCATCCAAAAACACTATCGTTGGGACGACGAAATTTCCACCATTGACCTGGCCGACAAACTCCTTGGCAGTGATATCTTTATTAATGTCTATCCATTCATATTCGATCTGGTTATTGTCAAGCACCTTTTTTGCACGGAAGCAATCAATGCACCACCTGGCACCATAAACTTTTATTATCTCTTTGTCCATTAAATCTCCAAAACCTCGCCGGGATTATACTCTTTTCATGGCTATTGTACTATCGGATAACATTATAATTACTCCTGGATTTAATATTTTTCTGAGGGTATTTAGCAGATGGTTGATTTTTATATCGGAACAATGGGATTCTCCTACAAAGATTGGGCGGGTGCTTTTTATCCTCAAGGGTTGGCCTCGCGGGAGTACCTGACGTATTACAGCCGAAAATTCAATGCAGTTGAAATCGATTCCACCTTCTACGGAATCCCGAAAATAGGTTCTGTTTATCGATGGCGAGATAACTCTCCAGAAGGCTTTAAGATTAGCGTTAAAGTACCCCGCGCTATAACCCATGAGGCGGGATTAGTGGGAGTCAATGAGGAGATGATCGAATTCATCCATACGATAGAGAATTTGGGCAAAAGACTGAGTGTAATTTTGCTCCAGTTTCCACCATCATTCGACAACTCCAACTCACAAGTCCTTGATGATTTCCTGAAGCAGCTCCCGAAGGGATATAGCTATGCAACCGAATTTCGTCACCCCTCCTGGTGGGTTAATCAGACTGCTGATTTACTTGCTGAGCATGGAGTATGTTGGGCAGCCACTGAATTTGAAGGAGTTCCGAAAGAAGTCCCATTGACAACGGACATGATCTTTGTCCGCTTAGTCGGCCGACATGGGAGATTTCAATCGCATGATCGGGAGCAGATTGATGTATCTGACCAATTGGAAAGTTGGTGGCAATGGATACGATCTTTGTCGGAAAATGTGCATGATGTGCACGTTTTCTTCAATGATGATTTTTCTGGGCATGCACCTGCTTCCGCAAACAGGTTAAAAAAGATTATTGGACTGCCTGTTGTAGAAACAGATCTACCAAAACAGATGAAATTGTTTTAAGTTATGGGATCAGACTATGCAATTATCTAGATTCGCAAAGTACTCCTGGTTTGTCTTGGCATTCAACATAGGGGTCATCCTTTGGGGAGCATATGTGCGAGCCACCGGATCGGGGGCTGGTTGCGGCAGTCATTGGCCACTGTGTAACGGTGAGGTAATTCCAAAATCACAGCAAATCGAGACTTTAATCGAATTCACCCATCGTGCAACCAGCGGAATTGCATTCCTGTTGGTTTTGGGGATGCTTATCTGGGCCTGGCGAGAATTCCCGCGAAGGCATCGAATACGATTGGGGGCGCTTATCTCCATGGTGTTCATGATTACAGAGGCATTGGTTGGGGCGGGATTGGTTCTTCTTGAGTTGGTTGCAGAGAATGCTTCTATGGCGAGGGCATTTTCCGTCTCGATCCACCTGGTCAATACTTTTCTGTTGTTGGCATTTATTACGGTTACTGCCTGGTGGGCTTCAGGAGGGAATGCAGTTCGGCTCAAGTTTGGGGAAACGAACTTGTGGCTGCTATTGATCGGATTATTGGGTGTGATTATCTTAGGTATGAGTGGTGCACTAACTGCATTGGGAGATACATTGTTTCCGGTTACCTCATTAGAAGAGGGCTTGCGACAAGATTTTTCTCCTGCGGCCCATTTTTTGATCAGATTGCGGATATTTCATCCAACGATTGCCGTCATCGTCAGCTTGTATATCATCTTGATCATTAACTGGATTTCCAATAAAACAAAAAAAGAAGGGAGCAAGATCATTGGCAGGGTGACGATTCTCATTGTTCTGCTGCAGCTTCTAGCTGGATTAATTAATGTCGTTCTATTGGCTCCAGTCTGGCTGCAGTTGGTCCACTTACTGCTGGCGGATTTAATATGGATCGGTTTGGTTCTCTTCTCTGCTAACACCTTGAGCTCTGAAAGTGATGATGTATTTGTAGAAGATCATTCGGGAGTTGAAGCTGCAATGTCAACCCCGTCATGAAGAATTTATCGTTTTAGGTTTTAGGCTATAATTCCGGCAATGAGTAATTCTGACCTGATAGCACGTGCTGAAAAACTTCGGCAAGAAATTAGATCGCATAATTATCGATATTACGTTCTCAACGAACCGATTGTCAGTGATGTCGAATACGATCGACTGATGGTAGAACTGCGTGAAATTGAGGAGCAGCATCCGGAGTGGATCACACCAGATTCACCAACTCAAAGGACCGGTGCCCCACCTGCAGCCGGATTTTCAAAGATGCGCCACCCGGCCTCAATTCTTAGCCTGGGAAACGCATTCGATGCGGAAGGTGTGAAGGCGTGGTATGAACGAATTAGTCGTTTGGATGAGAGGGTGCGAGAGGCAGATTTTGTCGTGGAACCAAAGTTGGATGGCCTGACTGTAGTCCTCCATTATCTTCAGGGGGTC
>CALBUI010000016.1 GCA_937968125.1 uncultured Anaerolineales bacterium | reverse complement strand
CAATTCTTCGAGGTCCGGTCTAGAATACCCCTTTGATAATCCCTCCAACCGGAGCATCGTCCCGATCAAGCGTGGGCGTGTGGTCAGACGCAATTCGAGGAAATCCGCAATCTCCCTTGGATCTGTAATAGCCTCAGCAAGAGCTGAGAATGATTTGCCCAATATTTCGACTTTCACGTTTGGATTTTTGAGCAGATTACAATACCAATCCGCCTCTTTCCCGCGAGCAGAGCCAACATAGAATGCTTCACCCACCTGCTCGTATTGGAGCGGTGTGATGTGCTCTTGACCGGTTTTTCTTCCAGTGGTTGTCAGCAGCAAAATAAGTTGACCTGGTTTTCCGCCCGATTTGAAACGCCTCTCAAGGAGAGGATTCAACCAACTCATTACCCGCCATATGATCCCCCCAAATCGATCTATCGCAGACACAATATTCCCTCAATTCATTGTCGATCAGCTCACCAGAGACCAGGAACCAGTCGGTAGCGGATATCTGCAGAGTATTCCAAGTATCCAGGTAATTCCTCTTTCAGGGTGTTATCCTCCAAGTAGGTGCGCAGAAAAACTACCACACTTGCTAATATCGCCGGGATGAGCGCCCAAAGAGACTCTAACATAACTGGTGAGAATAATAAGAAGAATAGCGATCCGAAGTAACCCGGATGTCGAACGTAACGGTAGGGACCTGTATTCACGACTGTATGCCCCCGCTCTGCCTGGATGCGGACCATGCCAATAAAAAATTTGTTCGTCGCCATCGCCCACAAAGTGAAAATACTTCCCGCAAAAATCAGAACTGCGGACAATACTACCAACCAGGTGGGGATTGGTGGAGACCAGGCAAATCGGTAATCTAACCCAGAGAGGATCCATATTATCAGCGGTCCGATGGTCGCCATTAACCGCGATAGAACCTGGTCCCAGTTCTTAGCGCCCTTTTGGTAGCGCGATCTTTCACCCAACAATTCTGGACTGATCCGGATAAGGACCATCGCATCCAGCAAGAGAATTGACGCAGTTAAGAAGATGTAACCCCAGGCATTAAGCCAGGCGAACGTACCAGCGGAGAGAAACAAACTTGCACCGACCAGGAGCAGGAATATGAAGGAGGTGATCGACCAGCGGATAACACCATGTTTTGTTTCGCCTCCCAGGTTATTGACAGTGTCCATCTAATTCCTATGATTAGTGTTGAAAAAAAGCTATGCGGAGCTTTCACGCTCCCCCAGTATCAACTCCTCTTGGGGATAATGAAGCCCGTACGTTCCTTGTAATCTGCATACTTCTTGCCATAGCGGATCATTAAATCCTTTTCCTCCGCCAAAGCCATGGCGACAAAGATTGGGATCATCACGATTGAATAAATGGCCAGAAATGGTGAATTTAATATCAAGGAACCGGACCACCAGAGCGGCAGCTCACCCATCGCCTGTGGGTGCCTGATCTTCTTATAAATTCCACCGAATAATTGCCCCTTCTTCTGCGGCATTGTGCCCTCTACACCTGCAGCAACAACTCCTTGATACATAACATACCCAGAAGGCACACCGATGATCACTGCGACCAATAACGAGATCCAATATGGCCAGGGAAAAGTCTGCGGGATAGGAATCTGCAAAGGATAAAAATAATAAATGACGTATGTAGCAATAACGATCATCTCAAATACACTGGCGATTACCCTGTACTGACCGGATTTTCTGTAAGCCACAGCGCCTATCTTTTTTTCCAATTGAGCTGGACCCGCGCTGCGCAAATAAAAATAAGTCATCAGAAGCGTGGAAATCACCATTGCACCAAAATTGATCCAGGGAATCAGCTCAGAATATTGTTCAATATCCATAAAATCTCCTTGATTGTCTGCATTGCCATCCTGACTAAATCAGTGGGTTGCAAAGTGAACCTAATCCCCATAGGTTTATCAGATTCTATTCCACCTGCAGTTCCCCCTGAATTATACGATCAAAGATAAACCAAATCTATCCGTTTAACCAATTCTCGATGCTTGGCAGATGGATGCCAGTCCTTTTGAGCAGCAGCTTGTAAACAGCACGGGCTGGCTCGATTTGTTTCCGCATGGTTTCTTCTGCCCCGGGACGCATGCCCAATTTCTCCGCCCCCGCTGAGATCGAACCTGCTATGCTGAACAGGCGTCGTGTACAAGCTGCGACGTCGAAGAACTCCATATTTGGGAATGATTCACCAGCTGCGCGCTCGTAAGATTCGATAAATGGAGTTCGCCAATACCCGCCTTCATACGCCGTGATCAGCATCAGTGTCCAGGCCAGGTCAAAGCGCAAATCGGAAACCTGTAAACCGGTCCAATCGATCACAACCATTGATCCATCCGGTTGCAGGATGATGTTTTCAGGGTGAAAATCCCAATGCAGAACAGCTGGATATGATTTTTCAAGGTCCGCGATATGATCCTCCAACCAATCCAATATGGGCAGGAAGTCAGGCAAGGGGAGACGGTCGTAGACTGCGCGCCAGTTTTCGAACTGGGAGGTCACAACGGAGGATGAGTCATTGCCAATCACGTTCTCTTGGTCCTCCAAGAATGGCTGGGTGTCCAAATTATGAAGCTGAACGTAAAGCTGGTTGAATAAATCGATTAATTCCGCCTGCTCTTCAGGCTTCGAAGAGAAAAGTGTACCCCACAGAGTTTCCCCGGGGATGCGTTCCATGATTACAAATGGGTCACCGATCAATGCTATATCACTTTCCAGTGTATACGCTCTCGGTACCGGGAAATCCAACCCAACCAGACGCTTCAGATTCTCAAATTCTCGCTGGGATTTATCAAGAGCGTCCGCGCCTGGGTATATGCGCAGGATCAACTCCTGAGGATCTTCGCCTCCAACCAGTAAATCGTATGCGTAAATCTCACTCTCCCATCCCGCTTGAATATGGACAAAATTTCGGATCTGAACATCCTTGCCATAACCAAATTGATGGAGGTAATAGTCCTTTAAATTTGATTGGATATGTTCTCTCTGCATTTATGCTCACAATCAAAAGGTAGATTTTCCGATCACTCGGTTATCAAGTAATCGGAATAGGGCTCCGCATAATAGAAATACCTACGCTGGTTCTTGTTTGAAGATGATCAGCTCCATATCCTCGATGATGTCCATGATTTCTTCCGTTTCAACATTGGAAAGCAGGATGATAGTAAATCCATCATCTATATATCGTCCCAGGTACGTGCGAAAACCATTGATCCGTCCAGTATGCCCGACTCGTCGATGACCGTCAATCTCATCTAATTGCCAACCCAAGCCATACTCCCCTCCAGAACCATCAGCCCCGAAATTCGGAGTGTACATGAGCTCCAGACTGTCTTCATTAAGCAGCCGGTTGGAATATAAAGCCTGGTCCCAGAGAAGCAGGTCTTCTACAGTGGAATACATGCTTGCGGTCGCAAAAGCGTTGGTCATATCCAGGTAAGGAGCATTTACCAAAGCATTGCCAAGTATCTCGTACCCCGCGGCTCGTTCACTCAATATCTGCCGAGGATCGTCCATCCCACTGTTTTCCATCTCAAGTGGTCCAAGGAGAGCCTGTTGTAAGAAATTGTTATAGAAGGTTCCGGTTGCACCCTCGATGAGTGCCCCAAGGAGGACGAAATTTGAATTGCTGTATTGGTAGCTCTCCCCAGGAGTAAAATTGAGCGGTTCCTCTTTGAACAATTCAATTAACCCATCGACACTGTGCGGGAGTCGAGAATCGATATTGGCATCGAGTAAGGTCGTATATTCTGGTATCCCCGAAGTGTGATTGAGCAAATTCCTGATGCTAATTTCACCCCAGTGTTCGGGACAATCCTGAAGATAATTGCACATTTGGGAATCCAGCTCGATAATCCCTCTTTCAACGAGCATCATGATCAGCGTAGCTGTGATCGGTTTATTAATAGACGAGATGCGGAATTTCGTTTGTGGTAAATTTGGTACTTTCAATTCCCAGTTCGAAAAGTTATATCCTTTGCTCAGCAAAATCTCTCCATCCTGAGCGACAAGAATAGAGCCGCTGAAGAGTGGGTTCTCCTTTAGGATCAAATCATCCAACTGTTTTCCTAATGGTCCTGAAACGAGTTCTGGCGGAATTGTAGGGATCGCAGTTTCAATCGGAATGGTTTGATTGGCTGTCTCTGGAAAGGAGGTTTCGTTGCCTCCACAGGCAGCACCGATAATAGCAAAGATACCCAGACCGAAGATCATCCGCCATTTAGTTTTTCTGGTCATTTGTTCTCCTGATACCGATAATTTTGCTTGATG
This sequence comes from uncultured Anaerolineales bacterium, assembly GCA_937968125.1. Classification (GTDB taxonomy): domain Bacteria; phylum Chloroflexota; class Anaerolineae; order Anaerolineales; family UBA4823; genus PFL25. The sequence continues at coordinate 26 of CALBUI010000016.1, read as the reverse complement.
AGAGAAATATCGTTGTGAAATGCGAG
>CALBUI010000015.1 GCA_937968125.1 uncultured Anaerolineales bacterium | reverse complement strand
AAAAAAAGTTTGGGTCGAAACCCATTGCGATATCTTTGACGAGAAGATTATCGGGTTTCTTACCGCCAGCATCGCTGCTTTAATGAAACTCCAATTTTCGGATAGGGAAGGTGTATTTGGTAGGGGCGAAGCATCCCAGGAATCACAATCACCGAAACTAAAGGATTCACCTGGGATGCTTCGCCCTTACTTTGTGTTAAGGCATGCAGAAATTTTCCCGTCAAAAGTAAGGCTTGAGTTTCACGCGCTGTCAGTGGCGATACACGGATTTGGAGTTATCAGGCTCAACAGGAGGTCAAATGAACGAATCAAATACAGTACGTCAATCCCTATATTTATCGGTGCAATGCATGTATAAGCATTGCTGAAATGTGTCATCCATTTTTATATCTTGCAGGAGCAAATCATGCAAAAAATGATCAGTAAAATTGCCCCCACCTTTCCATATGTGATCTGGATGGGCTTCATCATTGTGATCCTTTCGGTGATCATCGGCTTTGTCAATTCTCAAACTGCAGCAGCTTATTTCACCGAGAGTAAAGCCATACGCGAGACCACGCTTTTGGCCGAACGGGCTGCAATAGAAAGCACAATACTCTGGCTGCCTTACTTTAAGTTCTTGGGACTTGGGATGGTTTTGGGAGGCATCGTGATGGCCTTAAAAGTCATCCTGGACAATTTGATGCAGGCTGGCATGAAGGTCATCGCCAATTTGCCTGAGGATAAACGTCCCGCAATGCCGAAGGCCCCCTGGTATGGACGCCTGATGCCCATCGTGATGATGTTGGGTATGTTGATCTTTATCGTGGCCTTGATCGTCTCACTGCAGCTGTCAGGCACAGCTCGAGCAGTGTACGCCAACCCTATTCCTGTAATTGATGCAGCTGGTACCGGCACTGTTCTTTTAGCCCAACTGCAGAGTATCCAAGCCACTTCCGCCTGGTTGGTCCCCTTCAAGTTCCTGGGGATCGCAACTGAGTTCCTGGCGATCGTGATGGGTTTGGGAACCATTGTGTATGTTTTGAACAACCAAACGGCGATGCTCAAGAAAGGCGTTCAGGTTGCCCGGTCTGGCAAACAGCAAGCTGCCCAGCCAGCCGAAGAGGCTGACCAGGTACCCGCAACTGAAAGCATTCCTACCTAATTTAACGATTAGAAATATATTGGAGAATCTCATGAACGAAAATACCCCTTATCAATTGAAACTATTCCCGGTTCTGACAATACTTGGATGGATACTGATCAGCCTGGCGCTGATTATTGGACTGGTCATTTTGACCCCCACTGCAGCGAATTATTTTGGGGCAAATTCCAAGGAAGTCAGGGATGCAGCCGAGGCAGGATCGGTGCTGCTGAGCCAGCTCGGAGTTTTGGCTTCAATCCCTCTTTGGTTGGAACCGCTCATCTTCCTGGGTGTGGCCTTCTTCATCTGTGGGATCGCCCTCGAGTTCTCGATTATCCCTTCCCTGGTCAAGCAACGGGGCGATGTCATGTCCCAGGCTTTCCCCTTGATCGTGAAATTGGGTAAATAGACAGCCTTTACAGGAGTAATATGATGCAAGAACAAAAATCTTCTTTCCCCTTTAGTATGGTTGAACGGATGATGCCATGGTACCCCGGGATCGCCGTGATGGGATGGGCATTCGTGCTGATCGCATTCCTGCTCGCACTATTTGTGCTCAGTCCCTCCCAGGCATCCTTCTTCTCTGATGCAAAAGCAGTCCGTGAGGGCGCTGGTGTTGGGAGCGCCTTCGTCAATGCCAATTTCGGAAGCCATGTGCTGGAAGCCTGGCTGCCCCAGCTCAAGTTCTTTGGACTTGGCCTAGGCTTGTTGGCCATCGTGATGGCGCTGGGCACGATCGCTAAACGCCTGCGCAGCATGGGTATGGTCATCTTCAGCCAGCTGCCCGAGAAGATGCGCCCCGCAGTCCCACCACCGCCTAAACGAATCAGGCTTTTCCAGCTGAGTGCATTGATGGGCATCATGGTGCTGATGATCGTCTTGATCGTCGGCATAATCCTGGCTGTCAGCGTTGTTTCTGGGTACTGGAACAATTCAATCGTCAACGACCTCAATCCTGCCCAACCAGGTTCCACGTTGCTCTCACAACTTTCTGTGATCAGCAGCTATGCATTCTGGTTGAACCCCTTGCGCATGATCGGTATGGCTTTCCTCTTCACTGCTATCACGGTCGCATTGACGGTGATTATCGGCACGCTGCGCATGCAAACCAAGCTCTTGGGCGGCTTGGTACAGAAAGCAGGTTAACCCTTTCGCAAACCACAAAAAATCTTCTTCTTCTCCTCTGGCAGCCCTGGTGAGAAATCATCCGGGCTGTCCGGGTGAGAAATCATCCGGGCTGTCCGGGTGAGGAAATTGGTAGCTTCAAATTGGAAACCGAAACAGGTAAGAACCATCTCTCACGGTGTATCAAGATAAGAGCAGATAATCCTTTTCACTCAGGAGGAGATCCTTGGTTCTGTCAACCATCACCTGCTTACCTTCTGGGGCCAAACGATTTGAAGAGTATAATTATCTCAAACCTCTTAGAATTTAGAAATCATTAAAAAAGGAAAGATATTCAGCAGCACATCGGGGACAACCAAGCACAAAGTCCCTTATCCTGTAATTACGAATTAATATAACTTTACCCAAGGTATTCCTTGGTTGAGGAAGGACTTATGAAAAACCGAATAGTAGAACTGGGTGAACTGGGACAATCAATCTGGTATGACAATATTCAGCGGGGGATGCTGAAAAATGGCAAATTTGAAGAATTGATTGCAGCCGGTATCTTGGGTGTCACCTCAAATCCGACCATTTTTGACAAAGCCATCTCCGGCAGTGACGACTATGACAGCTCCTTGAGGGAATTCATAGCCGCTGGATTTGATTTGGATACAATTTACGAGAAGCTGGTCCTGGAAGATATTGCGACGGCTGCTGATCATCTGCGGGGAATTTACGATGACACCAATGGGTTGGATGGGTACGTCAGCGTTGAAGTCCGCCCAACATTAGCCAATAACACCCAGGGAACGATCGAAGAAGCCAGGCGCTTGTTCAACACCCTCGATCGCCCCAATATAATGATCAAGGTGCCCGCCACGCCCCAAGGAATTCCCGCAATTGAAACCTTGATCAGCGAGGGGATCAACATCAATGTCACCTTGATGTTCTCGCTCAAACATTACGAATCGGTCGCCAATGCTTATCTGGCTGGATTGGAGCGCCGAGCAGCGTCCGGTGAGGACATCAATCACATCGCCTCAGTGGCTTCATTTTTCGTAAGCCGGGTAGACACTTTGGTTGACAAGGCCTTGGAAGAGGTTGGAAACACCTCCCTGAAAGGGCAGATCGCCATCGCCAATTCCAAAGCCGCCTATATGCGCTTCAGACAGATTTTCAGCGGTGAGCGTTGGGACAAACTCGCTGCAGCTGGAGCACAAGTGCAGCGACCATTGTGGGCCAGCACCGGGACGAAGAATCCCGACTATTCGGACACGGTGTACATCGACAGCCTGATCGGTCCAGACACGGTCAACACCGTCCCTCCGGATACATTGGATGCCTTCCTGGATCACGGCCAGGTGGAACCCACTCTGGATACTGGACTCGATCTGGCTCTGAATCAAATGGAGGAGCTCAGCGATCTGGGTATCGATTTGGATGCAGTCACTGAGAAACTCCAGGAGGATGGGGTGTTCTCCTTCGCGGCTTCCTTTACTTCCCTGATGGAGAATCTTTCCGAAAAATGTGAGCGGTTAGGCGCTGATCCGGTTTTTCTTTCGGCTAACCTGGGTGAATACCAATCAGCTGTCGACCAGGCTCTCCAGGAAATGAGTTCGCAGCAGGTCATTGAGCGCATATGGAAGCATGATCACACCCTTTGGAAGCCAGAGCCAGACGAGATTGATAACCGTTTGGGTTGGCTTCATATAGTCGAAACATCCCGCAAATCATTGCCTGAATTAGCAGAACTGGTCGCTGTACTACAAGGTGATGGATTTACTCAAGCGCTGCTGCTCGGCATGGGCGGGTCCAGCCTGGCGCCAGAGGTATTCCGGAAGATTTTCGGTGTTCAGGATGGATACCTAGATTTAGCTGTGCTGGACACTACCGATCCCGACGCGATCGCTGCTCAAGCAAATAAATTGGATCTGGCGAAAACCGTATTCATCGTCTCCACCAAATCGGGTGGAACTGTAGAAACGCTTTCGCTGTTCAAGTACTTCTACAACCAGGTCTCAGCTGAAGTTGGTGCTGAACAAGCCGGGTCGCACTTCATTGCCATTACAGATGCCGGGTCGCAGCTCGATCAAATTGCCAGCCGTTACAATTTTCGCCAGACGTTCCGCAACAATCCCAATATCGGTGGGCGTTATTCGGCGCTATCCTTCTTTGGATTGGTGCCGGCTGCGATCATCGGAGTGGATTTAGAGAGGCTGATCACGAACGCTGCCAAGATGGTCCTCAACAGCAAAGCACCGGCAGCCGAGAGTAATCTCGCCGCGCAGCTCGGCGCGATTCTGGGGGAACTGGCCAAAACAGGCAGAGATAAAGTTACCTTTGTCTCTTCTCCAGAAATAGCCAGCCTTGGCGATTGGATTGAACAGCTGCTGGCTGAGAGCACTGGTAAAGAAGGCAAAGGGATACTGCCTGTGGTTGGTGAGCAGCTCTCCGATCCTAAGGTTTATGGTTCCGATCGCCTCTTCGTGTACCTGACACTATCCGGTGATTCACCTCAGGATGCCCTGGTCGCTGAGCTTGAGAATGCCGGCCACCCCCTGGTAAAAATACAGCTAAACGATCTGGATGATCTTGGTGGTCAATT
>CALBUI010000014.1 GCA_937968125.1 uncultured Anaerolineales bacterium | reverse complement strand
CCAGCCAATATCGTTGTGGATTTATCGGATGTGAATTTTATCGATTCTACCGCCCTGGCGACACTGGTCCAAGGGATGAAGCGTGCCCGGGAAATGAATGGAGATATCCGGCTCAGCGGATTGCAGCCATCCGTCCGCATGGTGCTGGAATTAACCCGTTTGGACAAAGTTTTTGAAATATTCCCTCGGCAAACAGATGCAGTTCAGGCATTTGAAAGGGAAACTTAAGCAGCACAATGCTTGAACTCCAGCCATTGTATAAAGACCAAATTAATACCCTGGCAAACGCCTGGATTGAAAGCGGTGCGACTTCTTTCTCCATTTGGTCTCAAGATAGGTTGCTCGAAAAATGGCGTAATGGCCATCCAGAATCAGACGAAACAATCCATTCGCTGATTCGACTCAACGGTAGTTCAGTGGGGGAATTGCGCGTCACAGGAGCAAATTGGCGCGGAGCAGAAAAGCGTTTGCACGCAGATGCGAAACTTATCTCTAGCCTACTTCCTCTGGAGCAGAAACGAAAATTACTGGCCGAAGAGCTAGTGGATGCACGTGATCAATTATTCAATTTGTACTCACTGATTGATGTTACCCGCAAAACAATGGATATTAGCAGCTTGTTAAACGCCATGTCCGCCGAAGCCAAAAAAATGATTGAAGCTCAAAAGGTATTTTTCTTTCTTGAGCTGGAAGATCAGGAACCAATTACTGTCTTCTACCCCAGTCCAGCTGTTCATACGGAATATTTGTTTAACCTGGTTCAATCCCTACCATCCAAAAATAAAACCTTTCTATTTTCTGGGAGTCAGAATGGGGTAGAGGCGAGCATCTATAAAAACTTGCTGCTGATTCCCTTTAAGGTATACAAAGCGAAATCTGCAGCACTTGGGTTTCTCAATAAGGTTAATAACGAGTTCAGTTCAGCAGATCTCAAATTGGGAAAATCAATTGCACATTATGCTGGATCCCAGATCGAAAATTTACACTTTATCCGCTCGAATATTGAAATGGTGCGCTCAGAGACCGAGTTTGAATTAGCGCAGCAGATCCAGGAAAGCCTGCTGCCCAAAGATCCTCCTGGAATTTCTGGACTGGAGTTACAAATTGCATCACAACCAGCTTCTCGGATTGGGGGCGATTTTTACGATTTTGTCTACCAATCAAGCCAGAAGGTCAATTTGGTAATTGGCGATATTTCGGGTAAAGGCATACCTGCTGCACTATTGATGGCCATGACTTTAAAAGTTATTCGATCTGAAACTAATCGACCGAGGATACCAACTCCGGATGTCATCATCAGTCGATCAAACGATCTCCTGTACCAGGATTATAACGATGCAGTAATGTTTTCGACGATCTTTATCGGTCAGTATGATGTGGTCACGCGTGATTTCAGATATGCAAATGCAGGACATTCACCAGTAATTTTTTGTTCTAAGGGTCAAAAGGCTGAAGTGCTAAAAGCAGATTCGACCCCATTGGGATTGTTTTCAGAATTGAAGATTAAAACGCGTCAAATTCAGATCAACACCGGAGATGTCTTGGTATTAGCGACGGATGGGATTAATGAAACTTCCAACCTGTCCGCCAGCTTATTTGGCATTTCACAGCTCACTAAACTGGTCGAGAAATTGTCAGACCACAGCGCCTTGGAAATTAAAGAGGCGATACTACAAGCCGTGCAAACTCATGGAGCGGGAAAACCCCAGGAAGATGACCGAACTGTAATTGTGATTAAGGGATTGTAATTGATAGAGTACGCTCCTAAGATCCGAAAAATGGGATCGATTTGGTGAAGAATAACGAAACAGAAAAAGTAATTCTGGATATCCCGGCGAATATAAAGTACCTGGAAACTATTTCGGCATGCCTTAATGCCGTTCTCGATCGGGGACCAGCACCGAAGGTGGCACATAGCCGATTTGCAATCACGCTTGCGGTGCATGAAGCCAGCGTGAATATTATTGAACACGCCTATCACGGTCGAACTGGCCGGATAAAAGTGGAAATTGAGGTATTTTCAAGCTCAGACAAAATCGTGGTTGAGTTGTTAGATCAGGGGGCAGCTGCAGAGCTAGGTCATTTGAGCGAACTAAACTTGGCTGAACCACAAACCAAGGGTTATGGGTTGGTTCTGATCAACCAGCTTGTTGATAAAGTCCAATATACGCGAGAAAAAGGAATAAATAAGTGGAAATTAGTCAAAATATTTTAGGTAATAACATGGCAACTGTTTTAATTGTTGAAGATACACATCTGAATCAAATGCTGATGGAAGTGATGTTGCGCAGAATGAACCATCAGGTGATCTTTGCCAGTGATGGCTTTGAGGCACTGGAAAAATTAGAGAAATTTCCTGTGGATCTGATCATTTCGGATATCAACATGCCCAATATGAACGGTTTCGAGCTGCTTGAAAGGATTCGGAATCACGCATATTACCATAATATGCCGTTTGTAATGATGACAGCGAGTACTTTGCAGGATAATTACCGAAGCGCAATTGATCATGGTGCAACAGCCTTCTTAAATTATCCGTTTAGTTCATTTGAATTAAGTGAAGTGTTAGATGAGTGTTTTTCAGCAGAAATAATGGAACCAGGAATGGGAATATTCAATGTCCCGTTGAATTATTATAGTCAGTAAATTATTAGTAAACGAGTCCCACCGAACTAATCTCTTCGATCCTGAATTATGGATGATTTTTGCTCAACAAAAT
>CALBUI010000013.1 GCA_937968125.1 uncultured Anaerolineales bacterium | reverse complement strand
TGCCCCAACTATTATTGGGGCAGACATAAATGTAGCAGTCCTGTATGTCGTCGCAATTGGTTCGATCGGAACCCTGGCGATCATCATGGCGGGGTGGGCCTCGAATAACAAATATGCTTTGCTGGGCGCCTTCCGGACCGTTGCCTTGTTAATCGCTTATGAAATTCCTATGATCATTGCTCTGTTGATCCCAGTGCTTCTAGCGCGGTCAATGGGAATGCAAACAATTGTCGCTTCACAGAGCCCATGGTACATATTTGTAGTACCTCTTGCCGCAGGGATACTGTTCGTTTCCTCGATCGCCGAGCTCGGCAGGACGCCGTTTGATATTAGTGAGGCCGAGTCGGAGATCGTGGCTGGTTTCCATATTGAATATACAGGGATGAAATTTGGTCTCTTCTATGCGGGAGAGCTGCTTCATGCGTTGACTGTCTCGGCATTAATCTCCACATTGTTCTTAGGCGGTTGGCGTGGACCTTTTGTCGCTCAAGTCCCAATCCTGGGTCCAATTTACCTGTTTGCCAAAGCGTTCCTGGTTTACTACCTGATTATGTGGGTTCGCTATTCATTCCCGCGCGTCCGCATCGATCAAATGCTGGGATTCAATTGGAAATTCTTAACTCCCCTCGCTTTACTACTACTGATGGTGGTTGCCATCCTGGATAAAGCGATGGCAGGTGTATCCCAGGTGCAGTACATTTTAGTAATGCTGGGAGCAAACCTGATTATCGTTTGGGCTGCGGTAGTTGTCTTAAGAATCTATGCTCGTATTGATCGAAAGCGGGTTGGCGAAGAACGAGCCGTGGCGGTCCCTCCGGAAACAGATTTGAACGAAATGGTTGCACAGGAGTAAGTTGATGACTGTATTGCAAGGGATCTTTTTGGTAGTCGGAGTTGTGACCTTGGGTGCCGCAGTGATGGTCGTCACAGCCAGAAATCTAATCCATGCAGCATTATGGCTGATCTTGACCTTGTTTGGCGTGGCAGTGATGTATGGCTTGCTCAGTGCCCCATTCTTCACAGTGATCCAGGTCGTAATTTATATCGGGGCAATTGCCATTCTGATGATATTTGCCGTAATGCTCACTCGCCGAGTCAAGCAGGAGGCGGGGAGCAGTGTCAATCAAGGTTGGTGGATGGCCGGATTGATGTCGCTGGTTCTTTTCACCGCCTTGGTGTGGATGTTCAGTACCTGGGATGGTTTTCAAACCACATTGCCAGATTTGCCAGAAGGTCTCGACACTATCAAGATCTTGGGCACCGCATTGGTATCCCCAAATGGATATGTCATCCCCTTTGAAATCGCCTCGGTTCTCCTGCTGGCAGCCTTGATCGGTGCCGTAGCGGTAGCCTGGGAGAAAAAATCATGATTTCATTATCATACTTTTTGGTCTTTGCAGCTGCACTATTTTGCATAGGATTGTACGGCGTATTAGCTCGCAAAAATGCAATCGCAATCCTCATGGGGATCGAGCTGATGCTAAATGCTGTGGTAGTCAATCTGATCGCCTTCTGGCGTTTCCGCACACCGGAATTGATCGCAGGTCAGGCCTTCGCAGTGATTGTGTTCGCAGTCGCGGCGGCCGAGGTGGCAGTAGGCCTGGCATTGTTCATCGCAATTTATCGCCGACGCAACACGATCGCCGCCGACGAGATCGATTTATTGAAATGGTAATGGGAGGTTGTTAATGGAAGCATCGACACTCGTCTGGTTAATACCTGCCCCGCCTTTGCTAGCTTTTTTCTTGATCGTTTTACTTACCAATCGCAGCAAATTATTGAGCCATATTCTGGGTGTTGGCGCGGCACTGCTCTCGTTTATTGGCAGCTTCGTGGTCATTGTTCTGGCACTTCAATCTGGCCATCTGGGCGAACATCCATTCACCTCAGTTCTGAATTGGTTCCCAACCGGGGATACCTGGTTCCAGATTGGAGTTTGGGTAGATCCACTCACCGTAGCAACATTATTCTTCGTGGCCATCACCGTCTTGATGATCTTTCTCTACAGTGTTGGCTACCATAATTATGGAGCACCAAAAGGCGATCATGATTCACCGGGATTGCAGCCTCACGGAGCGACAGTTGAAGATGAGCACGGACACAAACATCGAGTGCCCTCAATTGAACCGATGTACTCACGATTCTTTGCTTTCATCTCCCTGTTCGCATTTGGCATGTATGTCCTGGTTGTGTCAAATAACCTGCTGACTTTGTTCGTCGGCTGGGAGATCATGGGCTTGTGTTCATACTTGTTGATTGGCTTTTGGTATGCCAAGCCGTCTGCCCGGGCTGCAGCGATTAAAGCATTTCTCACCACCAGAGTTGGTGATGTAGTAATGTTGCTCGGTTTAGCTTACTTGTATTATCTGGCGGGAAGCTTGAGCTACAACGTCATCTTCTCTGAAGAGACTCTCGATTTGCTAATCTCGACCCCAACACCTTTCCTGGGTGTGTCCGCCGCCGTGGTAATTGGTTTGTTTCTCTTTATCGGTACGGTTGGGAAAGCGGCACAATGGCCACTACATGTCTGGTTGCCAGACGCGATGGAAGGCCCCACTCCCGTTTCAGCCATGATTCACGCCGCGACGATGGTTTCCGCTGGCGTCTACCTGGTGATCAGGGTGTTCCCGATTATTTCTGCAGGCATGCATCATGGTGAACCGACGTTAACCATGAATGTCATGGCCTTCATCGGCGCATTTACCGGACTTTTTGCGGCCACAATTGCCGTCGCCCAGAATGACATTAAACGAGTGCTGGCTTATTCAACTATTTCCCAACTGGGATTCATGATCGCTGCCATTGGCATCGGCGCCTATGTCGCGGCTGCATTCCACCTGATGACGCACGCCTTCTTTAAAGCGCTCTTGTTCCTGGGTTCTGGTTCGGTTATCCACGGCGTGGAGCATGGTGTCCTGCACACGGGCGAGGATATTGATCCACAGGATATGTTCAATATGGGCGGCTTGCGGAAGAAAATGCCGATCACTTTTTGGACCTTCTTGATCGGCGGTCTGGCGCTTTCTGGTTTTCCGTTTATCACGGCTGGTTTCTGGTCGAAAGATGAGATCTTCGCAGATGCTTTTGCCCATTCCAGCTGGGCAGTCCTGATCGTCCTGGCTTTCGCAGCTTTGTTGACCGCGTTTTACACCATGCGCCAGATAACCCTCACTTTCTTGGGTGAACCTCGTACTGAGTCTGCTGAACACGCCCATGAATCGAAATGGACGATGACCTTCCCATTAATATTCCTGGCGGTTTTTGCGATTATTGCTGGTTGGCCAGGGATACCACTTGATTTCCCCGTGATTGGAGGTTTCATCCCCAACTTCATTCATGAATTTGTCGGCGAGACTTTGCGAGAGCATCCCGAAGCGGTTACCTTTAATTTTCTGCCCTTATTAATCTCGCTGGCGGTATCCTTAGGCGGTCTGGCGCTCGGTTGGTGGGTTTATAAAGATGTCAAGGTTGGGGAGCCAGACCCACTCGAAAAACCTCTCGGTCCAATTTACAAAGTCCTTCAGAACAAATACTATTTTGATGAACTATACGGTTTTCTGTTTGTCAGGCCATCCTATTGGGTTTCAAAGCAATTCACATATCTGTGGCTTGATCGGAAAATCATCGATGGCGTCCTGCATGCAATTGCCCGGGTTGCCTTCAGCATAGGTGGATTATTGAGGAACTACATTGATAAGCCGATTGTGAATGGTTTTGGCGATTTTGTCGGTGAAAGTGTTAAATGGATCGGGCGTTCATCACGTTTCATTCAAACTGGCCGCGTTCAACAATATATGGTCATGGCGCTGGTCATCGCCTTCGGCACCTTGTTTTATTACCTGTTTTTCTTATCACAGCCATGAACCTATTAAATAACAACTTTTTTATTGAGGTCGAACTAATTCAGGGATTCAGGAGCCAAGTATGGAATTCATCATGAATCATTTGCTCACCCTAATCCTGTTTAGCCCAGTGGCGGTGGCCATCGTGGTGATCCTGTTGCCGCGAGAAGAGGTTAAACTGCAGCGTTGGGTGGCATTCCTGGGCAGCCTCATACCGCTGGCTTTATCAATCATCCTGTGGTTTGCCTTCAATCCAAACCAGCCTGGGTTCCAGTTTCAGGAGCGGTATGTCTGGTACGAACCAATCAACTCATCTTTTCATGTGGGTGTGGATGGTATCTCACTCACCATGGTGCTGCTGACGACTCTGCTTACACCGCTGGCCATTTTAGCTTCCTACAGCATCAAGGATCGAGTTAATACTTACATGTTCTTCTTCTTGATGCTGGAGATGGGCATGCTGGGAGTTTTCCTCTCACTTGACCTGCTGATTTTCTTCGTCTTCTGGGAACTCGGACTTGTCCCGATGTATTTCTTGATCAACCAATGGGGCAGCGAAACCGGCGAGAGGGAGATTTGGGGGCGCAAGATCAAAGCTCGCACGTATGCTTCTTTTAAATTCATGATCTACACCATGGCTGGTTCTTTGGGCCTGCTGCTGGCAATCCAGCTGATCGGAGTTATTGCAGGAACCTTCGATATGCTGATCTTGTTTGAGAGGATGGGAAGCGTGGAAGGGACCTTGATGGGTTTCCCGGTGAGCACCGTGAAAACCGTCGCATTTTGGGCATTCGTGGTTGCATTTGCTATCAAGGTGCCCGTATGGCCATTTCATACCTGGCTGCCTGATGCTCATACCGAAGCGCCGACTGCCGGTTCGATGATCCTGGCTGGGGTTTTATTGAAATTGGGTGCTTATGGCTTCTTGCGTCTGGTACTGCCGCTTTACCCGGCGGAAGCAAAGTATTATGCAGGGGCTTTAGCTTTCCTGGCGACGATGGCGATTATCTTTGGCGCCCTGGCTTCATACGGCCAGAGAGACTTTAAACGTTTGGTGGCCTATTCATCGGTAAACCATATGGGCTTTGTGATCCTGGGTGTGGCTGCAGCGGCATTTGCCATCAACTCAGACAATGCCACCATCGCCCTTGAAGGTGCTGTACTGCAAATGTTCAACCACGGTTTATCAGCTGCCGGGATGTTCTTCCTTGTCGGCGTCATTTACGAACGCACGCATACCAGAGATCTAAATGAATATGGTGGTCTCTTCCCTCTCATCCCAGTATACGGGGGCATCCTGATCTTCGTTTCGATGGCTTCTTTAGGATTGCCTGGTTTGGGCGGCTTTATATCCGAATTCCTTGTGGTGCGCGGCGCCTGGCCGGTTTTCACTTTCTTCACTATTGTGAGCATGATCGGTCTCTTCTTTACAGGCGCATACATCCTTAAGGGGATCAAGCAAGTTTTGCATGGACCATTGAATGAGCGGTGGAAAGGGCAGCTCAGCGAAATTAATCTTCGCGAGGCATTCATCATCACGCCGCTGATGGTGCTGATGCTGGTGATCGGTGTTTGGCCTGCAGTGCTCTTAAATGTAATCAATCGAGCAGTAATGATGTTCTACTCGCTCTATTAATGATTGAGGTGATTGATGGCATTCCCAATTCTTAGCGTAATCATCTTTACCCCTATCATCGCCGGAGTGCTCATATTATTAATTCCCGGCGAAAGGAAAACAGAGATCCGGATGACGGCCCTGGCGGCCTCTTTCATCGCCCTAGCGCTTTCTGTCTGGGTTTATTTCTCATACGACATGGCGGTTGGCGGATACCAGTTCCTTGAAAAATACGATTGGTTCCCGCAATTAGGAATCTCTTACTTCGTTGGGGTAGACGGGATGAGTACACCGTTGATCGTTCTAACGGGTATCGTCATGTTTACTGGGGTCTTGATTTCTTGGGGTATCGATGATCGACCACGAGAGTTTTTCGCGTTCCTTTTTATTCTCGCCTCCGGTGTGTTTGGAGTTTTTGCTGCCCTTGACTTATTCGGCTTAATCTTCTTCTATGAGATCGCTGTGTTCCCGATGTACTTGCTGATCGCGATTTGGGGCTGGAAAGTCACACGCGAGTATGCGGCGATGAAATTAACCCTTTATCTGTTTATTGGATCTGTTATCGCCCTGGTTGGCATTTTAGCGATGTATTTCTCATCCGGGTTAGGCACATTCAATATGTTGGCATTGGAAGGTGCCGGGTTTTCACCAGCTTTCCAGAAATTCTGGTTCCCATTCATTTTCTTTGGGTTCGCAGTGCTTGGCGGCATCTTTCCCTTCCACAACTGGAGCCCGGATGGTCACGTCGCTGCTCCGACTGCGGTATCAATGTTCCACGCCGGCGTGCTGATGAAGCTGGGTGCGTTTGCAGCGCTGCGGGTGGGGATTATGCTGCTTCCCGAAGGAGCCAGGTTCCATTTGCCCTGGATCATCGTGCTGACATTGATAAACGTGGTCTATGGTGCCTTCATCGCCATGGTGCAGTCTGATTTCAAGTACGTCATTGGATTCTCCTCCGTATCTCATATGGGTTTGGTTTTGATGGGCTTCGCCACGCTAAATGGGGATGGCATGTTGGGAGCTGGAGTGCAGATGTTTTCACATGGCATTATGACGGCTCTCTTCTTTGCTGTTGTCGGTGTGATTTACGATCGAGCCCACACGCGGGAAGTTCCAAAACTTGGGGGCTTCGCGAAATTGATGCCAATTGTGGCGGCGGCGTTCGTCGTCGGGGGTATGGTGTCGATGGGGATGCCGGGATTCTCTGGTTTTGTAGCAGAGTTCCCAATATTTATGGGTTTGTGGCGTTACCAGCCCTGGATCGCCATCGTGGCCTCCATCTCAATTGTCATCACCGCGTCCTATATTATCCGCATAACAGGCAGGGTGTTCTTCGGCAAGATGCCAGAAGAGTTCGTGGGCCATTTTGGCGACGCCACGATCCTGGACAAAGTCGCCCTGGTTTTCTTGAGCGCAATCTTGATTGTGGTCGGAGTTTACCCTTCAATCATGGTCAACATGGTTGAATCAGGGGTTGAAAATATTATGCGCCTGTTGGGAGGTGCCTAGGTGTTCAGTAGTATAGATCCTGTCATGATCCGGGCAATAATACCGGAAATTGGCCTGGCAGTTCTGGCGCTGATCGTATTGGCTTACGATCTTATCTGGCATGGGGAGCAAAAGCGCGGGCTTGGCTGGTTGACTGCGGGTGGGATTACGGTCGTATTTGTGCTGACGATTGCATTCTCCCGACCAGGAGAGGAATCGGTGCAGATTTGGGGTGGGATGCTGCGCCACGATTGGCTTAGTTTTTCCTTCACTTTGCTGTTCCTGTTCGGTGCCGCGATTACCAGCCTGTTTGCGATGGAGATGAAGCCGCTTGGACAAAAGGGTGAGTTCTATCTGCTCCTCTTAATCTCCACAATCGGGATGATCCTGATGGCCTCCTCAGCTGATTTGATTATGCTCTTCCTGGCTATCGAGACGACCTCCATCCCGTTATATATTTTGGCTGGATTTTACAAATTGGACGATAAATCCACAGAATCAGGCTTTAAGTATTTCCTCTTCGGAGCAATGACCTCGGCGGTTATGCTCTATGGTTTCAGCTTGATCTATGGCTTTACTGGCACAACGGACATCTACGAGATCACGGAGATGGTCGCTTCTGGAGAGGTCTCACTTACCCTGGCGATCGGAACACTGATTTTGATTATGGTTGGATTCGGATTCAAGATTTCGGTGGTGCCTTTCCACTTCTGGGCGCCTGACGTCTATGAGGGAGCTCCAACTCCGGTTGCTGGTTTCCTGTCAACAGCTTCTAAAGCTGCTGGATTTGCGGTTCTTATGCGAGTTCTTCTGACAGTTTATGCCGATCCAGCGGTTATCCCGTATTGGGTGATCATTGTGGCTGCCCTTTCGGTATTCTCGATGACTTTGGGTAATGCCCTGGCAATCCCCCAAAAGAATATCAAACGCATGTTGGCCTACTCATCCATCGCGCATGCCGGCTTTGCATTAATTGGAGTTGCTTCCCTATCAGAGTTGGGGATCGCTTCAGTGGTTTTTTACCTGGTAGTTTACGTAGTTACGAACCTGGCTGCTTTTGGCATCGTGGCAGCATTTTGGCGCATTTCCGGCTCGGATCAAATCGCGGATTACGCTGCTCTCAGCAGGCGTTCTCCAAAGTTGGGGATATTCATGCTGGTCACTTTCCTTTCACTGGCCGGTATGCCGCCTCTCGGTGGATTTGTAGCCAAGTTTTTTGTGTTCGCTGCAGCGGTCAACGCTGGTCTGGTTTGGTTAGCGATCATCGGTGTGTTAAACGCAATTGTGGGTCTCTACTACTACCTGATCGTGTTGAAAGTAGTCTATTTATTCCGGTCGGAGGATGAGGATCAAGCGGTCCCGTTGACCCGTCCTTACACTTTGGCATTGACTGTACTGGTACTGGGCATTATTTTGCTGGGCACTTTGTTCGGACCGTGGGCTGAATGGTCTGCAAGGGCTGCTTCGGCATTATTCTAAGGAAATCAAATTTTGAACCTTGTCATACGAAGGAAATTTTCAGTTTTTGGTAATCTAACCTTTGTTTGTCCTTTTTTGCACATTGACGAGTGTTATTCCCCTGTGATAGAATCGGCGCGCCATGAGCCAGCCAGGTGATCAGCCCGAGAAGAATACGGCTCTGCGCTCGTTCAATGTTACATTGGCAGCAGTTACAGGATCTGTTGGCTGCCTGACAGTAGCCATCATACTGATTGCATTCGTTGCAGGTAAATGGTTAGACAATCAGTTTGGGAGCGATGCGCTCTTCACAGTTATACTCATGGTAGCAAGTGTTCCCGTGACATTAGTAGTGATGTTTTGGGTGGTGAGATCACTCACCTCCCGTTTCGCTAAACTACCCGAACAAAACTCAAAGGAAGCGGAGGAGGGCATCGATCGTGGCGGAAAAACGTTTTAGTAAATGGCGTTACGGCTTCAACCGTTGGGTGATCTTACTGTTGGTTATCCTCAACATCTTTTTTGTTTATTACGTTTACTACCCGGTGCTGCCGCATATTCAGCTGCCGGCTGAGAACGTCTCTGAAATACCCCTTTTTGGCGATTTCTTTCTTACCAATACGATGGTTGCGACGATAATCGCAGATGTGATCTTGATCTTGATTGCAATTGCCGTTTCTCGAGCCGTTCGTAGCGGCGAGTTGATCCCGAAAGGGATTCCCGGGGCCATTGAAGCGATCCTGGAAGTTATTAATAATCTCACTGAATCAACAGCTGGCAAATGGGCTAAAAGCATATTCCCATTCTTCGCCACAATAACTTTATTGGTGCTGGTCGTGAACTGGATGGAGCTGATCCCAGGCGTGGACAGCATCGGCAGGTTGGAACATACCGATCATGGGCACCCAATTGAGGAAGTAATCCCAGGCAGTAATATTTGGACGATTCTTAGTGAACGGGATGCAGGTGAGCATGCTGCAGATGAAGCTGCACATGACGGAGGCTATGCCCTGGTTCCATATGTCCGAGTGGCCTCAACTGACCTGAACTTCACGGTTGCTCTGGCATTAATTTCCGTGTTGATGACCCAGGTGATGGGCGTAAGAGCTTTGGGAGTCTCCTACTTCACCAAATTTATCAATGTTGGTGGTGTTTTTAAACGCCCTGTATTCGGCATTATCGACTTTGGCGTCGGTTTGCTTGAACTAGTATCTGAGCTTTCCAAACTTCTATCGTTCTCCTTCCGTTTATTCGGAAATATTTTTGCCGGGTCTGTGCTCCTGTTCGTCATCGGTACGCTGGTCCCGGTATTTGTGCAGTCGTTATTCTTGGGTTTGGAATTCTTCGTCGGTCTCATCCAGGCCGTTGTCTTTGGTATGCTGACCATGGTGTTCATGGCTCAAGCCACGCAAGGTCATGGTGAACACCACGAGGAAGAAGAAGCACACGCATAATATGGATATTTCCGGGATAACAAATCCCGGTCAGAAATACACTTTGCAATTAAGCATGGAGGTAAACAAAATCACATGGAAGTCGCAGCCGCAAAACTAATCGGAGCAGGACTGGCAATGGTGGGAACAATTGGTGCAGGAATTGGAATTGGTATGCTGGTGAATGGAGCAGTGCAAGGTATTGCTCGCAATCCGGATGCCAGTGGTGACGTGCAGACCAACATGATCTTGGGCATTGCATTCACCGAAGCAGTGGCAATTTACTGTTTGGTAGTTGCCCTCCTGATCCTGTTTGTTGGATAAACCTGAGGTGCAAGTGGGAGAGAATTGAATTAAACTTCTCACCCGCAGCAGGTTGAAAATCGCAATTATGTATATGAAAGGAGCACCCCAGTGGAAGGATTAGGACTAAATCTAGGTTATTTATTCGTTCAAATATTTAATTTCGCCATCATCTTCGTGGTCTTGCGCGCCTGGGTTTATAAACCCATCTTAGGTCTGCTTGAACGACGCAGGAAGGCAATTGCTGAAGGATTGGAAGACGCCCGCATCGCCGCGGAAGCCAGGCAGAATGCCGAGGAGGAGGCACAGCAGGTGCTCTCCGAAGCTCAGACCAAGGCCAGCCAGGTCCTGCGCGAGGCTAATGAACGCGCCGAGACCCAGGGTAAGGAGATCCTGGCTGCCGCCGAGGCAGATGCTGCCAAGAAGCGAGAAGAGGCGTTGGTGGAGGTCGAAAGTGAGCGCGAGCGGATTCTCGGCGAACTGCGCGGCCAGGTCGGCGCACTAGCCATTGCTGCTGCCCAAAAACTGATTAATGCATCTCTGGATGAACAGCGTCAGCGAGCTTTGATTGACGAATTTTTCTCCGGTGTAAAATCAGGCCAGGTAGTTCTCCTGGAAGGAGAGCAGGTTGGTGGTGCATCTGCAGAAATAACCAGCGCCCTCCCGCTTACAGCTGAGGAAAAGGATGCTGTGAGACAGGATGTTCTCTCTAAGGTAGGAGACCAGGCAACTGTGACATTCCGTGTCGATCCAACGATTCTTGGTGGGTTGATCGTGCGAGTTGGCGATAAGGTCTTGGATGGTTCAGTGAGTGGTCAACTGGAATCCATGCGACAGAGCCTTTATTAGATCTGCGCAATTCAAGAACTTGAAATAAAGTTCGTTTACTGTTTGAATAATTTACGCCCAGGGTTCTCCCTTGGGCGTATTTCATAAAATATGCCTCCAGTAAATTTACAGGATTTAGTCAGCCATTTTCCGCAAAACTTTAGAAACGTCCAAGCCGGATTACAAATAAATGGGCTTGCGATTGATTCGCGCCAGGTAAGACCTGGGGATGTTTTCTTTGCATTAATTGGGGGAAATTCTGATGGACATCGATTTATCCCGGATGCCATCCAGCGCGGTGCAGCAGCGGTGGTGGGAACACAAGAGGTTAGCAATTTAGAAGTACCTTATTTAAAGGTGGATGATGGGCGGCTTGCGTTAGCGCAATTGTCAGCAGCTTTTTACAACTTTCCAGCCCAAGAACTGATCGTGATCGGAGTGACCGGGACGGATGGCAAAACCACCACCGCAAATCTGGTTTATTCAATCTTGAAGTCCGCTGGCATCCAGGCTGGGATGATCTCAACAGTCAATGCTCAAATCGGAGACAAAGTGTTGGATACTGGTTTTCATGTCACCACGCCCGAAGCACCGGATGTGCAAAGGTACCTGTCGGAAATGGTGGCAGCAGGGATGTCACATGTTGTCTTAGAAGCGACTTCCCACGGTTTAGCCCAGCAAAGAGTTGCCGAGTGTGGGTTCGACGTGGCTGTTGTCACTAATATCACCCATGAACACCTGGATTATCATGGCAGCTATGAAGAATACCGGTCTGCCAAAAGTCGTCTATTCACTGATTTAGCTGCTACTCCCCCGAAAAAGATTGGCAATCCTCGCCTGGCCGTTTTGAACAAAGATGATGGTTCATATGAGCATTTGCACGCTTTGTTAAATAGCTTAGAAACTAAAGTGAATAAGATCGACTACGGATTAGCCGCAGATGCTGATGTGGTTGGGGAGGGGCTTGAAATCCTGCCGGGGGGAATAGGTTTTACCGCCCGGATGGGGGATGAGAAGCTAAAGATTCAAAGTCCGTTGGTGGGTGCATATAATATTTCCAATTGCCTGGCGGCGATCTCAACAGCAAATGGTTTAGGAATTAAAGGACAACACATCCAACAAGGTATCGCGGATATGTCTGGAATTCCAGGCCGGATGGAGGTAATCGATCTTGGGCAGGAGTTTTTGGCGATCGTCGATTTTGCCCACACGCCGAATGCACTCAAAAGGTCTCTGCAAGCTGCGCGGCAGATGACGAACGGCCGGGTGATCGCAGTCTTTGGTTCAGCTGGATTGCGTGACAAAGCCAAGCGGCGTTTGATGGCGGAGATTTCGGCTCAATTAGCTGATTTAACCGTCTTAACTGCAGAAGATCCACGGATCGAATCCTTGGCTGAAATTCTCGAAGAGATGGCAGTGGGGGCGAGGGGACAGGGTGGTGTGGAAGGGAAATCCTTCTGGAGAGTACCTGATAGGGGAGAGGCGATCAAGTTTGCTTTACACAAAACTGAACCAGGCGATATCGTGATCTCATGCGGGAAAGGACACGAGCAGTCGATGTGTTTTGAAGAGATTGAATATCCCTGGGATGACCGCACTGCGATGAGGGCGGCGCTGGCTGATCTGTTGGGAATAGATGGGCCGGAGATGCCCTATTTGCCAACCCAGGATGATAAATGAGCTATATTGATCTGGTTTCGATCCACCAGCTTATTACTAATAATTGACATATAATATGTTATCTCGTGTCCGATTACCATTACATAAATAAAGGAGATTAGGGAATGAGGACGATCATCCATCTGATCCGCCAAATTATTCGGTTCTTAGTCGTCTGGTTTGTAGACACAATTTCTTTAATTATCACCGCCTGGATAGTCTCAGGTATTAATATCAACCCGGTTGCAGGCACATCCGTCTTTGTTGTTGCGACGGCTGCAGCATTAATATTAGGCATCGTTAACCTGCTCATCCGTCCGCTGATCTTATTGTTGGCAATGCCGTTGGGGTGGATAGTGATTTTCCTGGTTGGATTCATTATTAATGGCATTACATTAATGATCACCTCTGCTTTAATGCCTGGATTAGAAGTGAATGGTCTGTGGGCTGCGTTTCTGGGTGGCCTATTCCTTTCACTTGTCAATACCATCATAACGACATTGTTGGATCTTGATAATGACGAATCCTTCTATGCAAATATGGTGAAACGACAGGCTGCCAGGCAGGCAGAAGAAATTGAGGATAAGGATTCTCGGGGAGTCGTGATGTTGGAAATAGATGGGCTGAGTTTCTGGCACATCCAGAAAGCTGTCGAAGATGGTTTCATGCCCACTATCAAGAAGCTGATGGATGAGAATGGCTACCAAATCTCGCGCGTAGAAAGCGGAATCCCCTCTTCCACACCAGCCTGCCAGGCCGGTATACTGCAAGGGAATAACGTGGATATGCCCGCTTTCCGTTGGTTGGACAAGAAAACCAACCGCATCATTGCCGGAGGCCCGCAGATGGCGGAGGTTGAACCCCTGCTTTCAGATGGAAATGGTCTGCTGGAGGGCGGCACCAGCATTGGCAACATGTTCAGCGGTGATGCTGATAAATCAATCTTGACTTTTACAAAAATCATAGAGGGGAGCGAGGAAGACAAGAAAAAACGCGCCCGGGATATGTACATGCTGATGCGCAATCCTTACTTCTTCATGCGCGTCCTGGTGCTGTTCTTCGGAGATGTGATCCGCGAGGTGTGGCAAGGATGGCAGCAGCGGCGTAAGGATGTACAGCCACGGCTCAACCGACTCCATAAAGGCTACCCATTCCTGCGCGCTGCAACCAACATTTTTCTGAGAGATGTTGGTGCTTACTTCACCATACTTGATATCGTGCGCGGTGTGCCAGCAATTTATACGCTCTGGGCTGGCTACGATGAGGTCGCCCATCACTCAGGCCCCTGGACACGCGACGCCATGCTTACCTTGAGTCAGTTCGATCGCACCGTTAGCCATATACTAAGGGCAATGGAGGAGGATGCTCCCCGCCCCTACGAATTCATCATGCTCTCCGATCATGGCCAATCTTTCGGCCATACCTTTTTGCAGCGTTATGACATGGGTATCCTGGATTTCGTTAAAGAGCAGCTGCCCCATGAGACCAGTGCAGTGGCGACCGGCGGTGGGGACGACGGCACAATCGGCGTTACGGCCATGTTGAGTGAGTTGGAAAATGTTGAGGATAACAAAATGACTGGCGTGGTTGGAGATGCGATGGTGAAACAGACCAAGCAGGCCATGCAATCCAATCTCGACCAACAGACAAGCTCTGAGGAAGTGGATCCAGCCAAATTAACCCTGAGCTACAGCGGCAACATGGCCCTTCTGTATTTCGACCTCTTTCCTCGGAAAATAACCTTGAATGAGCTAAATGCAGCATACCCAGGAATGGTAGATGCTTTGGTCCAGCACGATGGAGTTGGTTTCGTTGTTGCCTATGATGATGATGAGATTCCAGTTGTCTTTGGTAAGAATGGCGCTCGAAACCTCCATACCGGTGATGTGACTGGTGAAGATCCTTTAACTCCATTTGGAGATGTGGAACTGCGTGCCTGGCAGATCAAGCGTATTGCTGATTTCCCCAATTGTGGAGACTTAGTGCTCAACAGCCCCGTCTATCCAGATGGGACGGTGGCGGCGTATGAGGAGTTGATTGGCAGCCATGGCGGTCTGGGTGGCGAACAGACTGATGCTTTTATCCTTCATCCAGGTGATATGGAGATACCGGAGACCCGTAATTCAATGGACTTTAAGCCTCTCCTGAAAGCCCGCGTGGGCCTCCACGGACCGACTCCACTTCCCGAAATTGAGGCGGAACCAAAAGTCGACCCATGGGCACTTTCTTCGCTCGGAAAAGGGATTGGCCAGGTTAATAAGTGGTTGGATTACGGTTTGCGGGCAATTACACTTAGCCGTGAAGCTTACCAGGCAGTCGCCAAAGATGCTTATATGACCGGACCGGCATTGCTCATCTCCCTTATCGGGCATATTCTGCAATCATTGAACAGCCAGGGTCGGTTGGATGTTTTGAATATCCTGGTGCGCTATGGAGTCTGGTTTCTTGCAGTATTGATCCTATATTTTGCCGCCAGACTGCTACGCGGCAAGGCAGATTACCCAGAGACCTTAAGAGTGGCTGGATTTGCCCAGAGTGCGCATATCCTTGAATTGCTCGGTTTCATTCCAGTAGTTGGATCAATTGCTCGATTCATAGCGTTAGTGCTTACCTTTTTTGGTGTGTGGATCGGTTCAGCAACTGCCCATGAAATTAAAGGTTGGCGTGCTTTCTTACTGCCGGTGCTCTACGTCATCACACTTGTGGTGACAATATTTTTCTTGGAGGCAGTAATAGAAGGATCTGTCCTTGCTGTGGAAGAATTGCTGGCAGATTTTGGGCTGGCACCACGGCCTTAGTTCTGATAAAGATTAATACACTAATCGAATAAATCTTTCAACCCAGCTGTCATAAACCTGATCAAGGATTGATTAAATACAATCTACAGTAGATAGCTGGATTTGATTTTAATGGGTTTATCTAATGGGATCTGAGTGGAGATCAACTCACTCAAAAAAGGGCCAGAATATCGGCAGGAAGATCATCGAAACAATAAATAATGCTACCGTAAGCAGCGCACCAACCCGGGTGTAATCTGAGAATTTGTAACCCCCTGGTCCAAAGACCAAAACGTTGGCTTTATGTCCAACTGGAGAAAGGAAACTGGTCGCAGCGCCAATGACAACTGCCATCGTGAATGTCAGGTGGTTGACTCCAAGCCCGAGGGCAGTATCAACAGCGATGGGCACAATAAGCACAACCGCAGCCGCATTTGACATAGGCTGGGTGATTAGCGCAGACAGGAGATAAATTCCAGCCAGGAGCCCAAGTGGTCCAAAACCCCCTAAGACACCCAATAATGTATCAGCCAGGAATTCCGCGGTGCCGGTATTCTCCATTGCGATACCGAGTGATAGCATTCCACCAACCAGGAAAACGGTGCGCCAATCGATGCTTTCATAGGCCTCGTCCATCGTCAGGCACCCGGTTAAAACCATTGAGACCGATCCGATTAACATGGAAACAGCGATGCCCAGATTGGTGAAGATTGCCAGCAGGATTACTAAGAGCATGATTCCCGCTGCCAGGGGGGCTTTGTTGCGTCGATTGCGTTCGAGCTCGACAGGTTCCAGGACGAGGAATTCATTCCCTTTTTGAAGGGCGGTCACCCGGCTGGGAGGTCCCTGGAGGAGCAGTGAATCGCCGAAGCGCAGTTCCACATCTCGCAGGTGTTCGGTGATTACATCTCCCTGTCGCCAGATAGCCAGGGTGGTAAATCCAAAACGGTCCCTAAATCTGACGTTGTTCAACGTTCGACCAACCATTGTTGAGCGTGGGGCAAGCGTAGCCTCGAAAATATAGGATTGCTCTGTATCCAGATCGGAAAATTCGAATTCTGGATCGGTGTGAATATTGAATTTTAATTCCTCTTGAGCGGATATCAGGTTTTGGGCCGATCCTTCCAAGATCAGGTGATCATTTTCTTGAATTACAAAGTCCCGGTGGAGACCAATTAATGGCTTTCCATCCCGGATGATGGAAAGAACGGTCAAGTCGAAATCCGCCCCAAGCTTCGATTCATACAGGTTTTTTCCACTCAAAGGACTCTCGGGGGTAATTTGAATATCGCTGATATATTCACGCAGTTGAGATGAGGCTAATGGGTCAGCTGCAGTCTCACGTACAGGCAGCAGATGACGACCGATGGTGACCATGTAAATAATCCCAGTGCCAAGGACCAGGAGACCCATCGGAGTAATTTCGAAGAAGCTGAATGCAGGCAGATTTCGAGCGAGCAGAATGCCTTGGGCTAAGATATTGGCTGGTGTACCGATCAAAGTCATTTTTCCACCCAGCAGGGATGAAAAAGCGAGCGGAATGAGCAATTTGGAGACGGGTATATTTGTCTTTTTTGAGATTCCAATCACAGCAGGCATCAACACTGCCACTGCGCCAACATTGTTCATAAAAGCGGACATAACCCCGCAGGTTAGCATAATCACCGCAATCAGACGCACTTCACTCGCGCCTGATAAGCGCAGAATCATGGACCCAAGCCTATCCGCGACACCTGTTTTAAAGAGTCCCCCAGACACAATATAAACTGCCCAAATTGTGATCACAGCCGAGTTGGCAAATCCTAGGAATACCTCATCCTTGGATACCAAACCAGTGATGGATACTGCCAGCAACACCAGCAAGGCCACCATGTCAACGCGAACTTTTTCAGTGGCAAATAAGATAACTGCCGCGATGATTATGCCGAGTGTAAGTGCAATATCAGGAGTCACTGTGAAATATCAGGCATTGAAGTGATATGTGTTTGGGGGATTGAAGCCTCGAATTTTTAATATTCAGATTAAATGTCCCGGATGAGGCTGCTCAGTGAATTGACCAATTATAACTTAAGATGATAAATCGCAAAGATAATTTTGTTGTTCCAAATTTAATCCCTTACTTGACTATGTTTTGCCTCGGATATGGTATCCTATCCATCTGTGCCTGGGATAATCTGGGTACAATCGAGGGAAAATCCTGATGCCAATTTCACCCGGCAAAGGATAAAATTAAAGCAATGACTTCATCTTCTTTATCGGCCGAATTTACCCTCCCTGAAGAGCATTCAGCCAATCGGAGCGGTCCTCAACGGTGGCTGATATCGCATGCTATGCGATATTGGCCGTTGAGCATAACTTTGTTTGGTGGCGCGATCGCAAACGCTACACTGGCGGCTGCCGTGCCGATCCTGGTAGGGCAGGCTTTTGATGTCGTATTGGCCACGCCTGCCGATCCGAATGCTTTATTGCAGATCGCCTTGACCATTGTTGCCACCCAGGTTTTACGCTCAGTATTGCAGTTTGGAAGAAATTTCAGCGCAGAGCTGTTCGGCCAAAGATTGGAGCGAGACATCCGGGAGGAGCTCTATGTCAACCTGCTTGGCAAGAGTATGACTTTCCACAGTCTCCAACCGGTTGGGGATGTAATGGCTAGAGCGACTAACGATGTGCGCGAGATCAATCTGATGTTCAACCCTGGGATCAATCTTGTAGTTGGTTCGGGGATATTTATGTTTATGCCGTTGATCTTTGCCCCTCGATATGATCCTTCATTGATTATCACCCCACTGTTATACATCATTGCATACACCCTCGCCATAAGACAATACTTGCGCGAGCTCGATCCAGTCACTGGTGAGGTCAGGGAATCGTTTGGTGAATTAAACTCACGCTTGGCTGAAGCAATTGATGGGGTCGAGACAGTCAAGGGGATGTCCCAGGAGAAAAGCGAAGTGCGCCGGTTTATCGCCAATGCAAGGCGATACCGGGATGCAGTCGTCCAACAGGGTGACATTGAAGCTCGTTTCTTGCCCTTGCTGCTCCTTGCTTTAGCCAGCGCGGGGGGGTTGTTTCATGCCTTGATCCTTTATTCTCAAGGTGTTTTAGATGTCGGTGATGTGGTCGCCTACTTTGGTCTGCTCCAGTTATTGGGTTTTCCAACTTTTGTCTCATTATTTGCTTATTCACAGGTTTCCCTGGGGTTAGCAGGATCAAAACGGATTTTGGAGCTGATAAATAAGGAGAACGATCTCGACCAGAATGTAGCCGGTTACAGCAAAGAGATGGTGGGAGAGATAGAGTTTAAAGACGTTTCCTTCATTTACGAAAAAGGGGAGCCTGCTCTGCAAAATATTTCCTTCAAAGTTGAACCAGGACAGACGGTGGCTATCGTCGGTCAAACAGGGACCGGGAAGACTACTCTGGCAAAGCTGGTCAACCGTACTTATGATGTCAGCTCAGGCCAGGTTCTTGTGGACGGTGTTGATGTTCGAGATTGGAATCTGGAGGCATTACGTCGCAGGATTTCAATCATCGAGCAGGATATTTTCTTGTTTTCAAGATCTATCACCGCCAATATAAATTTTGGGCTCCAGGATGCTTCTAAGGAAATGAGTGTTGAAGCGGCGCAGGCAGCTCAAGCCGAGGAGTTTATCACCAGCTTACCGGGCAGCTACGATACGGTGATTGGTGAGCGAGGAGTAACCTTATCAGGTGGTCAACGCCAGAGGCTGGCTTTGGCGCGTGCCTTCCTGACCGATCCCCGCATCCTGATCCTGGATGATTCGACGAGTGCAATTGATAGTGAGACAGAGGACAATATCCAGCAGGCGATATACGCAGCAGCAAAAGGCAGGACCACGATGATTATCACCCATCGCCTGTCTCAAATCAGGTGGGCAGATTTAATATTAGTGCTTCGTCAGGGTAGATTAGTCGCAGCTGGCTCCCACGATGATCTATTGGACACTTCAGAAGCCTACCGACGAATTTTCACGGAACGAGGTTGAGTTTTGAGTTTCTTTGCTGGTCTTGACACAGAGGCCTACGATCGTAAGTATACCGACCGCCAGCTGGCAGGTCGCATGGCCACCTATTTCAGTCCGTATACCTGGTCTCTGGTCGCAGTTGTTATTCTGCTGTTGGTCATTGCCGTCTCGAGCGCTCTTTCGCCGATAATTGTCGCGCGCGGGGTCGACCAGCTGGGTTCAGACATCACCTATCAAAACATTCTGCTGTTATGTACAGCAATTTTATTAGCAGGAGTAATCAGTTGGGGAGCGAATTGGGGTCGCCGACGGTTAACCGCACGATTGATCGGGGACATCATTCTCAATATTCGCACAGATGCCTTCCAGGCATCGATGGATCATGACCTGTCATTTTATGATGAATTTTCTTCTGGTCGGATTGTTTCAAGAATTACCTCAGACACCCAGGAGTTTGGTCAAACAGTCACCCTGATAACCGATCTCATCTCACAGATTATTGAGGTTATCTTCCTGGGGATCGTGTTGCTAACGATTAATGTAAGACTCTCGCTGATCCTTTTTTCGTTTTTACCAGTCATCTTCCTGGTGGTATTGGGCTTCCGCAAATGGGCCCGGATAGTGACTCGCCGGGGGATGCGCGCCATGGCGAACGTCAATGCAGCCATAAAAGAGACCGTCAGCGGGATCGCCGTCGCAAAGAATTTCCGCCAGGAGTCCAGCATTTTTGGTGAATTTGATCAAGCCAATTCACAATCTTATACAGTAAATGTCCAGCGAGGCTTTGTGTTATCGATGGTATTCCCTGTGTTGAATGGGCTTGGGGGGATAGGGACTGCAATCCTGGTCTTCCTGGGTGGTATGAGTGTTATTCAAGGATTGGTTACGGTAGGAGTCTGGTACTTGTTTATCCAGAGTTTGGATTATTTCTTTTTCCCCGTCTTAAACTTATCCGCATTTTGGGCACAAGTGCAGGCCGGCCTTTCCGCCGCTGAGCGCACTTTTGGATTGATTGACGCAGAACCGATGGTCGTGCAAAGCGCTTCCTTGCCATCCCCTCAATTGAAAGGCGAGGTTGTCTTTGACAAACTGACTTTCCAATATAACCAGGCAAATGAACCTGTGTTGGAAAACTTCGATCTTCGAATCCGATCGGGAGAGAATATCGCTCTTGTTGGGCACACTGGAGCAGGAAAATCTTCTATTGCCAGGTTGATCGCACGCTTTTATGAATATCAGAGCGGAAACTTATTTATTGATGGAGTCGATTTACGTACGCTGGATTTATCCAGTTATCGCAGCCAGCTGGGTATTGTATCCCAATCGCCATTCTTGTTCTCTGGAACGATTGCAGAAAATATTTGTTATGCCTGTGCCCAAGTTGACCTGAAGACAATCGAAGAGATGGCTTACTCCATTGGAGATGGTGAGTGGCTGGAAAGCCTGCCTCAAGGATTGGATACCCAAGCAGGCGAACGCGGCTCCCGGTTATCCATGGGGCAGCGTCAGATCGTCTCACTTTTAAGGGTGTTGGCGCAGCAGCCAGCTATCTTTATTTTGGACGAAGCCACAGCCAGCATTGACCCGTTCACAGAATGGCAGATTCAACAGGCTTTGGGAATGATCCTTACTGGTACGACCAGCATCCTCATTGCCCATCGTCTATCCACCGTAAAAGCTGCTGATAGAATTATCGTCCTGGAGAAAGGCAGCATCATTGAAGAAGGGGGGCATGAGTATTTACTAAATCAAGGTGGACATTATGCGTCTCTGTACAATACCTATTTCCGCCACCA
>CALBUI010000012.1 GCA_937968125.1 uncultured Anaerolineales bacterium | reverse complement strand
AGCAGGGCGCTGGCGAGGGCTGTCTTTTGCTGCATGCCATGACTGTAGGTGTCAATCGGATCGTCGGCTACATCCGCCAGCTCAAAGAGTTTTAACAACTCCTGGCTGCGGCGATTGACTTGCGCCTGGTCTATTTCATACAGGTCGCCGACGAAACGAAGTAATTCCCGACCGGAGAGCTTTGGGTAAAGGTTAGGCGTATCGGGCAGGTAGCCGCAAACTGCTTTAGCTTGCAGCGGCTGCTCTTCGAGATCGAAACCAGCCACCGAGACTGACCCGGAAGTGGGCTGCAGCAATCCGACGATCATCTTGATCGTGGTGGTTTTCCCTGCCCCGTTGGGACCGAGGAAACCGAATACCTCCCCGGCCGATACCTCGAAGGTTACCCGATCAACAGCGATTTTTTCACCAAAGCGCTTGACCAGTTCCTGGGTTTGGATGAGGGTATTGTTGTAGTTTGGATTCATAGGAATTGAATTTTTGTGTGGAGGGAATTTGGAATGTTGCTTGATTATACTCGCTCGCTCTAATAGCGAATTACATCTTCGTTCCACTCTCTATGACTCCCGTGATATTTTTCATTAATTTGATAATCAGGACTTATTCAGTCATAATAGAGTAAACCTGCAGGAGGTAAAACAATGCCAGCTTATCTAACTTTATTCAATTGGACGGAACAGGGTGTCCGCAATGTAAAGGATACCGCTAAACGAGCACAGGCAGCCCGAGAAGCCTGGGAAGCGGCAGGCGGCCGCTTCATCGGTATCTGGTGGACCTTTGGCCAGTATGATGGCTTCGTGGTCCACGAAGCTCCCGATGATGCTACTGCCAACCGCCTGCTCGTGAAAACTGGTATGGGAGGCGATGTACGCACGACCACGCTGCGCGCCTTCGGTGAGGAAGAGATAGAGGAAATCCTAAAAGGATTATAGCTTTGTCGAGTTGAAATCAAACTTTCTGGTTTCAAGGTACTCATTCTAGCTCAATAAGCTGTTCTTACTAAATAATCCTTTGATCTTTGCATACTAACATTAAGATAGTATGCTGTTTTAGTGCGCCTGCATATACATTATTTGCCAATACCAAAAGTTTTGTAAGCTCCGCCACAAAGCTCCAAATGTGAATTACAATCCAAATCCCATCGTAGATAATCTTTCATTTGGAGATGCTAAATGACGTTACGCAATTCGACCAATTACAAAGTGGTTGTCAATCATGAAGAGCAATATTCAATCATTCCAATTTCAAATTCCCCTTCAAAAGGGTGGCGTGAGATTGGGAAGAAAGGAACGGTCAAGGAATGTTTGAACTTTATCGAAGAAGTATGGACGGATATGAAGCCAATCGATAAAGATAGAATCATGCGAAACTTAGGCTAATGGAGGATGCAATTCGATTGTACAATCCCTTTGTGATGCTAAGAGATCCCTCTATTTTTTCTAAAAGGTAAATTTCTCGAGGACCAATTACCACTATCTGGAATCAATCTTCTGCCTTTTCTAATAGCTCTCGAATTGCCTGAACTTCTGCTAACATTTCCTTATTACCATTCCCAAGAGTCCCTTCCTGGACAGTGGTAGGCGGCATGGCGCCGCGAAACTTGCGCAGCTCTGTGACCACGATCTCGTAAACTTCCTGGACGTTTTCCAGTCCAACCAGGTTTTCTTCAGCCCCGGATTGACCACTCATCCCAGCAGTCTGGATACTTAATGAACCCATATTGAAAAACCAGCGATCGAAAATATCACGTTTGACGGTGATATTGGTGACTGTCCGATAAGGCACATGCTTGACTGAATGGGTGAGGATGCCGACATGGACAATGACTTCATCTTCTAAAACCTGGTAGCGCAAGCTGCGGAAATAGGGTATAGACAGGACCATCCCGATCACCCAGAATAGAGCATCACCGACGATAGCAATGCCCATGATGACCAACCCGACTCCGGGATCGTCCAGGCTGATCAGAGATGACAGGATCCCTGCCCCCAGCAGGATGAGAAATGCGATCAGCGTGATCATCACCATCATCTTGATCTGGTATTTAGCATTTGGGATAAATTCACGTTCAGCCATCGGTAACTCCTTGGATATTTCTGTATTTGTACCTCTATATTAATTACTGAATTGGATATGTTTTCGGTTCATACTGGATGTCAAAAACCCCCATTACGCGCTGCAGATAAAGACGGTACTATCGTGATAAGATTTTGAGATGATACCTGGGAGGAAGCAAATTCCTGATCCATGATTATATGTTGAACGAAGGAGTAAAAAATATGCCGGAGAAAGTTGATTCGTCAGGAAGTTCGAAGCCCCCATTTACGGTTGTTGACCTTAATTTTGTCAGTTTGTACTACGAAGATTTCAAAGAGGCGATCGCATTTTACGAAGATATGTTCGGTCCTCCGGAAAACGTAGATGAAGAAGGTGCGATTTACGGCTGGCGAATGGGCTCAACCTGGTTGACGCTTTTCCCGAGTAAAGCAGGCACCAAGGCAGGCAGCAACCCTCAAAATACCGAATACGCTATCCAGGTATCCGCTCCCGAGGAAGTAGATGCGCTTTATGAAGCGCTAGTCGCTGCCGGGAGATATGCGTTTCGCTTACATTGATGATTCCATTGGCGTGCGGATCGATATTTATTGCCTGCTGCCAGATAATGAGGAATCGTAATCAATAAGACTAATGGAAACCAGGAAGTAAACAGGTAAACTCAATGAAGCAAAAAATGCGCAGCTACCAAAATGAAAATGATTATTGGCGTATCCGGGAATTCTTGCGCAGGGTTTTCCTACTGAATAACATGCGTGATTTGAGCTGGCAGACTGATCACTTCGATTATTGGCGCTGGCATGGCATTGAGAATCTTGGGCATGGGCAGCTAGAGAAGGATGTTTTCATCTGGGAGACACAGCAGGGAGAAATTGTTGCGGTGCTGAATTCGGAAGAACCTGGATATGCATATTTGCAGGTGGATCCTGGCAAACGCACGCCAGAACTGGAAACCGAGATGCTCTCGATTGCTGAAGAAAAGCTGGCAGTCAAAAATCCGGAGGGGCAATTGAGATTGAACGTTTTTGCTGACCAAGGTGATGATCTCCGACAAGACATTCTAAAACACCGGCGGTATACAAAGAGTGAATATTGGCAGCATCATCACCGCCGTCCAATGTCGCAGACAGTTCCTGAACCGGAACTGCCAGATGGATATCGCGTGCGTGCTTTGGGGGATGTGACAGAACTCCCCGCACGCAGTTTCCTCTTCTGGAGAGCATTTCACCCGGATGAACCCGATGATCGCTATGAGGGCTGGGAATGGTATCTTAATATCCAACGGGCTCCGCTCTACCGTCGGGATCTGGACCTGGTAGCGGTCTCCCCCAAGGGTGAACTGGTCTCGCTTTGTACAATTTGGTTTGACGATGTGACCCGCAGCGGTTCCTTTGAGCCCGTAGGCACAGACCCTGACCACCAGCGAAGAGGTCTGGGCAAAGCAGTGGTTCACGAAGGTCTGCGCAGGCTTGATAAATTGGGC
>CALBUI010000011.1 GCA_937968125.1 uncultured Anaerolineales bacterium | reverse complement strand
CATTTCTCTCATCCGTATATCCGCCAAAGCGATCCACTATCACCTGTCCATCTTTTAGTACTACCAATTGAGCACCTGGATGAAGCCCAGCCTCAAACTGGCGATCAAACACATCAGAGATTCTCTGTGCGTTAACCTCAGACGCTCCCAATTCGGAAATTTTCTGTTTCCCGTGGAAATCTAATTTGGTTACAGAGGAAGAATTATTCTGGATCATGATTGAAGATTATGATAGAAAACAAAATAAATCTGAACTTTAGTTAGTCTTTCTCAAATTAAGAACAATCTTCGAATTATAATCTAATGTCGAAAACCCGGTCTTGAAGCCTACAGTTCGGAAGCTAAAACAACTTGGCCTGGATATAACTCTACAAAAGAAAGGTGAAATAACCATGTACCATGGTGGATGGTGGTCATTAATCAGGGCGGATGAATCTAAAGGAAAAGCGAAGATAGATCGCAAACTTTTATCTCGCATAAGCACATATGGTCGACCTTATTGGGGATATATTTTGATCGTCTTAATCGCAATCGTTCTAATCTCATTGATTGAACTCATTCCTCCATTGATTTTCCGTCGCCTGATCGATATCGTCATCCCACAAAAAGATTTTCAACAACTAACATTTTTAGCCCTGGCTATGATCGCGATTCCCATCACGAGCGGATTGATCGGCATTGTCGAGAGATATTTCAGCGCAAAAGCTGGCGAAGGGATCATCTTCGACCTGCGACAAGAGATGTACGTTCACCTGCAAAATATGTCGATTCGTTTCTTTACCCATACTCGTTCAGGTGAAATCGTGTCCAGATTTAATAATGATGTTGTGGGCGCCCAAAATGCGATTACAGGAACAATACCCAGTATTGTTACAAATTTGGTCACATTAACATCGACCTTACTGGTCATGATCACAATCGATTCACGCCTGACCTTGCTTTCTATTGCTGTACTGCCATTATTTTTATTACCAACTCGCAGAGTAGCGAGAATCCTGCGTGATATACGCCGAAAAGCAATGGAGTTCAATGCAGACCTTAGCAGCTTGATATCTGAAACTCTGGGCATTAATGGCGCCTTACTAGTTAAAACTTTTGGCAGACAGCGGCAGGAATCAGAAAAATTTCGAGAGATTAATCAGAATGTGAGAGATATTGGTGTCAGACGTGCCCTGGTGGGCCGTTGGTTCTTTATGGGTTTAGGCATTTCAGGTGCCATCGGGACTGCGCTAATTTATTGGGCTGGGGGATATCTGGTGATGACCGATGTGCTTACTATTGGAACCATTGTTGCTTTCGCGGCCTACCTGACTAGGCTGTACGGACCAATTTCATCCTTGACGAACGTCCAGGTTGATTTTGCTACTTCAATGGTGAGTTTTGAAAGAGTTTTCGAATATTTAGACATGCCAATTGAAATTCAAGATAAACCTGAGGCATTCGAGTTAAGTGTGGTAACTGGAGAAGTTCGGTTTGAAAATGTGTCCTTTAGCTACGGAAATGGAGATGGAAACCTGCAAAATGAAGATGATGCCGAACTTTCAGCTCTCCCTTCAGACGAATCTGCCCCCACAATTCTTCCGGATCTCACTCAAAGATGGGCTCTTAAAGAACTGTCTTTTGAGATCAAACCAGGAGAATTGGTTGCTCTGGTCGGGCATTCAGGCGCGGGAAAGACTACGATAACCTATCTGCTTCCGAGACTCTATGATCCCACCAGTGGAGTGATATCACTTGATGGCCGCGATATAAGAGACGTGACACAATATTCCCTCGTCAATCAAATCGGTATTGTCACCCAAGAGACATACCTCTTTCATGATACGGTCCGCGCGAATCTCTTATACGCAAAGCCGGAGGCTGAGCAGGATGAAGTTATTTCCGCCTGCCAGGCGGCGAATATCCACGATTTTATCCAGGATTTGCCTAAAGGATATGACACAGTCGTCGGTGAGAGAGGTTACCGGCTGAGTGGTGGAGAAAAGCAGAGGATGGCAATTGCACGTGTGATCCTCAAAAATCCACGCGTTCTCATCCTAGATGAAGCTACTTCCCACCTTGATTCACGCAATGAAGCCTTAATTCAAGCAGCTTTGGAACCATTGATGGAAGGAAGGACCAGCCTGGTTATCGCCCATCGTCTCTCAACAATCCTCGCCGCAGATAAAATCCTCGTACTTGATCGAGGACAACTGGTTGAGCAAGGCTCTCATAAATCTCTTCTCGATGAAGCGGGATTATATGCAGATTTATACGAAACCCAATTTAAAGGTGAAAAACTCGAGGTCAGTTAGGCACTCGAAAGATCAATTTAGTGGCTATACGCAGCCGTGTGCTTAGGAATCAGTTTTTTACGAGCATCATGCAAATCTTAGCCGTAGAGTGTTAGATCGCAAAATATTCACAATGTTATAATTTTCTTTATACAGCAAAGGATTCCTCCCAGAATTAAATTGAACAGAAATATTGCCTTCGTAACGTATGAAACACCCTACTCACCGGGGGGTGGAATTGCTGCTGTGATGACACATCTCCCGAAAGCGCTCCAAGAAAATTCAAAAAATCCGGTTTATGTAATCTCCCCCTTCCACTACAATTTGACAAAAACCATCGCGGCCGCGCCTGATATGGTTAAGCTGGCGACTGCAAAAGTTTCCTTTGATAAAGTTATTTTTGGTATTGATATATTGCTCTTAGACCGAGATGTTAAGTGGATCTTTCTAAAATCAAGGGGGAAAAGTCATCAAGGTAGCCCCTTTTTCGCCGGTAAACGCCACCCCTATGATGTCAAATCTAAAACAGCCGCCGGGCAACCGGTCCTTCTGAGAGATTCACTGTTCTTTGGTAAAGCTGCTTCAATTGCATTGACAAAGATTAGTCCAAAGAAGTCCTGGACAGTCTTAATGCAGGATTGGGAAGCCGCCACTACCGTCCTGTCAATCTCCGGCGAAGAAAAGTCAAAATTGGATATTGCTCCATATCTCACCGTTCACAACACCTATGACAGCGGTATCTCTGAAAGCGATTTGCGGCAAATTGGTCGACATCCCGCGATCCTTTCCGGTGATACTGTCTTAGATTGTTCATTACCTTATTCTCTTGATCCAGTATTTACTGTTTCCGAACAATTCGCATTGGATATGTCGTCTGAGGTTCTCCAGACAGAAATCATGATTCCACATTTGGAATCTGTCTTACCTCCCAGGTTATTAGGGATCAATAATGGGCCATTTGTCCAGAGTTCGGTCCCGGAAAATGCTCTAGCTTCTGCAGAATCAGGTAACTATTCAGCTCTTCAGACCTGGAAAACGAAGAATAGATCACTTGCTTTCGGTGCAATGGAGAATATCCAAGATTCTGACCTCACGCCAATTTGGGGTGATAAAACTAAATTTAATCAAGATGCAGTTCCATGGTTTGTGATGGCAGGCCGCGACGACAGCCGGCAGAAAGGTTATGAAATCGCTTGCATTGCCATCGAGCAATTAATCTCAAAAGATATTCCAGCTCGTTTTATTTTCTTTCCAATACCTGGAGATGAAGGATTAGCAGGTATAGAATTTATTCACGAACTCGCAGATAAATACCCACATCAAGTAATTTGCTTTCCATTCTTGTTCAAGGATGGTTTTTTTGCTGTGATGCGGGGGGCAACCTACGGTATCATGCCATCATATTACGAACCATTTGGAATGGCCAATGAGTATTACTTAAGTGGTGTAGTTTGCATTGGCCGGGCAACAGGTGGTATCTGCCAACAAATCGTACCCAACCGGCAGGCTTCTTCATTTGGCGCATCAGCGCAACAAAGGGCTGATCTCTGGCATAAGGCTTTCTCACCTCCAACTGGCTTTCTTTTTCGCGAAGCTGATAACATATCGACCTCACGCGTTGATTGGCATTCAATCAATGATGCAAAATACGATCTTGGGGCTGGAAAATCCAACCGGCTCCAATCAAGAAAACAGCTGCAAACCGTTCAATCCATGGCAAATGAATTAGCTGCCACAATTGAGGATGCATCTAACTTATATTCCTCCCACAAAGGAGCGTATTTCGAGATGTTAGTCAAGGGGGTTGAATACATATCCTCGAATTTCTCTTGGGAGAGAGCAGCCAAATCCTATCTTGAACATATCAAAACGTGATCCGTCTATGTGAAGGGTAATTGGCGAAACAAGCTCTATTCTCTTGCGTGATATACTTTACAAACTCGTCTCCAATTTTTTATTATCCTTCAATTTGTCGTTTATCAACAAAAAATATCGAATTGGAATTCCTCAAATAATCATCAAATTCATAAGAGCTCAAGATCGAATTTACCCCCCAGAAGAGGAGAGCATGGAATACACAAATTTAGGTCGCACTGGATTGAAAGTAAGCCGCTTATGTCTGGGCACAATGAATTTTGGACCGCAAACGGATGAAGATAAAAGCCATGCGATCATGGACCAGGCTGTTGATCTGGGAATTAATTTCTTCGATACAGCAGATGTTTACGGTTGGGAATTAGGAGAGGGAATCACTGAGCAGATCATCGGGCGCTGGTTTGCTAAAGGTGAAGGTAAACGCGATCGGGTTGTCCTTGCGACGAAGGTGTACGGCAGAATGGGGGAAGGTCCCAATGAACGTCGCCTCTCAGCAAAACATATCCGCCAGGCATGTGAAAACAGCCTGCGTCGTTTGAATACAGACTACATCGACCTTTACCAAATGCACCACGTTGACCGGGAAACGCCTTGGGAAGAGATCTGGCAGGCGATGGAGCAGCTTGTCTCGCAAGGTAAAGTTCTATATGTAGGCAGCAGTAATTTCGCAGGATTACATATCGCCCAGGCACAGTTCTCAGCCAAGGAAAGACATTTTCTAGGTTTAGTCAGCGAACAAAGTTTATATAATCTAATCGACCGCATGATTGAATTAGAGCTCGTCCCGGCTTGTCGGGAGTTTGGATTAGGGATTATCCCCTACAGCCCTCTTGCAGGAGGCTTATTAGGTGGTGTATTAGAGAAAGAATCGACAGGTCGGCGTTCTTCTGATAGTGTAAAGAAAGGCATGGAAGAATATTCAGAACAAATAAGAACATATGAAGCGTTCTGCAAAGAGTTAGGGGAGGAACCAGCCAACGTTGCCCTGGCCTGGTTGTTAGCCAATCCTGCAGTCACCGCACCAATCATCGGTCCAAGGACAAGTGAGCAGTTGGACGCCAGTGTCAAATCATTAGAGATAGATTTTTCTGACGAGCAGCTTGTTAAGCTGAACAATCTCTGGCCTGGTCCAGGTGGTGAAGCTCCAGAAGCCTACGCCTGGTAAAAATTTTGGTCTTCCTGGAGATATCTACATTGACCAGATTTCCTCACAGGTGGATTAATACATTGCAATCAGCATATTGGGGAGAGATTCGATCGTGAAACACTCTCAACAAGTTTCCATTTTCATTCTTCTAATTAGCATAGTTTCATTTTTCGGTTATTCGTCAACCTTTGCAGCGGCTGAGAATCGGACGTGGAATTTACACCAAAATTATGGACAAGATCAAGCATCTGGTCATTATCGACTAACAAAGCAAGATTCTCCAACAGAGACTACTTATGTCAATCTCCCAATAATCGAACAAAATGCTCAAACCACTCCCGAACCAACAGATGGTAGCCTTGCTGAAGTTGAAACCGATACTGATCCGGGCACTCCTACTCCCACACCGATCCCTGTTCAAAGAGGCTCTGTAAATTTACCGATTGTGATAGGTGCCCTCGCGATCATACTCGTGATAATCTTAGCCTGGTTCTTTGTGGGTTATCTACCAGGTAGAAAGCGTGAGTGATGTGATTATTCTTAATAATTTCACTAGTTTGCCTAATTGAATGCTCACCACCAAATTAATTCTCTGTAACCATTCTGTAATAATATCTCGATAAGATCGAAGAATGGAGTTGAAAGATGCCCGATGATTTAATCTTAATCGTTGAGGACGAACCGAGTATCGCAGAAGTGGTCGGTTTATATTTAAAAAGGGCTGGTTATGGAGTCATTTTTGCTCAAGATGGCATTGAAGCTCAAGACAAAATAGAGACCAAATCCCCTAACTTGATCGTGATGGATTTAATGCTGCCTATTATCGATGGTTTTGAACTAACTCGCTGGTTGCGCGCCCGCGACGACACTCCGATCATCATGCTCACCGCAAGAAGAGATGAAGTCGATCGAATTGCAGGTTTAGAAATGGGGGCAGATGATTATATTCTTAAACCTTTCAGCCCCCAAGAAGTTGTCAGCCGGGTGCGCGCTGTGCTTAGACGGACCAATCCCAAACCAGGTGAATCAGGGGAGCAGCCGCTTGAATTTCCATCCATGACGATCGATCCACAAACCCGTCTGGTGACGATTGATG
The DNA here is from genome assembly GCA_937968125.1 of uncultured Anaerolineales bacterium. Lineage (GTDB taxonomy): Bacteria > Chloroflexota > Anaerolineae > Anaerolineales > UBA4823 > PFL25. The sequence continues at coordinate 1,903 of CALBUI010000011.1, read as the reverse complement.
GTCGTGAAATCGTGCTAACTGCGAAAGAATTTGATACTCTCTGGCTGCTCGCCCAGCATCCCAGGCAAGTATTCACTCGCAACCACGTCTTAGAACGGGTCTGGGGGATCTCAGATTATATCGACCCGAGCACCGTTACCGTCCATATCCGTCGTTTACGTGAAAAAATCGAGCCTAATCCTTCCGAACCACAGCATCTCATTACTGTTTGGGGTGTAGGGTACAAATTTGAACCTTAATATTAAATTACGGTAATTACAAAAAACCCTTATTAGAAAATGCAGCAGAAAACAGTTCCGATCCAATTAACGACCACCGCAAGATTTATCCTTGCCTTGTTGGGCATATTGACTTTATCGGTGATTGGCTTTTACCTGGTCTTCAGACCACCAATGGGTGAGGTGTGGTTGATCACTGGATTCTTATTGATTACAACAGTAATCTCGGCTGTGGCTGGATATGCAGCTTATCGGTTGGGCTGGATGAACCGCTCACCGAATATCCGCACAGCCCTATTGGGAAGCTATGCATTAGCTTGTATATTAACCTTCATCAATGTCTGGCTCACAGCGCAGCTTATGTTCACTAATCAGCACGATCTCCTCCTCGGGACCGTGCTGTTGATTTTCGCTGGAGCGATTGCCATGGCTTTGGGCTACCTGCTTTCTTCTTCATTTCTAGATCGAATTCAGTCTCTCGATCTAGCAGCCAAAAAAATCGCCAGTGGAAACTTGTCCATCCGGGTACCGGTTGAAGGGAAAGATGAGCTGGCTGGATTGGCCCATACGTTTAACGACATGGCCTCACAATTAGAGGAATCTGCTGAAAAGCGGAGAGAATTGGAATCATTACGCAGGGAATTGATCGCCTGGATAGGACATGACTTGCAAACCCCATTAACCTCCATCTCAGCTATTATTGAAGCTCTTGCTGATGGGATGATTGAAGATCACCAAACTGAACAAAGGTACTACAATATCGCGCGCAAGAATATCTCCTCACTATCACATCTAATCGATGATATGTTCCAGATGGCTCAAATTGACACTGGAGGCCTTGAATTAAATCTAGAATCGGTTTCGATCACAGATTTAATTTCAGACACTTTGGAGAGTTTTACTGAATTGGCAAAACGCCAGGAAATCACCTTGAAAGGCAGTGTTTCTGATGAATTAGGAGAGGTCAACATCGATGCGCGCAGGATAAATCGCGTTTTAAACAATTTAGTTGATAATGCCTTAAAGCACACTCCTGACCAAGGTTTGGTTGAAGTCCGGGCAAACTCAACCAACGACGGTATCCTGATTGATGTGATTGATAATGGTGAGGGCATCTCGGAGAGTGATTTACCTTATATATTTGACCTCTTTTATAGGGGTGATATCTCAAAACGCAGTTCGATCAGTGGGACTGGAATTGGATTGGCAATCTCCAAGGGTATAATCGATGCTCATGGTGGGAATATAGAGGTCCATAGCCAAACAGGTCGCACCAAATTTTCATTTTTCATCCCTCAATAGATTTCCAAAATCGAGGTCTGCAAAGGCTCGTTGACAGAGAAACTTTCATCGAGTAAACTGACCTCCAATGACAATACCTACGTTAATTTTTGGGGGATTAATTGCTACATTGTATGGCGCCATTTTTCATTTAATCCGAGGTGGGAGCTTTGGAAAGCTGATTCTATACATCTTGCTGAGTTGGGCAGGTTTTTTCCTGGGGCAGTATATCGGTGATAGAACTAATTGGGAATTCATCACCATTGGTGCTCTAAACCTTGGGATCGCAACCATCACCAGCATCTTATTCATGATCGCCGGCTTTTGGATATTCAAAGGTCGCCCTCAACCTGAGTAAGCTGTGGACGCCTACCTACATAAATATTCAACAAGCATGAATTCAT
>CALBUI010000010.1 GCA_937968125.1 uncultured Anaerolineales bacterium | reverse complement strand
AAAATGGTGAACCATTAGATTATCTGCATGGATTTAATAACATCGTTCCCGGTCTAGAAAGTGAATTGATGGGTTTGGAAGTTGGCGACGAAAAAGATGTTGTCGTCCAGCCCAGTCAAGGATATGGAGAATTGGATCCAGATGGATTGACGGAATACCCTCGCAACGCTTTCCCTACAGACCTGAAATTGAAAGTTGGCGAGCCAATAATGATGCGAGACAAAGAAAATGGAGATTCTTATCAGGCATATGTGAAAGAAATTAAGTCGGATGTCGTTTTACTTGATTTTAACCACCCCTTGGCTGGAGAAACTTTGCATTTTCATATCAAAATCGCTGGCTTGCGTGAGCCAACGAGTGAGGAAATAGCACATGGTCATGTCCATCATCCAGGACATGCACATTAATTTTATCCAACAGTCCTAACCTGATGGAGAGCAAGAAATGAATATTTATTGTGGTAATTTGAATTGGCAGACAACGGAAGCTGATTTGCAAACTGCTTTCGAGGCTTTCGGCGAAGTGAGCTCAGTGACCATCATTAAGGACAAATATACCAGTCAATCGCGTGGTTTTGGTTTTGTTGAGATGCCCAAAAATGAAGAAGGTCAGGCCGCCATTGATGGACTGAATGGGAAAGAACTTGACGGCAGAACTCTAAGGATCGATCAGGCTCGCCCACGTAGCGATTCAGGCAACTATGGCAGCGGATATTAACTTTTCCGGATATTTTCCTCACTCGAATTTCATCCTAAAGTAATCGGTCAACGCATCGTTCCAGAAACTAAATATTGCCATTTTTTCACACCACTTAATATAATCCCCCACCAGATTCATATTTGATTAAATCATAGGGATCCAGGGGAGATTTGCTTTTTAACCTTTGCGGTTGATTTTAAACTACTAAAAAATCGTGAAATTAATCTATAGACTATTGGCTCTAAAATACCAATATTTTGTGTTGATTCGCAGTTGTCATGGTGTAACAATCCTTGGTATATTTCGTTGTTTATATTAATGAAGTCTGACAAAATTGAAAGGCCTTTAAGGCAATTTCCGGTTCAATATAGGAGCTTGGGCGGGATTTTAAATTATCCAAACAATAGCTAATAAAGACAAGGCAGGGTAAATCCAACTCTTAAAAGGTTCCTTCCCACTAATCGGCAATTCTCAATAGGTAGTATTTAAGCAACTCTATGAAACTCAGGTATCTCATTTTCGCGCTTATTTTTGTCCTTTCAGCATGTTCATCATCTGTGGACTCACAAACTTCATATCCCAATGGTAATAAAGAAAAATTAGCCGAAGAGAATTCAAATCCAATTATTCCAGAAAATACTAGCTCCACAATTGATAAAGCATTTCAGGAAGAAGTTCAAGATACAACCGCTCAGGCTGTGTTTGCTGGACAATTCCAATCATTTTTCCTGGACAATGACAATGTCAAAGTAATCGAAAGCCGGGAAGTCGAGTGGTCAGATACATGCCTCGGTATCGATCAACCTGGAGTTGAATGTGTCCCGCAAGTTACTCAAGGCTTTGAAATTATATTAGAAGCAAATGGTCTGCAATTTGATTACCATGCAGATCTAGTTGGTGGCGAGGTGCTTCCCGCAACGATTGGCTTAATTTGGACCAGGCAAGGCGGCGAAAACCAGGTTTGCGACAGATTGATTATCTATCTTCCAGACGAAGCTCATACTTGTTGGTGTAACTCGGGAGAAATGCACTCTGCCAGAGTAAAGTTGCAAGAAATCCTTTCAATGGATGAACACGAGCAATTAATGGATCTGCTCAGGCATTTTACAAAAAACTCGATCAATAACTCTACTATGGTCGAATCAAAGCCGGTTGATGTCTCACTAATGTTTCATGGGCAAGGCAATACATCCCCTCAAACTGCCGATCAGCAAACATTATTAACAATGGCGGAAAATATCTTTTCCCGAATATCCCCGTAGATAATTCCTCAAAACCTGATAGCTAAGACTAAAAAGTTATTTAAAGATTTAATACAAACAGATATCTTTTGTGAAGTCGATGCGATATCAATCTTCACGGATCATTTGATAGTATTGTTTTGCCTCGATGATCTGGTAGACAGCTGGTGGTAAAAAATATCTTACCGGTTTTCCAGTTCGCAGCCTTTTCCGGATCGCACTACCCGAAATATCGAGGAGCGGTGCTTCAATCCAAACGATTTTTTCTCGTATTTTCGGAATTTCTCTTTCCAACATATCAAGGTTAATTTCTACCCCTGGACGGCGCATCACTCCAATTTCAGAACAAACAGTAAAAATTTGTTGAGGGTTCTTCCACTTCAATAAATCACTAAGCGAATCACCTCCCATCAAGAAGACAATTTCCTTATCTGGGAATTCTTGGATAATAATTTGTAACGTTTCAAATGTATAGTGAGGAGGTGGGCGGTCGATATCAACTATTGATATTTGGAATCCAGGATCATCTTTTACTGCTGCGCTTAGCAATTCAAAGCGCTCTTCCCATGGGGAGATCACTCGATCATATTTGAGCGGTGAATTTGGAGTCAATACCCACAAAACAGACGATAAATCAAGTTGGAAACGCGCCTCATCAGCTAAGATCAGGTGTGCAATATGAGGTGGGTCAAAAGTCCCCCCTAAAACACCAATTCTCCTGCGCTCTTGAACAGCCATTATCGGATCTATCCTTATTCAGTGATTTCTGCAAAGAATTTAAAAAATTCTAATCTGACCACTCAAGCTCATACTCACTTATGTAGACAATGTCCCCTTCTTTGACACCCATCGATCTTAATTCTTCTTCAATCCCAAGTGAATTTAATATCCGCTGAAACCTTCTGACTGATTGGGAGTATTCCCAATAGGTCATCGCGGCTGCACGTTCTATCGCTTCTCCGTGTATCCGCCAACCAGATTGTTCTTTTACAATTTTGTATTCTTGAGGATCAGATTCGAGTCGATAAACCGGCAGCTCTTCAGATGCCTTTGGTTCAGGTATTTCAGCAAGGATGTTTGCTGCCTTGTACAGAAGAGCACGCAAATTGGTTTTTGCTAGTGCGGAGATATCTATTGGCTCAGCATATTTACCAGCACTTTTTTTTATCAACTGCCTTTTTAGCTCCGGCCACCTCTCAAGCGCATCAGGCATGTCAATTTTATTGAACGCGACGATCTGTGGTTTGCTCTCCAATTGTGGATCGAACAGGGCTAATTCACTATTGATCTGGGCATAATCCAGTAAGGGATCTTCTGCAAGGCCATCTAAAATATGAATTAGCACGCTCGTCCGTTGGATATGACGTAAGAATTCATGACCCAAACCAATCCCCATATGCGCCCCTTCAATTAGGCCTGGTATATCTGCTAGCACAATGGACAAATCATCATCTAAAACAACAACTCCGAGGTTCGGTTCTAAAGTTGTGAACGGATAGGAGGCAATTTTTGGTTTGGCATTTGTCACCGCGGCTAACAAAGTGGATTTGCCAGCGTTAGGTACACCGACAATTCCAATATCTGCAATCAACCGCAGTTCCAGTCGTAATTGACGTTCCTTGGCAGGTTCTCCTTTTTCAGCAATTCGAGGGGTCTGATTACGTGAATTTGCGAAGCGAGCATTTCCTTTTCCCGCCCTACCACCCTTACAGACAACGAATTGCTCACCTGGAGATACCATGTCGGCAAGCATATCACCGGTCTCTTCGTCATAAACAATAGTTCCTGGTGAGACAAATATAATGAGATCTTCACCGGAACGGCCTGTTTTATTATTCCCACCCCCTCTTTTGCCATCTTCAGCCTTGAAAATCTTTTGGCGTTGAAATGTCGCTAAGGTGTTTAAGGTTGGCTTTACTTCCAAGATCACATCCCCGCCTTTTCCTCCATCTCCACCATCAGGGCCACCTAGAGGGACATACTTTTCTCGCCGAAAATGAACAATACCATCCCCTCCTTTTCCAGAGGTTATTTTTATTCGAGCTTCATCAATAAACATATTTTTGTCTGAAAACAGATATAAGAATTCTTGCTGCCTCGTTCGATTATACCAGTCTGGTGATTCAAGATTCTTGGACATTTTATCCGTTTTAATTTCAACTCGTTCTGATGCTGTACAAAATTTGTGTTATTATTGTGTGGGTTTGCACAAATAGCAAAAATCAAGGGAAAATCACCTATCTAGACCCTAAGGAGAACTCATGCCAGAAAAAATTATCCCTGATATTGTTGTTGGTCGGTTGCCTATTTATTTACGAGCACTCCAGCGGATGCTTGAAGAAAATCGCCGTGTCACCTCTTCACAGGAATTGGGTGAGAGGCTGGGAATTTCAGCCGCGCAAATTCGGAAAGACTTATCTCAATTCGGCGAATTTGGCAAACAGGGAACTGGGTACTCGATCGAATTTCTAGCAGATCAAATCAAGAAGATTTTACATGTTGATCAGGTTTGGGATATGGCTGTAATAGGAGCAGGAGATATTGGTTCTGCAGTAGCAAGATATCAGGGATTTGCGAATCGTGGGCTGCGCGTGGCTATGATTTTCGATAATGACCCCTCAAAGGTCGGTTCTCAAGTAGGACCTTTCACAGTCAAAGATATCAAAACAATTAAAGACTCGGTCCGCGAGGCAGGTATTAAAGTAGCAATGATCGCAACTCCCAGTCAAACTGCTCAAGAGGTTGCTGAAGAGCTCGTCTCGTCCGGTGTCAGGGCAATATTAAACTATGCTCCGATCAATCTAAATGTTCCTGAAGATGTTAAAGTTCAATATATCGATCCGGTAATTCACCTTCAACGAATGACATATTACCTTTAACCACCATATGGCAATATTAGATGGGTTTATAAGCCAACTAATAAATCCCTGATTGATTATCAGGGATTTATTTTTTTTGGTTGATTGTGTTGCGAAATGCCTAAACTAAAGGTAAATTACGCTTAATTTTCGGATAAACGTTCGGATCGAGAGCGATGGCCGCTCCTTCAGCGATACAAGTCGTGGGATTATCAACAAGGTATGCCGGGACACCGAGTTCTTTCGTCATCAGTCGATCTATCCCAGGTAACGACGCCCCACCACCACAAATAGCAACCCCACGGTCGATAATATCTGACACCAATTCTGGTGGTGTTTTTTCCAACACTTTCCGCGCTGTTTCGACGAAATTCATCAATGGTTCCGTGAGTGCTTCAAGTACATCATCATTCGTCAGGTTGAGGGGCCGTGGTAATCCACTGACCTGATCCTGCGCCTGAATTTCGATACTTTTTTCTTCTTCTTGACGGATAGCTGTTCCTAAGCTAATTTTTACTTGTTCCGCCGTAGCCGAGCCAATAATCAAACCATACTTCTTGCGCACATGCGAAACAATCGCATCATCCAAATGCATCCCGCCTGCTCGAAGTGATTCTGCTGCAACAACACCGTACATTGCTAATACAGCAGCTTGTGTCGTACCAGCCCCCAGACAAAGCACCATATTGCCGGATGGCGTTCCGATGGGTAAATCCATACCCAAGGCAGCAGCTAATGGCTGTTGGACTAAAAATGCTTCCCTCGTGCCGGCTTGCAATATCGCCTCATGGACGGCACGGCTTTCAACACTCGTTACCCCATAAGGAACAGTTATCATCACTTTCGGGCGGATAAATCGACTTGACCCGCTGACTTTGCGGATCAAGTATTCAAGCAATTTCTCAGTGATCTCGTAATCAGCGATCACTCCATTTTGCATGGGACGGGCAACTTCGATTGATTCGGGTACTCGCCCAAACATGGTTTGAGCCTCTTCCCCTACAGAAACTATCTTCTGTTCATCCACTGCTATAGCGACAACAGTTGGCTCCTCAAGTACGAGGTTATCTCCCGCAGCGATGCGAGTATACATCGTCCCAAGATCAACCCCCAAATCTTTTGAAAAAACTGCCATAGCCTACTCGGTATCGGTCTGACCCATTGAAGGCATCCTGCTTCGCTTTCCACCTCTGAACCGGCGTACTGCTTCAAGGCGTAGATTTGAACGCCTGAGCGCGGCTTCTAACCTCAAATAAGCATCCGTATCCGCCGGAGGTCCCTCTTTGAGCAAATCCTCAGCTCGTTTTCTCGCCTCTTCTGCGCGAGCAATATCAATTTCACCCACATTTTCTGCACTATCAGCCAGTACCGTGATCAAATCGGGCTGCACTTCAATTACGCCCCCGGCAACTGTAAACAATTCCTCTTCGCCTTTGGATCGGACTTTAAGGATGCCAAATTTCAAAGTTGAAAGCAGCGGCGCATGGTTGGGGAGAATACCCATTTCTCCTACTACGCCGGGGACAACGACAATATCCGCATCTCCTTCCCATACCATGCGGTCTTGAGAGACAATTTCACATCGAATTGGCATTAGACCCTCTTATCCTGAAAGATTCGCAGCCTTCTCTACGGCTTCATCGATGTCACCAACCATCATAAAAGCCTGTTCCGGAAGATCATCATGCTCCCCATCCAAAATTTCGCGGAAGCCGCGCACAGTCTCTTTCAACGAGACATACCGTCCTTCTAATCCGGTGAACTGCTGGGCAACGTACATCGGCTGTGAGAAGTAACGCTCGATCTTGCGCGCTCGAGAAACAATTAACTTATCGTCTTCACTTAACTCATCCACACCCAGGATGGCAATAATGTCTTGCAAGTCTTTATACCGTTGGAGTACTTGTTGAACCTCTCGGGCTGTCGAATAGTGATCCTCACCTACAACCATGGGGTCCAGAATCCGTGATGTTGAGGCGAGGGGATCGACCGCAGGGTAAATACCTTTTTCAACAATCGACCGCTCCAGAGCGATTGTCGCATCCAGGTGGGTGAACGTTGCCACAGGGGCAGGGTCGGAATAATCATCAGCAGGTACGTAAACCGCTTGCATTGAGGTGATCGATCCCTGTCGGGTTGATGTGATCCTTTCCTGAAGTTCACCCATTTCAGTTGCCAGAGTAGGTTGATAACCTACCGCCGAAGGCATTCGACCGAGTAACGCCGATACCTCTGAACCCGACATACTGAAGCGGAAAATATTATCGATAAAGAGCAGCACGTCCCGCCCCTGATCGCGGAAGTATTCCGACATTGAGAGCGCTGATAATGCGACTCGCAATCTGACACCAGGAGGCTCGTTCATCTGGCCATAAACCATGACCGTATCCTTCATCACACCAGATTCAAGCATTTCCCGCAGCAGCTGGGTTCCCTCTCGTGTTCGCTCACCGACACCAGCAAATACGGAGTTACCCTGATGAACCGTCGCGATAGAGCGGATCAGTTCCTGGATAATAATCGTTTTCCCCACGCCCGCGCCACCAAAGATGCCAGTCTTGCCACCTTTGGTGAATGGCGCGATCAGATCAACAACTTTCAAGCCGGTTTCAAATACATCAACAGTGGTAGATTGTTCCGCGAACTCTGGTGCTGGACGGTGAATAGGATAGTAAAAATCCGATTCAACGGCTCCCTTTTCATCGATTGGCTTTCCAAGCACATTGAATACTCGACCGAGCGTGGATGGGCCAACAGGGACCCGGATCGGAGCACCAGTCGCTACAGCAGGTATACCGCGGGGCAGTCCATCAGTTGAGTCCATTGCGAGACATCTAACCCAATTTTCTCCCAGATGCTTCTCAACTTCAAGCACCAGTGTCTCACCATTCTCTTGCGGAACCTCGACCGCGTCATAGATTTCTGGCAAGCTTCCACTCGGAAATTCAACATCAACCACACCGCCTAAGACCTGTACAACCCTACCTGTTGCCTCTGCCATAGTTTCTCTCCGTCAATAACTGCTTTGCTATTGCTATCCTATTATTCTCGAGGTAATCCTTATCCTAAAGCTTCCGCACCGCCGGTGATATCCAACATTTCATTTGTAATACCTTGCTGGCGGGCTTTGTTATATTCAAGCTGCAATCCTGCCGCGAGGTCGGTTGCACTATCCGTTGCGTTCTTCATAGCGACCATGCGGGCAGCATGTTCGCTGGCCAGGGATTCAAGTATCGCGTGATAAACCTGAAGGGCTGTAAATCGCGGCACAATTTCATCAAGAATTTCAGTTTGCCCGGGTTCATAAATATAGGATGGTGATGCACCGCGCGCAGCCCGAGCAAAATCCTGAACTCGATCGGCCTCTTCTCCTATCTCAAGTGGGAGCAGCTTCTTAAATGTGGGAACTTGGTTCACCATGTTGATGAAATCGGTATATACCAGATAGACCTCATCCGTGTGATCTTCTAAGAATTCGTCCACTGCCAAACGCCCAATCGCGGATACATCGCCAAAAGTGGGCGCCGCGGGTAAATTGCTGAACTCCGCAATGATATCCTCTCCTCGACGAGCCATTAGGTCACGACCTTTGCGTCCCACCGTGATATATCGGACCGGAACTGGATAGTCTCCAAAATGTCCAACTGTATAACGAACAATATTCGTGGTGTATGGACCTGCTAGCCCCCTATCGCCGGTAACCAGTACCACTAAAACACTTGAAATTTCATCGCGATGGGTCAACAAAGGATGCAGGGTATCTCGTCCAGGTTGTTCTGCAATATGTGTCAGCACCTGCCAGGCTTTAGTAGCATAAGGACGGGTATGGGTAACTGCATCCATTGCTTTACGAACCTTACTGGCACTGACAGCTTGCAAGGCTCTGGTAACCTGGGCTATATTCTTGACGCTGCGAATTCGCAGCCTGACTTCTCTAGCTGATGCCATAATTTTCTACTGCCAGGTTGAATTGAAGGTTTTGATCGCTTCGTGCAGACTAGATTGAGTCTCTTCCGTAACTTGCTTCTTTTCGGCGATATCTTTGACTAAATCCACATGAGAAGTCTCCAGGTAACGCAGCAAACTCTCTTTCCAGGCCGGAACCCTTTCAATAGGCAACTCATCTGCATAGCCGTTTGTCCCCGCGAACAAGATGATCACCTGGTTTTCCAAGGATTCTGGTTCATACTGTGGCTGTTTGAGAATCTCCTGCAGCTGCTGGCCGCGCTTCAGCTGCGCTTGAGTCGCTTTATCGAGATCAGAACCAAATTGAGCGAAAGCAGCCAGCTCACGGAACGAAGCCATATCCAGACGCAACCTGCTGGCAACCTGCTTCATGGCTTTGGTCTGGGCGTCGCCACCGACTCTGGAGACAGATAAACCCACATTAATCGCGGGTCGAATACCAGCATAAAAGAGGTTGCTTTCCAGGTAAATCTGCCCGTCAGTGATCGAGATCACATTCGTTGGGATGTACGCAGAGACATCACCGAGTAAAGTCTCAATAATGGGTAGAGCGGTTAATGACCCACCAGATCCCTTGATCTTTCCGATCTTGTAATCAGCTGAATTTTCCATCCCCTCTAAAGCAGTTTCTGCTTCATGTTCCCCGAGAGGACCACTGAAAATTTCTTTCTCCTTAACCTCATCAGGATCGACTTCATCTTTTGAGAAGTCCTTGGGGACGATGATATAGTTATCAGCCAGCTTGGCTGCTCTTTCAAGCAAGCGAGAGTGGAGATAAAACACATCTCCAGGATAAGCCTCCCGCCCCGGTGGACGGCGCAGCAGTAAAGACACCTGCCGGTAAGCCCAGGCATGTTTGGAAAGGTCATCATAGACCACTAATGCATCGCGACCAGTCTCCATGAATTCCTCACCCATTGCACAACCAGCATAGGGCGCGATGTATTGAAGGGCTGCGGGCTCATCGGCCGCAGCAACGACGACAGTCGTATAATCCATCGCGCCAAAACGAGTTAGGACATCAACAGTGCGGGCGATTCCGGCTTTTTTCTGCCCAATGGCCACGTAAATACAAAGTAAATCCTTCCCTTTTTGGTTGATGATCGTATCGATTGTGATGGCAGTTTTCCCTGTCTGTCGGTCACCGATAATCAACTCACGTTGACCTCGCCCAATGGGAGTCATCGCATCGATGGAGATTAATCCGGTCTGGACCGGTGTATCAACATCTTTACGGGTGACAACACCAGGAGCAATGCGCTCAATCGGCCGATATTTTTCTGTCTTAATCGCTCCTTTCCTATCTATCGGTTGGCCAAGTGCATTTACAACCCGCCCGACAAGTGCATCACCAACAGGCACAGATGCAATCCTACCCGTTGAGTGAACTGTCATACCTTCATCAATGGCAGAGTATTCACCCATGATGATGACCCCCACGCTATCGTTTTCCAGGTTGAAAGCGATGCCCATAACTCCATTAGCGAACTGTACTAATTCTTGAGCTCGGACTGACGATAGACCATCTACTCTGGCTATGCCATCTCCGGCCTCAAGGACAGTCCCAACATCGGTAACTTCGACCTCAGGTTCATACGAGTCGATTTGCTTTTGCAGGTCAGCGGTAATATTATTAATCAGATCTGTCATTATTCCTCCATAAATCTATGCCGTGAATTCTGCTACTTTATTGGCATCCATTCTTTTTAGAACTTCAATCAACAAACGAACTGCGTTATCGTAATCATCCCTGTGGATGATTGAGCTATCTGAATGAATGTGTCTGGCGGCAACCCCGATGACTACTGTGGGGACACCTGTGCTATGCAGGTGTATCGCACTACCATCGGTTGCACCTCCTTCGACATAGGATACCTGGAGTGGGATCTTCAATTCTTCAGCGGTATCCATTAGGAAATTCCTTAACTTGATGTTCGGAATCATGCGCGCGTCATACATATAGACGGTTGGTCCCTTACCAAGCTTTACAGACGATTCTTCTGGTTTTATTCCGGGCACGTCACCGGCAATATCGGATTCAAGGACGATAGCCACATCTGGATCTACTGCCCTTACGCTGGTTGTGGCGCCACGAACTCCCACTTCTTCTTGGACAGTAGCCACCCCATAAATAGTGTTAGGATGCTCATCACTCTTCAGTTCGTCTAAGCTGGAAACGATCAAAGCGATGCCTACGCGATCATCAAATGCTTTGGAAAGATAAGTTTTTCCGTTCGCCAGAGAGACAAAATCAGCCCTTGGGATGACTGGATCTCCTGGCCTGACGCCAGCTTCTTCCACTTCTCCTTTGCTGGTCGCCCCAATATCAATATACATATCCTTCCTTTTGACAACCTTGCTGCGTTGGTCAGCCCGCATTAAATGAGGTGGTTTAGCTCCAATCACTCCCACCACTTCACCTTGGCGAGTATTAATCACTACCCGCTGGCCGAGCAGCACCTGGTCAAACCAGCCTCCTAAAGGTAGGAAGTGAATAAATCCTTCCTTCGTTATGAACTTGACCATGAATCCAATCTCATCCATGTGACCGGCAAGCATCACTTTTGGAGCCTCAGATGATCCATTGGCTTTGCAAATTACACTACCGATCTTATCTTGAGAGATTTCCCCAAATGGTTCGAGAAGTTTGCGGACGATACCCCTTACTTGTCCTTCATAACCAGGAATTCCATTTGCTTCGGTCAGTTCTTTAAGCAATTCCATTGTGGAATCGGCCATAGTTTCTTGTTATTTCCTTTCAGGATGAAGTTCAGGATCTATTCCAGCTACAGGTCAATTTATAGCTAACTCTTCGTCACGCGTAAAGCAAAAGGGCAAGTAATTCCCTTCCTGTCGAATGAATATTTCAGCGTCCTGCATGCTGTTGTAGACGAAATAACAAACGTGGACTTGGGTAATGCTCCAAGCGGTCAAATGATACCTGAAAGCGTCCATATTGTCTAGTTATTCACAAGCATCATTCGTTTTGATCACTTTGACTTAGGTTTTCAGGCCAATGAGCTTTGGCGTCCTTACCTAGCTCTCGGGAGCGCTCATAAGCCGCCCACACCGCCCTTGAAATTGCAGTCCGGAAACCTGCTTTTTCTAAGTAGTAAAGCGCCGCCGCTGAAGTACCTCCTGGGGAAGTAACCTGGTTTCGCAATCTTGCCAAATGGACTGGATCGGTTGTGCGAGCATAAAAATCCACTGATCCGCGCACAGTTTGTGCGACTAGTTGCTCCGCTACGCGCCTGGGAAAGCCGAGATGAACGCCAGCATCTACCATCGCCTCCATGAATAGGAATACATAAGCTGGTCCTGTTCCCGAAAGTGCAGTTGCCATATTCAAGTAGTATTCTTCTTCCAGGAAGATTTCATCACCAAGTGCCGACAGTATTTGCTGAGCGATATCAACCTGTTCCGGAGAGACTGCTGGGGCCGCAGTCCAAACTGTGATGCCCTCCCCTATTTGGGCTGGCGTGTTCGGCATTGCCCGGACAACTGAATCATGCTCCAAGATGCCACTTATCTTAGAGATCGGCGCACCCGCCACAATTGACAATACCAATGCATCCGATTTAACCACACCACGCATACCGGATAAAACGACATCTAACCGCTGAGGTTTTACAGAGAGCACGATCACATCAGCTTTCCCTGCTGCTTCTGCATTCTCAGTCAATGTTTCGATCCCATATTTAGATCTCAGCTCTTCCCCCCTTTCAATCCTGGGACCAGACGCGATCAGGCGTGATGGTTCGGCAACATTCTGGCGAATTAACCCTGCGATCATCGCCTCAGCCATCACTCCGGGTCCAATAAAAGCAATATTGTTATTATCAGTCAACCTCTACCTCCAAATAGTTATGAGAAGTAACCCAATGCCAGGCGCAACCTCTCTTCAACATCCTCCGGCGCCTCCTTGGGAATGGATTGCAGTGCAGCCTGCGCTTCAACAACACTGTAGCCGAGGGCCACCAAGGCGCTCAATACCTCACTATCTGCTTCGCTCATCGCTGCGATAGGCTCAAATCCCTCTTCTGTCGTTATTTTGTCCTGTAAGCTAAAAACAATCTTCTGGGCAGTTTTCTTGCCAACCCCTGGTACGCGGCTAAATACTTCTGGTTGATCCGTTGCAATTGCTCGCCTGATCGCCTCAGGGGTCAAACTCGATAGGATAGTCACGGCTAAACGTGGACCAATGCCGCTCACCCCGAGCAATAATACAAAATAATCTCGTCCTTCAATAGTTTCGAAACCATATAGCGCCAGTGCATCTTGCCTGACGATCAGATCTGTATGCAAATAGACAGTTTGTCCTGCAGTGAGTTGATCTGATAATGGTTCAGGCACATATACCAGCAGCCCAACTCCACCGACTTCTACAACCAGGCTGCCCTCCCCAACCTGGCTAATGCTGCCATTTAGTGAGGAAATCACCATTCACCTTCCCACCACTTAAGCACTCTCATAGCACGCAGGGTATTCCAGCGACCAGGCTTGCCAGCTTTTTCCATATCAAAATATATCCTTCCCGAAGGACCTCGCATCATATTCCATTTGCCATGAGGTTTTCGCTTCTTTTTTAGCAGATCGATCCCGTCTGAAAACCGTTCATCTTTTTCATGCCTTGTAAATAGCGTTTGATTATTTGAATCAGATAAATTGATCTTATGATTAATTCGCCAAGTAAAGTAATCCTGGAAATAATCTAGTGCTTTCAAGAAATCATAAAACCAGCGCGGCGGGAACGGCATGCGCAGCATGCGGTCGGCGACTACCTCACCAGTCTTATCCGAGCGGAATAAGCGATGTTGTAATAAAAACTCGTGCCCCCTTAGTCGGGCTTCTTCAACCTCAATTCTCATATCTGGACGGCTTTTTTGATACTCCTGAAGACCTTCCAGTACGGACATCGTCGTGTGGAAGGAACTGTGACTATCACCCCGATAATCCTCACAATTCCAGCCTCCATCAGGCATTTGCCTCTGCAAGAGATGATTAGCAAGCTCGTCAATCCGTAAATCTGGATATTGAAAGTATGAAAGAATTGATAATACCATCCCGGTAACACAAACTTCGGATTGCTGAAGGGATTTGAAATAGTTGATGCCACCATCCTTGTAAAAACCACCTTCTAGTAAAACCCGGCAGCCTTTTTCCGCTTGTACATTATCTACAGGCAAACCTATTCGCCGCAGTGTCAACATCGTATAGGTCGTGGATATCCATTTTGGGCCATATAGTCCTCCTCCCCAAAGCCCGTTCGGCTCCTGGTAGGATAAGAATCTAGCACCCCATCCAGTTTTGGCAACTTTTTCTCGTTCTCTGGCGATTTCGATTGGATCCTGATCCAGCAAGTCTCGCAAAACCTGCCAGCGAATAGCAGGATCTCCATCCAAAAGCCAATCAATTATCTCCTGATTTTGACTTATCCATTCCTCCTGGTAATTCGCAGTGGCTATACGCATGTCAGTAGTTTTTTTCGCATTTTTTACGACGACCCATTGCTAATATGAATCATCACCTAACGATCTAATCCTTGCACTGTGTATATGACATATCGCCACAGCCAAAGCGTCCGCAGCGTCATCAGGCTGTGGGATCTGGTCTAATTCCAGCAGCGCCTGAACCATTGCCTGGACCTGGTGTTTATCAGCCGCACCATATCCAGCGACGGCTTGTTTGACTTCATTTGGGCTGTATTCAGCTATTTCCACACCAGCCTCCGCCAGAGCTAGCAGCGCCACCCCGCGCGCTTGACCCACAGATAATGCTGTGCGTACGTTTCTCGCAAAAAACAACTTCTCCACTGCCCCGCTCTGCGGTTGGTGGAGTTGGATTATGTCCTTCAGTTCTTGGTAAAGTTGGACGAGTCTCTGCGGCATCGCCTCTCGGGAGGACGTTTCGATCACCCCGTAATCGATGACCGTCAGGCTGCCATCTGATTCTTCCCTGAGGACTCCATATCCAGTGATTGCTGTCCCCGGATCTATGCCGATCGCCAGCATTGGCCCTTCAGGCTGTTTCTAGTTCTTGTATAGCTTCATCAGTAATGCGCAAATTCGAATACACGTTTTGCACATCTTCGAGCTCTTCCAATGCCTCAACCACCCTCAGCACCTGAGCTGTATCAGACGAACCCAGATCGATTTCATTCTTGGGGAACATGCGCAGCCCAGCTTCATCAGTTTCAATTTTCGCCGCTTCGAGTTCATCGTTGATCGCCTTAAAATTATCGATCTCACCGACAATCTCGACCACGCCGTCATCAAACGTCACATCGTCCGCCCCACCTTCAACCGCTAGTTCAAAAATCTGGTCTTCGTTATGTTCAGCCAGTGGAAAGGAGAAATAAGCCATCCGGTCAAACTGCCAACCAACTGAACCGGTCTCTCCCATGCTGCCCCCAAACCTGGTCAATGTATGCCGAATTTCAGCAACTGCCCGGTTGCGATTATCTGTGACACACTCGATTAGCATCGCTACGCCATGAGGGGCGTAACCCTCGTACATCACTTCTTCAATCTGCGCGGCACCATCTTTGCCTTCACCAGTACCCTTAAGGATCGCTCGCTCAATGTTATCCTTGGGCATATTATTCGCCCGGGCACGATCAATTGCCAACCTTAATCGAAAGTTCGCATCCGGATCGCCGCCTCCTTGCCGAGCAGCAATAGATATTTCGCGCGCTAACCGGGTAAAAAGCTGGCCTCTTTTGGCATCCGCAGCACCCTTCTTACGCTTGATTGTCGACCATTTGGAATGACCAGACATGGTTATTCTCCCGCAGTAAGATTATTGAAAAATTCTTCGAGATTATACCATGTGCACTTAAAACAGCCCGTTTTCAGGCTTTTTGGACCGCTTCTAAGTTACTTATTAGAAAGCTTTTTCACAGCTCGGGACTGGCTTTTTGCACTTGATTTCCTAAGTGCCTCAGCCTGAGCCAACAAATTTTCATCCGGAGTGTTATCCGGAATCTCACATCCTGCTGCGCTGAAATAATTCATCCCCCCTCTTAATTGGCAGTCAAGCACAGCTTGCTTTACCCGGTCAGAATTACCTTGCAGCATGACCGCCACAGGATCAAAATTTCCACACAGCGCAGCTAAACCAGCGAAAGCCTCCCTGGCTTGATCGATATCGACCATCCAGTCTATGTCGATGATATCTCCCTGGGATTTCGGCATCTCATCCAACAAGTGTGTTGTGTCTCCGCAAATATGCAATCTCGCAACCCCTCCAACCTCGTGGACAGTGTCAAATATTCGCTTCTCATATGGTAGGGCGAATTCCTGGTACATTTTTGGAGAAATTTGGGAAGCGATAGCATCTCCCAGGCCAATTATGTCTGCTCCAGCTTCAACCTGGGCTTTTGCAAACTCGATTTCAACCTCGACGATTTGCTCGAGCAGTTCATAGACCCAGTCCGGGCGCACAGTAAGGTCTAGCAGCAAGTTGTGAACACCTCTCAAATCAACAGCTTCTGCCAGCGCACCTTCCACCCAACCCATTACCGGCACTTGACCTCCCTGGCGGTCTCGTAAATAGCGAATCGCTTCGAGCCTGTCGCTCATCCGCAGCCCAGACCCGGGGTCTGGTGATTTGAGCTTCGCCAAATCTTT
>CALBUI010000009.1 GCA_937968125.1 uncultured Anaerolineales bacterium | reverse complement strand
ACACGCCGCGGCCGACGGCCATTACACCACAACCGACAGATGCTCCCACCCAACCGCCCGCCACACCAACGCAGGTAATTGGACCGGACCCAACGCCCACGCCTACGCCAGTTCCTTGATGGAACCGTGAGTATAGATCAGAGGCTATTGATTTAACCCTCATCACAAAGCTAAAAAATGCGGACCTGCTGGATTGATTGAAACACCTGGCAGGTCTGTTTTCTTATCTACACCAACTCATTTTAGATGTGGTAAGAGATTGCTCTGATGGGCACAAAAGAGCCACAATACCCCTGCGAGCTCTTATCTTTCAAAGCTTATTTCGTCATTAAAAAAACTCTCGATTTGCAGATCGAGAGCCATTAAGATGTTTTTGATCAAAATTGGCTGGTTAGATCACAATAAATCATCCTATCAGCTTACACCTATCAAGATCTTTCCGATCCATTTTTCCTCTTCTTGCGTTTGTTTTCGTATAACGCTTTATCGGCTTCCATTATCATTGCCTCTAGCGAGCTAACTTTTTTCGGATCAAACTGCGCGATGCCGATACTCAAAGACAATTGGTAGTAGCGATTTTGAGAATTATGGCTATCAAGGTTGCTCTGCAAGCGGGACGTCATCGTTTGTACGCCAGCGGCCGGGGCATTCAATGCCAGGACGATAAACTCATCCCCTCCCAGCCTGGCAATAATATCCGAAGTCCGGAAGGTTTTATTCAATACTGTCGCTACCGACTTCAAGGCCCGGTCTCCTTCGGGATGTCCAAAGTTGTCGTTAATGTTCTTCAAACTATCCAAATCTGCAAACAACAGGACTAATTCCCAATCCTCTCGCAGGGCAATTTTCAGCTGCTGCTGGGCCATAGACAGGAATCCGCGCCGGTTGAGTAAGCCAGTTAATTCATCATTGAAGGATAATTGCTGCAGTAATACTCTTGAGCGATGGCGCTCGATGGCGTACAACAGGGTCCGGCGGAGCAGCTTTACATCCACTTCCCCCTTAATCAGATAATCCTGGGCTCCCTCCCGCAGGACTTCTAAGGCATGGTTATTATTCTCCAGGGCTGAGACCACCACGATCGGCACTTCCGGAACTCTTACACAGATTTGAGAAAATGTTGCGATGCCACCACTGTCTGGAAGCGCCAGGTCTAATACAATAACGTCATATTGTTCTTTCTCGAGCAGAACCAGGGCGTTTGATAGCGTCGAAACCCGCTCAGATTCGAACTCTTCCGTGTTAATGCCAGCTGAAACGACCTGAAACCAGGGCGCGTATTCAGGTTGTTTGTCTTCTACTACCAATACTTTTATAGGTCTTGATGTAATCGAGGCAGACACGATCTGCTCCTGAAACAAATTGCTAAAAATTATAACTCGAACAAATATTCCTTGCACACAAGTGTAGACTTGTGTGTGAAAATTGTCAACCGCGGTTAACACGTCTCTTCATCAATAAAAGCGAATTATAAATCATGATTTCAGATCGGGGAAAGGGATGATCGTCTGGCGGTTTTACGTCACTCGTTGTATACTGATGGCAATTACATTGAAGAGAGGACAGCAACCATGAAAGTCTCCGTTCTACAAGAGAACCTGGCCAAAGGGCTGAATATTGTCTCAAGAGCAGTATCGCCCAGGAGCACTCTCCCAGTGCTATCAAATGTCTTGGTCGCCACAGACGAGGGGCGGCTACGTCTTTCTGCCACCAACCTTGAGTTAGGGATCACTTGCTGGATCGGCGCCAAGATTGAGGAAGAGGGGTCGACCACTGTTCCTGCCCGCACCTTCACCGAACTGGTTGGAACGTTATCCGATCAGCAGGTCGAAATGTCTTTGAGTGTGCGGACACAAACCCTTAATGTTCACTCTGGTTCATCAAACACAGACCTCAAGTGTATCGATTCTCAAGAGTTTCCACCGATGCCAACCCCTGATTCAGGAGATGCCATCCCCATCAGTGTGAACGACTTGAAGGAGATGATCCAGCAGGTGGCCTTCGCTGCTTCAACCGATGAGGCCCGTCCCATCCTGACCGGGGTGCTGGTGACCGTCAATGGCGACGAGCTTACCATGGCCTCAGCGGATGGATTCCGCCTCTCCGTTCGAAAGGCTAATCTTTCCTCGTCGACCTCGCGACCCCAGCTGGCCGTAGTGCCCGCGCGTGCTCTCAGCGAACTGGCCCGCATCATCAGTGACGGCGACCAGATGGTTGACATGATCTTACCTCCAGACCGGGGCCAGGTCATCTTCCAGATGCAAGATATCCAGCTGGTGTCCCAGTTGATCGAAGGCACCTTCCCAGATTACGAACAGATTATCCCCCGCAGCAAAGAGACCCGCAGCGTCCTTTCCACCTCCTCTTTCCTCAAAGCCTGTAAGCAGGCGGAGATCTTCGCCCGGGAAGGCTCGCACATTGCCCGGATTAATATCACTCCGGGGGGTGAATTGAAACCTGGCTCGATTATGATCAGCGGACAATCCGAAGAGACTGGCTCAAGCCAGTCCGAAATGGACGCATCCATCGACGGCTCTCCATTATTGATCGCTTTCAATGTCCGTTTTCTGCGAGAGGTTTTAGAAGTGGTCAAGACCCCAGAAATTGCCCTGGAGACATCTGTCGACACTGCGCCTGGAATAATTCGCCCTGTAGGAGACGATAGTTTCCTGCATGTGATCATGCCCATGCACCTGGGCAGCTGAACGTTACCTGCGTTCGTCTCGATTTATACCGGCTGGCACGTTATCGATTGTGACGTGCCATTTTGCTAAATCCAAACTTTATCGCTTCCGATGACTTTTCCCGCAGCATCCACCGATCGTGTTTTGAGGATCTATACTGCCCTGGCCCAATACCCAATCTTGAGGGTCAGGATGCGCACTCGCATGCGCAAAGAACTATTTGAACGCGGAGTGATCAGCCCCCAGAAGTTTGAAAAGGAAGTGCGCGATCGGGCCATTGAATCCCAGGCCAGAGAGGGATTGCATAACCCATTCGATGAAGAACCCACCGAGGTGTGGGAAATTCGCCGCGACCGCACCCGCAGTCATCTGACAGACTTCTATTTTGCCTACAATTTTCCTTTCGAGGTTTTTGAAGAAATTGTACGCGAGGTCTTGGCCGAGCGCGGGGCGCAAGCGGATGATTTGTTGGTCTCATTTAATCCTGAGCTCGCTCCACAAATAATGCTTTTTGAACAGGCAGCCGCCATCGAGAAGTTGCCCGTACAAAAGCAGGAGCGGGCGGATGCCCGCATGAGAGAGATCAAGGTTGTTTTGATCCGCAGAATGATCAGCGACCAATTAGCCTACATCAACATCGCCAAGGATTGGTTTACCATATCAGACCTGGCCGAAATCAGGAAACGCAAGATCGGTCAGGGGAAAATTGGAGGCAAGGCTGCCGGGATGCTGCTCGCACTGCGCATCCTCAGCGAAGTCGCTGACGAAGATATCACCTCCCACATGTGCATCCCAGATTCCTACTTCTTAGGGGCTGATGTGATGTATACCTACATGTCGGTCAATAACTTGATGCACTGGAACGACCAAAAATACCGCTCGGAGGAACAAATTCGGGCCGAGTATCCTCAAATCATAGAAGAATATCTCCAGGGGGAGTTTCCCTCAGACATTTTAGATGAACTAAGGAATCTGCTCGAATCTCTCGGTAAGTCACCCCTGATCATCCGCTCATCCAGCCTGCTGGAGGACAACTTCGGCACCTCGTTTGCGGGCAAATACGATAGTATCTTCTGCCCAAACCAGGGTAGCCTCGAAGAAAACCTGGCCGAACTCGCCAAGGCTATCGCCCAAGTTTACGCCAGTACGCTGAATCCTGACGCCTTGCTTTACCGCCGCAGCAAAGGTCTGCAAGATTATGACGAGCGCATGGCGATATTAATCCAGATCGTAAAAGGCGAAAGTACCGAGCAGTATTATTTACCTCAGGCAGCTGGCGTGGCATTCAGCCGCAACTCATTCCGCTGGTCACCAGAAATCAGGAAGGAGGAGGGCTTTGTGCGCCTGGTGTGGGGTTTGGGCACCCGGGCTGTCGATCGAGTCGGGAATGACTATCCCCGGCTGGTTGCCCTCAGCCACCCCTTGCTTCATCCTGAAGACTCTTCTAAAGCGATCCGGCGTTATTCACAGCAGTATGTAGATGTGATCGACCTGGCGCAAAACTCTTTCCAGTCCTTACCCATCACAGAAATCTTGCATCCGCATTACCCGGTGCTGCGCTATATCTCCGAGATCGATCAAGGCGGTTATCTTGCCCCCATCCGCAGCCTGATTAAGGAGGACGAGGTCAGCAAGCTGGTGCTGACCTTTGATGAGCTGCTCAAACGAACCCCACTTGCTGAACGGCTGCGAAGGATGCTCAATATCCTCGAGACTCATTACCTGGCACCCGTTGATACCGAATTCACCATCCAGGTTATCGAACCGGATTCCATCCAACCTGAAGTAGAAATTTGCATTTTGCAGTGCCGGCCCCAATCCCATTTGGAGGAAAGCAAAGCCAGTCTGCCTGATAATATACCCGCCGAAGACATCATCTTCTCTACTGCGCGCATGGTCCCCAGGGGTCGGGTGGATTGGATTAATTACGTAGTTTATGTACATGCAGAAGCATATCTGTCTCTGCCCACCGAAGCTGCCCGCTCTGAAGTTGGGCGCGCCATCAGCAAGCTTAATGCAGCCCTGGCTGACCAGGTATTTATCTGTGTTGGTCCGGGTCGCTGGGGTACTCGCAATCTCGACCTTGGTGTCTATATTGGCTATTCTGATATCTACAACACGAGATCGCTAATAGAGGTAACTGGTAAGGAAACCGGTCTGGCTCCCGAACCGTCTTTTGGCACCCATTTCTTCCAAGACCTGGTCGAAGCCAACATATACCCACTCGCCATCGATTTGGAAGATGACGGAGTCATCTTCAACCGGGATTTTTTCTACAACACACCTAACAATCTGGCGGATTTCATCCCCGTCGACGACCAGCTTGCGAATTGTTTACGCCTGATAAAGGTCAGCTCTTACCGTCCTGGGCAAAGCTTGAGTCTGGTGATGGACGATGAACGGAGCCGGGCAACCGCATTCCTGGTGCCCTACTTGGAGGCTAAATGAAAAAGTTTGTCGCAGTGGCTGGAAACATCGGAGTTGGGAAGTCAACCCTGGTCACCATGCTGTGCCAGAATCTCGGCTGGCAGCCATTCTATGAGCCGGTTGCCGAAAATCCCTACCTGGCGGATTTCTATGCTGATATGCAAACTTGGGCATTCCACTCCCAAATATTCTTTCTCACCCACCGGTTGCGTATGCACCGCCAGCTGCTAGATCACCCCACCTCCTTGATCCAGGACAGAACCGTCTATGAAGATGCCGAGGTTTTTGCCGACAACCTCTACCGCCAAGGACTGATCCATGCCCGCGATTACAGCACCTACCACGAGCTTTACGAGGTGGTAACGGAGTTTCTACCACCACCGGATTTAGTCGTCTACCTGCGCGCCTCTGTACCCACCCTTTTCTCCCGGATTTCCAGCCGGGGACGGGACTTTGAACGCCAGATTACAGCCGAATATTTGGGGCAGCTCAATGAATTGTACGAAAGTTGGATTGCCGGTTTTAGCTTGTGCCCGGTGCTCACTGTGCCTTCAGATGACCTTGACTACGTTGCCAACTCCAGCCATCTGGAACTGATCGCTTCGAAGGTCCAGGAGAAATTGACTGGCAAAGAAGAAGTTGTCTTCGATCTGGAAGAAATGACCTGAGCACAATTTCGTAATCATAACTTTGGGGGTCAGGATTCTAATACTCCACATATACTCGTCAGACCTAAATCTTACACTCTCCAATTAAGATTCTGAATGTAAAAATTCTGATCGCTGCGTAATAAATTAAACTCGTAAAGGATATTAATTGGAGGTTTACAAATGCAAACTCGTTGGGATCCATTCCGTGAGATGATGGTTGTGCGAAACGCAAGGGGCCGCAGGTTCGATGGCAACTTAGCCGTTGCTCCTTCTTCATGGAAATCATTCAATTGGAGCGTCGCCCTGGATGTTATTGAAAACGATGATGAATTTATCGTCAAGGCTTCTCTGCCCGGCATCAACCCTGATGATCTGGAGATCACCTTCAGCGACAAAAAGCTGACTATCAGAGGTGAGGTGACCGAGGAAGAGGAACTTGAAGATGTTCACTACCACTTGCGTGAGCGCCGCTATGGGTCATTCACCCGCAGCATCAAGCTGCCGTCCGGTATCGAGGCCGACAAAATCGAGGCCAAGTATGACAGCGGCGTACTGAATCTGCATCTGCCCAAGGTCGAAGAAGTCAAGCCGAAGAAAATCACGATCAAGACTTCCTCCCCCACAGTGATCGATGGTAGTGCTGAAGAGGTAATCAGCGAAAATTAATCGTAGAAACTATTTGGTAGCTATATGACTTATTCCTGGCGATTTCCCGGATTAGTCGCCAGAACCCCCTCCAAAAAGATTTATCGGTAGGAGGGGGTTTTGGATTTAATGCAATCTTTGGCAATTAGAGCAGGATCAGCCCCCTGCGCACCCCCATGCGGACAGCTTCCGTGCGATTTGAGGCCCCCAACTTGGTATAGATCGAGGAGACATGAAATTTTACCGTGTGCTCGCTGATCGAGAGCTTTACTGCGATCTGTTTATTCGCCAGGCCCTGGGCTAACAGCTGCAGCACTTCCATCTCTCGGTCGGTCAAAGGATCGATGATTTGCAGGTCCATTCCAACCTCGGAATCCACGAGGGGTAGATTTAGTAAAGACGGCGGGCCTACCGATAAACCGGCTGCAATGGCCTGAATGGCCGCCTCAATCTGTTCTTGTGTGGCTTCCAGCGGCAGGATGCCCCAGGCATGATCTGAATCTGCTGCAAGCATCCTGTTCAGTTCAAATTCGTCCCCACCCAGGATCAGCACTCCCATCCCTGGTGAGAGTTCTAATACCTCCCCCAACTCAAGATTTGTACCAAAATCCGCAGCCAGGATCAAAATATCCGTATTGGCTAGGTAAGGATCAATTTCATCCAGCGAGCTCAAATCATAGATGGCTTCAACGCTCTCGATTTTGCTGAGTAAGCTGTGTACCCCCGCCAGCAAGGCTGGGGAGGGAGCGACCACACACACAGTAAGCCCCTCCCCAGTTTCAACCCATTGGTCCTTAAAATCATCAACCGCCATTAACTGGCTACCGGAAGTACAGTTTTTCCTAGCGCCTTTTCCACGAATTCATTGACCACGTGACTGGGCACCGCCACCCCCTGGTCCCATCCGACGATCATGGTGTTTATCCCGATCACCGCCCCGGAAGCGTCAATCAAAGGACCGCCCGAATTGCCAGGCGCTAATCCAGCATCGGTGCGGATCACGTTTACCGCTCGTTTGCGCCACCGCAAGGGTAGGCTGCCCAGGCTGGTAATCACACCCATCGAAACAGAACCGAGCTGTCCCCAAGGATGCCCCAGCGCAAGGGCGATTTGCCCTACCCGCAGCATGCGCGAATCAGCGATCTCTGCAACCGGCAGGCTGGAACGGTCAGATTCAGAGAGTTCCAGCTTCAGCAAAGCCAGGTCGATATGCCTGGCCTTGGCAAGCACCCTGGTTGTATACTCACTGCCATCCAGCAGGGAGACGCGCGGTCTGCCGCGGTGGATGACATGGTAGTTCGTTACCACGATGCCGCCGGAGCGCCAGATCACGCCTGCCCCCGCCCCTCTGCGCCCATTTTGCACCACAACCAGGCTTTGGTTGGCGCGCTGGCATAGATCTGCCAGATTTACCGATAAATCTATACTTGATATCATTTCACTTATTCCCAGTGCGAAACTATTTTCGCTCCCCAATTGTAACCGTAACCTCCTGCCGCACGCCTGCCCGCACGATCTCAACTGCAGTTGGTTTGCCAACAACCTCTCCCGTCAAAAGGGTGAAGAGTTCATCTGGATCAGCAACCGGTTGACCTGCGAATCCAACCAGGATATCGCCGACCATCAAACCAGCCTCAGAGGCTGGGCTTTTCTTCTCAACACCCACCAGCAGTAAGCCGGAAGCCTGCTGGCGACCTAATCCATCTTGCTGGTGTTGAGGAATTTCGACTGGTTGGCTGCGCACTCCCAGGTAACCACGCTTTACCGAGCCATGTTCGGCCAAGGACTGGGCAATATGCAGAGCCAATCCCGAGGGTATGGTAATTGAAGCGCCCCGGGTGAGACCGGAGGTATTCACACCGAGCACCTCTCCAGCACCGTCGATCAATGGCCCGCCAGAAAATCCCGGGTAAGGGATGGCATCCGTGCGGATGTGGCGTTCAAGCAACCCGCCGCGCCTGGTATGCACAGGCCCTGCCACCGCGCTGACCACTCCCAGGCTGGCCTGAATGCCTTCGGGAGTCGGCCGGCCCAGCGCGAGCACCAGCTGCCCAATGCGAGCCTCCTGACCGGCAAAATCTGCCTGTGGATCGACCGCACTGCTCAAGCGAAGCACTGCCAGGTCGCTCCCCGGGTCACGCCCCAGGAGATTTGCGGTGTGTTCGCTACCATCCGCCAGGACCACTGGAATCTCGTCTTCGCGCTCGACGACATGGCTGGCGGTGAGAATTAAATCCGAGTCGTATAGAATACCGCTGGCCGGGAATCGCCGGCGGGCATTGAGCATCACTGTTCCTGCACCAGCTTTCTCAACCGAGTCAGCCATTGCGTTTGAAAGACCGGTTAAGGGATTATTTCCATCAGAGTTCGACATAAAACACTCCTTGTTGTGAATTTTTTCCATCATAACCAATTTTTGCTCAGCCCACCTCACCCAAACGGCTAGGTAGGCAGCTGGAAATTCGAGCAGGCGTTACGGCCAGCGATTTTATTGATGACTTATGTTGATCAGATCGGCAACCATGAAAAATATCCTGATCCAAAAACTGGCCCGCGCTCTCAATTGCGGGCCAGTTTTTGTTTTTCAATCCATTAGTTACTTATTGTGTTTCTGGTACCTCTTTTCTTTTCCAGGGTATTCGTATCCACCGCAGCAGGAAATAATCTAATCCAATGTATCCGGACACCTTCCAGGCCAAGATCAAACCCAGCGCGACGATAAACAACATCGGGTTGGTGCTTGCGGTACCGGCCATCATGAAGTTCCAATTCATGAATGCTCCGAAGAACGCCGCCAGTCCAGTGAATGCGCCCAAGATTAAGGCGATGCCTACAATCAATTCTCCGTATGCCACGAGTGGTGCAAACCAGGTATATGCTTCTGCATCCAGCAAGGCTTGGATAAAATTGCGGTACCAATCATAGGCGATCGTCGGACGGCCTTCAGCGGGGACGACAACGATATTCGACCAAAAGCCCTTCAGTGCCGCACCAGTTTGTGTCCAGGCCGGGTTGTTGATCTTATGGAGGGACGCATCAATCCACTGATAGCCAAGCCAGACACGCAATGCCAACCAGATCCATGCTGCCTTTGGGCTGTTGAACAACCAGGTTACAAGGGGCGGATCCTTAATCAATTGATCTTTGTAAATAGAAATACTAGCCATTTTGAACTCCTATACGAATAAGTGTTTGATACTGCATCGAACCAATAAATATTTGCCCTTATTTTACAGAAATTATCAGGATTAGATAGTGACAAATATCACCAATAGGACACTATTAGTGACATTTCATTAGTGACATTTGTCACAATGTGTCGGATCCCCCTGTTGTTTTAGACCAGGAAATACTGTGATTTGCACCATACCCCGTGCAAACGCCTGAACGCTCGCCTCTCTAATAAGCAGGTTGGATCGATCCTATCCCTGGCAAAAAAAAACTGCCTTCAATAAAATGAAGGCAGAAAATGAATAGTCCAGCGATACGAAGGAGCAGGAGCAGTTAACGCAAATTGGTGCTCAGCGTCAGAGCAGGCTCAATCATCCAGCCAACAATATCTACCCCACCAGGTCCATCCAGCAGGACTCGCCACCAGTAGTAGCCCTTGGCCCAGACCCCGTTCAAGCCGTTATCCTTGCCCAGGATCTTGCCTGTTGTGTCCGCATCAACTGTGTTTACAATTCCATAATTTGTGCCGGGTCCCAGGCGCACATTT
Source organism: uncultured Anaerolineales bacterium (assembly GCA_937968125.1). Lineage (GTDB taxonomy): Bacteria > Chloroflexota > Anaerolineae > Anaerolineales > UBA4823 > PFL25. The sequence continues at coordinate 3,751 of CALBUI010000009.1, read as the reverse complement.
ACTCTGGTCAAAGTCTTGATCGGATCATCCTGGGTGAATACAGGAGAGATATCCTCCGGCTGGACCACCACCATCATCATGCCGTTGGCCACCAGGCGCTGAAGGATTTCACCGGTAGTATCCGGTGCAAAGGTGTAATACTCTTCCGTCAGCGGTAGGCCATCTCCCGAGAGCTGCTCCGGCTGGGGAGGGTTGCTGCCCATCAGATCGGCAGGGTTCAATGGCTGGTTGTCCGCCCCGGATTGGCTTTTATCGCCCGAATTTACGACGATCGGTAGGAACATGCGGTTTTTGCAAATCACGATATTACAGTAGGTGTTGTTCTTCACCTCGCCGTTGACCACCATGGTCGAGGAGCCGCCTCCATCCTGGGCGATGCCGTAGGTGGCCTCCAATTCATCCCGGGCGAATTTTGCCAGCTGGGGGATGGTCATACCGATGCTGTTGAGCTGGTCCCGCCCATCCACAACGATAAAGAAGACATAATCATTATTGTAGGCAATGGCAGTGCGAGGATCGCGCACATTTGCCTGTGGGTCACTTGAGAAATCCTGGATCACCCCATTCTTTAGGAAGTAAAAGGCGCCGCCAATGCTGGCATAGGAATAATCCCAATTGTTGGTCGGATAGCTGTTGCAGTCCTTAATCTTTTGGGTTATGCCAACCTGATCGCCTTCCTGAACACCAAGAGCGAGAAATTCATCTCTTTTCGTGCCGTGCATGGACAATACCACATGATCGAAGGGGATCATTGTAGATCCTTTTTTGTCGCGAATTTCTATAACTTCCCCCTTTTCCCCGTCTCTCATCGCGCTGAAAGGGATGATCAGCGATGGGCGTTTTAACTGCACCAGTACTTCGATAGAATCTTTCGATCCAGTTGTGCCGGTATCAGTCCCATACTGCGGTGTGTAAAGGATGAACTCATTGTCGTCCCGGCTGACATTGATCCCCCCAAAAGTTTGACTTACAACACTTGAGTCACTCAGATAATAATAAACCTGCTGCTTGTCCGATGGATGGGAAACGCACTCCCCGATGAACAGGCTCCGGTCCAGGTTCCAGGCCAGGCCGCTGCCGCTCTGCAGTTCGGTAAAGCGTTTTGAGTACCACCCGGAATGTACCTGCCCGCTCCAGGGGACGCCAGCTGGCTCAAATGGGGGTCCGAAATAAAAGCCATTAATCGCAACGGCGACCTTGTTCGTGTTTCCCCAGGATTGCCCCCAGTAATTGAGCGCCCCCTCGTAGCGCTGGGCCATGCCGCTGACCGTCTCTCCACCTCCGGAGAGCCGTCCCTGACCAATGCTGCTCTCAAGGATCACCTGCTGGTTGCTGCGCTCCATGCGCGTGACAAACACGTTCACCGGGTCAGGCAGGCTGTACTCGCGATACTCAATGCCTGTCGCTACGGGATCCCCCCAGGGATCCGCCCCCTCCTCCGCCCCCACCAATGGTGTCCCGACCGCCATCAGCAGCGCGATCAGTATTAAGAAAGATAATATCTTCATTGGGGCTCCTTGACGTTCTCCATTGATACAGGCTGATTTTATAAACGATCTTTGCTTCCCTGACAAGCTTTATATTAATGGTCCTTGCCAGTCAAGATATTCACTGATTTACACATCTTGGGATGAAATCAACTTCCTGGTATCCATGAAGTGAATCAGGGAATTGTCATTGTAGCCGATAAGCCGCTAACCCGTTGCAGGTTGTTTCATTTATGATCCTTAAGATCAGGACTTGTGTTTTTATGTGCTACTATCAAACTTGGCTTGAAGCTACGTTTACAAACCTGGGGAAAGGGCATATAATAAAACGCCAATGGCGGTAAATTATATCCGGAAATCAATCGAGAAATAAATCCAAGCGAAGTGAATTATGTCTGAAAAACCATTGCCAGATGCTGTAGTGGAAGAATATTGGCGTACATACCTTATCGAAGGGGAAAACGAATCTGAACGTCGCCAACGGCAGCTCTTTAAATTCCTACCCGGTAATCCCCGCTGCAAGAACTGCTATGCGCCCTTCCAAGGTGCAGGCAGTATTGTTACGAGGTCTTTCTTTGGCAAGCTTCCCTCAAAACTGAATCCGCAGCTGTGCAATGTTTGCGAGAAATTAGCTCGTGAACACCAGGGCGGAGCGGAGATCGAGCTGTCTTTGCTGTTTGCAGACGTACGCGGTTCAACCACCATCGCCGAGTCGATGAATCCCACCGAATACAGCCAGCTGATCAACCGTTTTTACAGCACATCCACGGAGATCATGGTCCATACGGATGCTTTGATCGACAAGATTATCGGCGATCAGGTGGCTGGTATGTATGTGCCAGGCATCGCCGGCCAGGACCACCCTCGACGGGCGATCGAAGCCGCCAAGAAAATTCTGGAAGATACGGGCCATAAATCAAGCGAAGAACCCTGGATTCAGTTAGGCGTCGGTGTGCACACTGGGACAGCCTTTGTCGGTTCACTGGGTTCGGAACAAGGCACTACGGACATCACCGTATTGGGCGATGCAGCCAATATCGCTGCCCGCCTGTCGACCAATGCCGGTGTCGGAGAGATCCTGGTCAGTGATGCAGCTTACTCCTCTGCTGGTCTAGACCTTGGAGATCTCGAACAGCGAGAACTTCAATTAAAAGGTAAAAGTGAACCATTTATGGTGTGGGTGATACCCGGCTGAGAATTTAATACGACAATTCTTTCGCCAACGGACTTTGTGGGGATGATCGAGTCCTACAAACGGGGGAACTAGAGAAGAATTCCAATTGACTTGGTGAGCTAACATATAAAGATAGATTTTTCCCAATTACATTTTTGAGAATTTCTGGGGAATACTCGAAAAGAAGGAAAAACATCAAGTAATGCACATTATTTAACTCCTGATTATCTGGAAACAATAAGCTGCATATTCGAATCTGATCTATAATAACGATCGGTATAAATTACAAATTTCACAGGAGATATAAAATAATGCACGAGAAAAGCATAGAATTGCTCAACAAGGCCGTCGCGGATGAACTGGCAGCCACGCACCAATATATGTACTTCCATTTCCACTGTGAGGATCAGGGATACGACCTCTTAGGTGGCTTGTTTATCAAGACCGCCATCGAGGAAATGGGGCACATCGAACGCTGCGCAGAGCGGATCTTGTTCCTCGGCGGCGAGGTGGAGATGGTCGCCGCGATGGAAGTCGAAAAGATCCACGATGTCAGGCAAATGCTCGAAAAAGCCCGCAAGATGGAAGAGGACAGCACCAAGGATTACAACGTGTGGGCCAATGAGTGCTCAGCCAACGCCGATGCTGCCTCCCGGAAAGTCTTTGAAGGCCTGGTGGAGGATGAAGAGCGCCACTTCGACCAATATGATAACGAGATGGTCAACATCGAAAAATTCGGCGAGCGCTATTTAGCTCTCCAGTCGATTGAACGCAGCAAAACCTTTTCTGCTGGCGTTGGAGGCGAATAAAGTTAACCAGTAGTTTATTTCAAGCACAAAGGCTATCCCAATTTGCGCGGGATAGCCTCTTTCTTTTTCAGCACAATAGCCCAATTTGTAGGGGCGAAGCACCCCGTGAATTCATTTCTCACCTAATTGAAAATATGATCGGGGTGCTTCGCCCTGTTACTGTACAATCTGGACAAGAGGAACTGAATGAGGTAGAAACCAACAGAGACAACCAACTCTGCAGGATCTACCCCATCAGAACCGAGCCTGGGAAAAAGGACCAGCTTCGCCCAGCGCTGCGA
>CALBUI010000008.1 GCA_937968125.1 uncultured Anaerolineales bacterium | reverse complement strand
ACACCTGTTGTGGATTTGGTGGAAGTTGTTGTTGTGACCCAGCAAACGCCAAGGGGATATTTATTAAATGAGACAGTTCTTGGCGTCATCGAGATCCCCAGAACGATGCTTATAGAAGGTTACTTCACAGATATGGCCCAGGTTGTTGGAAGACAGGCCAGGGTTGATCTGGATTCAAATATGCTCCTGACAAACAGCATGGTCGTTGACAGCCCCGATCAACTCTCGACCACGGGATCATTGGCAGCATTGTCCATCCCCCGTGGTATGGTGGCGATATCGATTCCAATTAATCGGTTGTCAAGTGTCTCATACGCACCGCAACCAGGAGACCATGTCAATGTGATCGCCACATTGCTTATGCTGGACTTGGACACGGATTACCAATCGGTAACTCCGAACCAAAGCGCAGCTGTCATCGGAGCTGGTCCAGGAGTGATTATTGGTGCTGAAACAGCCGAGGAAGTCGCTATTGAAGCGAATACGGATATGACGAAGGTCACTGGCCAGACCGTATCGGGTGGTCCATCTAGCTTGCTTGGACGAACTGAGATCGATCCATTGCTTGAGCAAACTCTGTATGCCGTGCCATCAGAAGGGCAACGACCTAGATTGGTGAGCCAGACCCTTCTTCAGGATGCGATTGTTTTAGGTGTTGGAGACTTCCCGCTCTCTGACCAGGTTGAGGAAGAACCTGCTCCAACCCCGGACTTACCACCGATAGAAGAGGATCCAGAAGCAGTTGAGTATACGAGTGAGTATCCCGTTGAGGAACAGATTAAACCGGAACCCAAACTGCCAGATTTGATCACACTGGTCGTAAATCCGCAGGACGCGGTCACATTGAATTACCTGATTTATGCAGGATCGCAGCTTACACTGGCCTTGCGACCTTCTGGAGACGATACCCGAGTTCAAACCGAGGCGACGACGATGGATTTCTTACTCAAGCAGTACAACATCCCAGTGCCCGTCAAATTGCCTTATGGTATGGAACCTCGAGTTGACGATCTGATGCCGCCGCAGTTGACAAATGATATCGAACCAACCCCGCAACCTTAATGAGCACTGAAAAAATTCTGGTGGGGCAATCATATTCGGAGTAAATCCATGAGCGATGAAGAGTTGATTAAGGTACTGATTGTAGACGATATAGCGGAAACCCGCGAGAATATTCGCAAGCTGCTTCAATTTGAGGCGGATTTTGAAATCGTTGGTGCAGCGCGAAGCGGATTCGAAGGGATAGAACTGGCGAAAGAGTTAGAGCCGGATGTGATCTTGATGGATATCAACATGCCGGATATTGACGGCATCTCGGCAACGGAAACAATCAGGCGGGAAGTTCCACATTCGCAAATCGTGATATTAACCGTTCAGACTGATCCGAATTACATGCGTAGGGCAATGCTTGCCGGTGCGCGAGATTTCCTAACAAAACCCCCATCAGTTGACGAGATGATTGGCGCAATTCGCAGGGCTGGTGAGCTGGCCCACGAAGAACGAGAAAAAGTCAGCACCGTTTTTGCAGCAAAACCGGGCAACGGATCTATGCCTGTTGGGATGCTAAAAGATGGGAAGATCATCTCCGTTTTCAGTCCGAAAGGTGGCGTCGGCAAGACAACCCTCGCGGTCAATCTGGCCGTATCTTTACAGAGAGAAGAAACACCGGTGGTTCTTGTCGATGGAAATATGGAATTTGGCGATGTGATGGTGTTTTTGAACAAACAAGCCAAGAATTCCATTGTAGATTTGGCACCAAGAGCAGATGAACTCGACCAGGATGTTATCGAAGAAGTAACAATGCTGCACCAAGAATCTGGAGTTAAGGTTCTTGCTGCTCCTTCACGTCCAGAATTTGCTGAGAGCGTTAACGGAGACCAGTTCGCCCAGGTCTTGGATTTTCTTCGCAATTTCTTTTCTTATGTGATTGTTGATTGTTCTTCATCATTAACCGATGTGACGATTTCAACGATCGACACATCAGATATGATCCTGTTAGTCACCACTCAAGAGATACCAGCAATCAAGGATTCACGACTTTTCTTGGATCTGTTGCAGCCGCTGAAGATCAATCGGGAGCGGATGTTATTTGTGATGAACAAATACGATAAGCGTATCGGGATAAAACCTGAGAAGGTCAGTGAAAATTTCAAACAAGAACTAAAGATTGTCATTCCATTTGAAGAAAAAGTCGTTCTGCCGGCTATCAACCGGGGGGTCCCTTTTATGATAGGAGAAAAATCAAAATCAATCACTCGCAGCTTTGTCTCCTTAACTGAAGAAATAAGAAAGCGGCTTTCCGCTCCTGATAAAAAAACCGCGGTAGAAGCACCTGAAAAGGTTAGTGTTGTTGGTTAGTCGTTAAGATGTGATCGGAGGCAATCTGGATGTCACTTTTAAAAAGGATTGAGCAAGGACAGACGAAATCTACTCCCTCTGGCAATGGGGACAAAGGGGGTTCGCAATTGGGAAAAATCCGTGCCCGAAGCAATCCTGCCGGTGGGGCAAGCGCACAGCAGGATACTTACTCGGATTTGAAAGCAAGAGTTCAAAATAGATTATTAGCCGAACTTGATCCAACTATGGATGTCACCCGGGTTGGTGAGGTCCGTAATACGATTCAAGAGCTCTACGAACAAGTCCTGGCGGAAGAGAATATCGTCTTAACCAGGCAGGAAAGGCATCGCCTTTTTGAGCAGATCGCAGCCGAGATACTTGGCCTGGGCCCATTGCAGCCTCTTTTGGAAGATGGTGATATCACCGAAATCATGGTCAATGGAGCTAAGAATATCTACATCGAGAAAAAAGGGAAAATCCACCGCATGCCAATCACTTTCGAAAGTGATGAACATGTGATGCGGATAATTGACCGAATTGTGGCCCCATTGGGGAGACGGATCGATGAATCTAGTCCTTATGTCGATGCCCGCCTGGAAGATGGCTCCCGTGTGAACGCAGTTATTCCGCCGATATCACTGGTTGGTCCAGTACTCACCATTCGTAAATTCCCTGAAAATCCTATTACGCTTGAGGATTTAATAAATTATGGCACTCTGACTGAGGAGATCATTGAATTCTTGAGAGCTTGTGTCATTGCTCGATTAAATATCGTGATATCAGGTGGTACTGGTTCTGGAAAGACTACCTTATTAAATGTGGTGTCCCAATTCATTCCTGAAGACGAACGAATCGTTACGATTGAAAATGCAGCCGAGCTTCAATTGAGACAAGAACATGTCGTGACACTTGAATCTCGACCTCCCAATATTGAAGGAACTGGGGAGATCACCATCCGGCAGCTGGTGATCAATTCATTGCGTATGCGCCCCGACCGGATCATCGTCGGAGAGATTCGAGATGAAGCTGCGCTCGACATGCTCCAGGCGATGAACACAGGTCATGATGGCTCGATGACTACAGCCCACTCGAACAGTCCACGTGATTCATTAGCCCGCGTCGAAACAATGGTGATGATGGCTGGTATGGATTTGCCGGTACGAGCTATTCGAGAACAGGTTGCCTCTGCGGTCGATCTCGTCGTGCATCAAGAGAGGATGCGTGATGGCGATCGGAAAGTCGTCCAGATAACGGAAGTATCGGGAATGGAGGGTGACGTGATCACCATGACAGATATCTTTGTCTTTGAACAGACCGGTTTCGAGGATGGTCGGGTGATTGGCCGCTTCCGCCCGACAGGGTTGAGGCCTAAATTTATTGAGAGTATCGAGGCGGCAGGCATTCACCTCCCGGCATCCACGTTTGGGATCGGGCAGCGCAGACGGTAATAGAGGAGTAAGATACCAATGATGACAACAGTTTTGTTTATCGGTGGTGGCTTGGTATTTTGCCTGCTGGCAATTGGTGCAATTGCTTCGTTTATGGGGGAAAAGTCCCTGGTTGAAGAAAGGTTGGGACCCTATTTTGATGAGCAAGAACTGAAAGAATCTAAAGAAAAAGCCTCCCCTGTAGGTGATTGGTTAAATACGAGAGTTGAAAAATCTACCTACGGTGGTCGAATTGCAGAGCAGCTGGCACGGGCTGATTTAAAGTTAAAACCAGCCGAATACATCTCTTTAATGGTGATCTTCGGCTTTGGAGTGGGATTCGTCGCCTGGTTTTTTGGAGGGCAAAATATAATTGTTGGGTTGCTGGGCGTTGGAGTTGGAATGTTGATCCCACGCATGTACGTGAAACAACAGCAATCCAAACGGCTGATTAAGTTCAGCGAACAACTGCCTGACATGCTAGGTTTAATGGTAAACGGATTAAGGGCTGGTTTCTCAGTTATGCAAGCGATGGAAGCCGTAAGCAATGAGCTGCCACCTCCTATATCAGATGAGTTCAAGAGAGTTGTTCAGGAAATTCAGATTGGTTTGACAATGGATCGGTCTCTTGACAACCTCTATCGTCGAATTCCAAGTGAGGATTTGGATCTTACCATCACTGCCATGAATGTCCAAAGGGAAGTTGGTGGCAACCTTGCGGAAATCCTTGATACTATCTCCTATACCATTCGTGAGCGTGTGCGAATTAAAGGAGAGATTCGGGTATTGACCTCGCAGGTTGTTTATTCCAGTCGCTTCCTTTCTAGTATGCCAGTGTTAATCGCAGTGGCACTGTGGTTTATGAATCGTCCGTATATGATGATGTTCTTTGACCCAGATTCAAGAATGATTGGAATTCCTGTGTTGATATTTGGGGCATTGATGATCATTGGTGGCTATTTCATCATGGGTAAGATCGCAGCCATCGAAGTATAAGGGTTGGGGAAAGGAGATATCGGTATGCTTTGGGTAGCAGCTCTAGTCGGATTTGCAATACTTGCGGCAGTTATTATGGTGATTATTGGTTTGCGGGATGCCAGGGAAGGTGACCCGCTAATGGATCGTCTGGCAGATTATGCTGCCAGGGGAGAAATCACTGATCTGGAAGAGATTGAGCTCTCCCAGCCGATAACAGAACGCGTACTTTATCCACTTGCAAGAAAATTTGGTGAACTGGCCTTAAAATTTACACCGCAAAATGCGATTTCAAACACAACAAAGAAACTCGAGTTGGCTGGAAACCCCGGTGGAATGGATGCAACTGTTTTTTGGGCATTACGAATGGCTGGATTATCTCTCGGAGCACTATTATTTTTCGTAGCAACGATTGCACCAGAGGGAAGCTTCCTCAAAGGACGGGGTTTAATAGTTGGTATACCGGCTGCAGCAATGGGTTTCTTCCTTCCAGAACTTTGGTTAAATGGTCGCATAAGCAAGAGGCAGAACGATGTTCGGAAAGCAATGCCGGATGCTCTTGACCTGCTAACAATTTGTGTCGAAGCTGGCTTGGGATTTGATGCAGCGATGGCCAAAGTCTATGAAAAATGGGATAACGTTGTAGCATTATCTTTCGGAAGAGTGATTCGTGAGATACAATTGGGGAAATTACGCAGAGATTCATTGAAAGACATGGCAGAGCGTTTAGGCGTGGCTGAAATGACCAGTTTTATTGCCGCGGTGATTCAGAGTGAGCAGTTGGGTGTGAGTCTGGCGAGGGTACTGCGGATTCAAGCCGACCAGATGCGAATAAAACGCCGGCAGTTAGCTGAAGAAGCGGCCCATAAAGCGCCTATCAAGATGCTCATCCCGATGGCAATTTTAATCTTCCCATCGATCTGCATCGTATTGATGACTCCAGCCATATTGATGTTGATGCAATCTGCTCTGAGTGGAATTCTAGGGTTTTAATTTCGGGGATAGCTTATGCCCGTGCCGGAACGACCGGCATATCACCTTTACAGGTGGTTGTGGGGCAGCCTGGATTTGCTGTTTCCACCTTTATGTGGTGGCTGCGGCAGGCGTGGTACCCATTGGTGTCCAGATTGCCAGAACCAAGTAGAGCCAATTCAACCTCCATTTTGCGATATTTGTTGCCAGCCTCGAAATGTCTCGGGGCTTTGTTTTCATTGTTCGATTGACAGGCCTCATTTTTCACAACTCCGTTCCTGGGGAGTTTATGCTGGGCCTGTTCGAGAAGCGATCCAGAACTTGAAATATCGCCGCAACATAAGTCTTGGGCTCGTTCTCGCTAAACCATTAATTGACCTCTTTTTTGATTTAGAATGGGATGTGGATATGATCATCCCAGTACCTTTGGGGGTTGCACGTCTGAAAGAGCGTGGATATAATCAAGCTGTCTTGATTGCCCGACCTTTAGCTTTGAGAATTGATGTACCTTGTGAAACCCAAGGATTATACCGGGTGAGGGAAACACGCTCACAGGTAGGTTTATCCATTAACCAGCGACGTGAAAACGTTAGAAATGCCTTTCAGGCGACAAAAGAAAAAGTATCAAAACGGCGAATCCTGATAGTAGATGATGTCGCTACCAGCAGTGCAACTTTGGGTGCCTGCGCTTCGGCCTTGCTGAATGCGGAGGCTGATGAAGTGTATTGTTTAACCTTAGCCCGCACAGGTGACTGACGATATATGTATTGAATGAAAGCTGGCAAATGTAATCGGGTGCGATCTTCTTTGATAAGTTATCGAAATGTGCATTGATTGTCTTCAACAAATGAAATTAAAAGTTGGAGATCATACAACAAATAGATTTTATATAGAGGAGGTGGATCCATGCCATTCCAAATCGAGATTACTGGAAGAAATATGGAAGTTACAGAGCGACTCAACGATTACGTTACCAAGAAAATCTCAAAACTTGACCGATACTTAAACGATATTGATGAGGCTCACGTTGACCTGGCATACGCAAAATCAGCGCGCAGCGCATCAGATCGGAACGTCGCTCAACTAACGATTCGGGGGAAAGGATTTATCCTTCGCTCTGAGGAGAGGGCAGACGATATTTATGCAGCCCTGGATACAGCGCTGGATAAAATGCAGCGCCGCATAGAGAGGTATAAAGGAAAACGAAATCGCGGTAGAGGAGATGGTCGCTCAGCAGCTGAGGTTGTTCCCTTACCCGATTACGAAGAAGAGGACTACGAACCCCCATTGATCGCCAGGAGAAAGCACTTCGTCGTCTCTCCAATGGATGAGGTGGAAGCCATTGAACAGATGTCTCTGCTGGGTCATGAAGATTTCTTCGTGTTTTTTAATGCTTCGTCAGAATCGATCAATGTTCTTTACAAGCGCCGGGATGGAACATATGGATTGATCGAGCCGGTAGTCGGGTAAAAAGCTACCACCTAGAGATAAATTGGCGGAGATTCAAATTTCTCCGCCTTTTTTTATTCATGTATAAATAGGTGAAGCCGACTTGCTAACCGTTTCGTTGACTTTGGATGTCAATAGGGTTAAACTACCTACGTATTTTTTCTTAGGAGATCAAAAATGGGTACAGATAACGACAACAAACTTTTTGACATCTCAGAACTTCTCATGGAAGGCGAGATCGATAAAGACAGTATTGAAAAATCAGTCTTACAGCTGCTCACTGCATTTGGGGAAAATCCAGCCAGATCAGGTTTAGAACGAACTCCTCGGAGAGTGGCTGAGATGTACGAAGAACTACTGGTGGGATACAGAACTGATCCAGTTGCTTTGGTCAATGATGCCCTTTTTGAAGTCACCTATGATGAGATGGTTTTGGTTAGGGATATCGAATTTTATAGTTTGTGCGAACATCACCTTTTGCCATTTATGGGCAAAGCACATGTGGCATATTTCCCCCGAGGAAAAGTGATCGGGCTGTCGAAAATTCCCCGTATTGTCGATCTGTTTTCTCGACGTTTACAACTACAGGAAAGGTTAACTCGCCAAATTGCAGATTTTATCGACGAACTGCTTGACCCACATGGTGTTGCAGTTGTAGTGGAAGGAATCCATCTTTGTGCAATGATGCGGGGGGTACAAAAGCATGAAGCGCGGATGACAACTTCAGCTATGTTGGGCGCTTTCAGAACCAGCATTGCTACCCGCCAAGAATTTTTAGACAATATCTCTCGTGGTGCTGCTCCAATGAAGTTCTAGTGAATACCTGATTATTTCACCCGATTCCCGATGGTTTTCTGCGATGGTATTTGCATTTTTCCCTGATATTGGATCAATAAAAGCAGGCAAGATCTCTGCTACGGGAACTGCCATATGCGCATAATTCCACAAATCATCATCTAGCAATTGCTCATCATAGATCAAAATATCCAGATCAATCGTGCGGGGGGAGTTGGGATCATTTGTGCGTATTCTCCCTAGCAGATTCTCAATTGGGCGCAGAATGTTGCTTCGCAAATCTTCTGCTGATGATTGCGTTGTGATTAATGCCGCAGCGTTGAGGAAATCGGGACCTGGGGATCCGACAGATCTCGTTTGCCAAACACCTGAGACTGCATTGATAGGCACCAACCGACCCAGGAGGTATATGGAACTCCTCAGATTTTCGCTAGGAGATATATTTGAACCCAGTCCTAAAACGACCTGGTGAATTTCTTTATCCTCTTGATCGTTCAATTTCGACCCCTACTGATCGGGCGAACCTGACGGCATTTGGTTTTTCAACCTTCACCCGAGCTTTTAAAACTCCCTCTTCTTGAAAGCAAATATCAACAATGTCAGCTGCCAATGCTTCAACTGTTAAACGTTGAGCAGTCTCTGCATGAGCCTGAGCTTTTTTGGATATGGTGCGGTAATTTACACTATCTGCGATATCATCTGATTGTCCAGCCTGCCTCAGATCAGTGAAAATTACTATATTAATCAGGATGTCCTGAGGCTTTTCACGTTCCCAATCATTAATGCCGATTATGCCCCGGGCTAATAAGTCTTTGATAAAAACCTGGTCCATTGGTTCTCCTCACTTATATCAATATTTTTTTGAAAATAAGGGCCATTATTAGATCAGATGACGCCCACCATCGAGATGCACTATTTCGCCAGTAATATATGCTGGACCTCCAAGTAGGAAAAGTAGTGCCTCACCCACTTCAGCCAGGTCTGCCCAGCGACCAGCTGGAACACCATCGAGGATATTGTCCGTCACGCCTCCATCGCTAGGGGGCAGTATCGCACCGAAGGCCAATCCATTGACCGTGATATTTGGTGCCAGGGAGACGGCTAAAGAGTGGGTGAGTGCAACAAGGCCTGCTTTGGAAATTGTATAGGGGAAATGATCGCTTCCTGGCCGGAGAGCTCTCCAATCAAGGATATTTACTATGCGACCTTTCTCGTCTGGACCAAGAAGTGAGGCAAATGCTTGGCTGAGTAGGAAAGGTGCGGTCAAGTTTACCTGAAGATGCTTCTGCCAATCAGTGATTACAGTTGATTCCAAACTAATGTTTTCGAAGATCGCCGCGCTATTGATCAAGCCATTAAGCTCTGTAACATTCGAAATTTCCAAAACCAGATTTTTGGCACTTTCAGGATCAGCCAAGTCTGCCTGCATAAGATATGCTTTCTGGCCCATATTCTCAATTTCAATTTTGAGTTTTTCGGTTGGCTTCCGGGAACTGTTATAGTGCAGGACGACATTCCCTCCTGCTTCAGCAATTGCGAGTGCCATCACCCGGCCAAGACGTACACCACTGCCAGTTATCAAATAGGTTTTTCCAGACAGGTTCATGCGGTTTCTAGCGCCTCAGCTACCCTCGTTCATTTCTCTTGTGCTTCTAGAGAAACAGCTTGTAATTCTTCGCTTTCCCTAGAAGATTCCACGCCGAGGATTACCTTTGGATTTGCACTCCTGCTGATGGTGGAATCATCAGACATTAATTTAAAGTCTTTTGGATATGGTTGGCTCATTTGCGCTTCAAAGCCAATTTCTTCAGTCATCATTTTGTCTCCAAAGATTTTATGTACGCTTTCCAATTGAAAGTAAAGCTGGAGATTACTTTTCTGGAAAGGGTATAAAAGCCAATATTGTGTCCGGATAAGTGTCGGTCATTGCCAGAAACCCCATATCGTCCAAGGCGACCAATGCTTCCCAATTTCGGGCGTTGATTTCCTTATCTAATTCGAGCTGGATTGGCTCAGTCTCGGTTAAA
>CALBUI010000007.1 GCA_937968125.1 uncultured Anaerolineales bacterium | reverse complement strand
CCCTTCAAACAATGTTGTGGAGGGCAATAAAAGGACCAGCCTGCGCCAGGATATCCAGCTGGAGATGAAAAATCGCGGCACTCGCTGCCAATGTGTTCGTTGCCGCGAAGTAAGAAGCGAGACTGTGTCTGCAACCGAACTTCAGCGCGAAGATTTAGTATTTAACTGCGATGGCTTTGAAGAACACTTCCTTTCTTACAACACCTCTGACGACAAGTTAGCCGGTTTTCTCCGCCTTTCCCTTCACGGATCGAACTCACCGGATCCGGAACTGTCTGATTTAACAGGGGCGGCTATAATCAGGGAGGTTCATGTCTACGGCCAATCCCTGGAAATGGGTGATAAGCGATCTGGATCAGCTCAGCATGCTGGTTTGGGGACCTCATTGCTGGTCGAAGCCGAATCAGTCGCCCGCAAAAATGGTTTTCGAAAGTTAGCTGTGATCTCAGCGGTGGGAACTCGCCAATACTATCTTGGACGTGGGTTTCAGCGTGGGGAGTTATACTTGGTGAAGGATTTGGCTTGATTCATGCACTGAGTCAATATATCTTCTGTTTATCAATACTGAAAGCTGCTGATGACATTTTAGATAGCCTGATTCAGGCAGAGTAAATGCCTGAATGGCTATAATCATAAATCCAGCCATCCTTATCGATGGTTGAAAATCATTTATACTCTTGAACGGTGGGGAATGCCGAAAACAAAGACATTTAGTAAACACCCCCAAGTACAGCCAAGAAAATTCGATGATGAATCTCAATCCATCATCGATAATCTACCCGTTGGAGTTTTCCGGATTTCCTACGACGGATTCGGCGAAATCTTGTTGGCAAATACGGAGTTACTCAAGATCTTCCGCTTTGACTCTTCTGAAAATATTCAAGCTATCAAGATGAGAGATTTGTTTCTTGACAGAGATGAATGGGAAGATTTAAATAACGAGCTGCATTTGAAATCCCAAGTGACCGGTCTTGAGGTGCAGCTGAAGGAAATCAATGGCTCTAGCTTCTGGGCATCTATAAATGCCAGGTTGATCGGTGAACAAGATTCAAACGCAGGGGAGTGGGTTGAAGGTACTGTTGAGGATATCAGCTCCAGGAAGTCGGGGGAGGAGAGGAATGTTTCTCAAATGGAAAATTTGAGGCAGGCGAGTTTAACTTTGACTGCCAGCCTCGATTTGAAGGAAGTGCTTGATACGATCGCAGAATGTGCCTTAGCCCTGGTCCCTGGAATGAGGAACTGCCATATCTTCTTGTACCATTCTGAGAATGGCGATAAGCTCATCTTCGGCACTGCCCTTTGGGGGGATGGAAAGAGGAACAAACCATTCTCAAATCCTCGTTCTAATGGGCTGACGATGACCGTTGCAAAAACCGGGCATCCAATCATGGTCCCGGATTTGCGTGCCGATCCGCTATATGCCGGGACGCCAAGCTCTTGGTCAGGATCGATAATCGGATTGCCTCTCAAAATTGGCGACCGCGTTGTTGGGGTGATGAATGTTTCTCACGTCCAACCCGGTGCGTTTACGGAATCCGATACCCACATGCTGAGACTGTTGGGTGATCAAGCCGCAATTGCCATTGAAAATGCGCGCCTCTACGAAGCAGTCGCCACAGAGGAACGCCATCTAAGCCTTGTTTACGATATTGGTAGGGAGTTAGCCCCCAGCCTTGACTCGAATGAGATTCTGGAAAGGGCAATTGGATTGACCTGCCAGGCTATTGGCGGCTCACTTGGTTTGGCCCTCCAGTATCTGCCAGAGGGAAAGATACTAAGGTGGCAGAATTTATACCAGTCAGATCAACATGAGCCGGTAGAAGTCAATCTTCCAATTGATATTGAACTTGAAGAGGGTTTTCCAGGTTGGGTAGCTTCGAACAGGGAAGCAATAAATATTCCTGATCTTTCCCAGGATGAACGGTTTAATGAATTTCCTGGATGGCAGGACGGTGCCAGATCAGTATTGGCAGCCCCCATCATCCATGGTGAACAGTTGATGGGAGTTTTTTGCTTGTACCATCATGCAACAGGGGCATTTTCGGCTGACCAGTTGGAACTGATCCAGGCCATCTGCCACCAGGTAGGAGTCGCTCTCAGCAATGTGGGGCGATATGAACAGGTTCAGCATCTGGTCGTAATGTTGGAAAGGGAGCAGGAACGCTTATCAAGATTAGTGGAGCGCCTGCCAGTTGGAGTCTTGTTGTTAAATGAGGACTATAACCCTGTCCTGGTCAACTCATACGGTGGTGAAATCCTTTTCCAGCTTGGGATGGAGGAATCCAGTTCCGGGTTAGACAGGTTAGGTCCATATTCAATTGAGGATTTAATCGAGCGGTCTGATGATCCTCAATCCGTAGAAATTAATTTAGATGGGGCAAAGCCTAGAATTTATGAAATAGAGACGCGTGCATTGGGGGGAGATAATCCTCACTGGATATTAATGCTCCGGGATGTGACGGTGGAGCGCCATAACCAATCTCGCATCCAGATGCAGGACAGGTTGGCTACAGTTGGTCAATTGGCGGCTGGCATTGCCCATGATTTCAACAATATCATGGCTACCATCCTGGTTTACAGCGATCTGCTGCTAAAAGATCTGGCATTAAACCCCGCCGGACTCGAAAGATTATCCATCATCCAACAGCAAGTTCAGCGTGCATCCAGTTTGATCAGGCAGATCTTGGACTTCAGTCGCCAATCTGTGATGGAACAAAGTACCCTTGATTTGCTGCCCTTTATTAAGGAATTTGACCGGTTGCTTGAACGCGTGCTGCCCGAAACAATTCGAGTGGAATTCAAATACGAACCTGGTTCCTTCCCGGTCCATGCAGATCCCACACGCCTGCAGCAGGTGTTGATGAATTTGGCGATTAATGCCCGGGATGCGATGCCTGAAGGTGGGGTGTTGAGCTTTGATCTCAACAAATTGGTGCTGCAACCGGGTGAAATTCCTCCTAGCCCGTTCCTGCCCACTGGAGAATGGATCTCAATCACCGTTGGTGATACAGGATTGGGTATTCCAGCTGATGTTATCCCGCATATCTTCGAACCATTCTATTCCACCAAACCGATCGGAGAAGGGACCGGACTGGGTCTTGCTCAAGCCTATGGTATTGTGAAGCAGCATGGCGGCTACATCGATGTCCAAAGCAAAATTGATGAGGGAACCAAATTCTCGATTTATTTACCGACACTGCCCACCCAGCAAATCGACATTAATCCTACAAAATATTCTTCTCCTCTTCAGGGAGATGGACAAACTATATTAGTTGTAGAAGATGACCCGACGACATTAAACGCGATCCAGGATTTGCTTGAAGCGCAAGAATATCAGGTGTTGACTGCCTCGAATGGGGCTGAGGCGTTGCAGATATTCGATCTCAATCCTGGTGTGATCGATTTGCTAGTTAGTGATATGGTGATGCCGGAAATGGGTGGGTTGGCTTTATTTAATCAGGTCAAGGAAAAATGGCCGCAGGTGAAGATAATGTTTGTCACCGGTCATCCAATGGGGACTGAAAGTAAATCCTTCCTGGAAGAAAAGCAAATCACCTGGCTGCATAAGCCATTCTCAGTGCCAGAGTTCTTCACATTGGTGGAGGATTTGCTTGGTTCTGAGTAGGGGTCAAATTCAATCAATCATCATGACCATTTAAAAGTACAAGGGGTACATCACGATACGGGTGGGGGAGGATATCCAATGGCACCTGGTAAACATCTGAAAGATATTTAGGGCTGAGTACCTCATTAGGACTTCCAAAAGCGAGGATTCTTCCCTCGCCAAGCAGGGCGATGTTGTCGCTGAAGAGACTGACTAAGTTCAGATCATGAAGCGACATCAAGACTGCGAGCCCTCGTTCTCTTGCCAGGTCGTGAACCAGGTCCAGGATAGTGGCTTGATGGCGTAGATCTAAATGGGCTGTGGGCTCATCCAGGAGGACCACGGGGGAATCCTGGGCCAATGCCCTGGCGACCAACACCAATTGCTGTTCACCTCCAGAAAGCTTGTCTACCCTCCGTTCAGCGAATTCTGATATCTGGGTTCGCTCGAGCGCCCAATTGGCTCTGTCATAGTCATGTTTACTCAAATTTCCCAACCAACCCAGATAAGGTGTACGGCCCATCAAAACAGCTTGTCGAACCGAATATTCGGGGGGCAGTCTGCGGGCTTGCGGCACAACAGCCAGCAATCGCGCTCTGTCTGAGATTGACATGGTGGCGAGATCATCGTTATCAATCTCTACTGAGCCTGATTGGAGAGGTAAGACCCCACTGATCGCCCGCATCAATGTGGTCTTACCGGCGCCATTAGGTCCAATCAAAGAGACGACTTCTCCTGCTTGAATCTTTAAAGATAGATTCTTGAGAATTTCCGTCTCACCGTAGTTGACTGTTATTGAGTGGATATTGAGCATGAGAACCAGTCCTTTAATTCAAACTTGAACCACACCCCGCTGTGAGCGCCGTAAGATCCAGAGGAAAAAAGGCGCCCCAGCCAGGGCGGTGATCACACCAATTGGGATCTCCTGTGGGGCAAAGATAATTCTAGCCAGTAAATCAGCGATCAGCAAGGTCGTGGCGCCCGCCAGGATCGAGAGAGGGATGAGTTGTCGATAATCAGGCCCCCAAAGGATCCTGATCATGTGTGGGACGATGAGGCCGACGAAGCCGATCACGCCAGTAAATGCCACCGCGGTGGCGGTAGCCAATGAGGCCGCGATAATTATCCATATCTTGATCCGCTCCACCGGTAAGCCCAACTGTTGAGCCTGTTCATCCCCAAATTGGAGCACATTTAACGCATACCCTGCGGCGATTAACATGACCAGACTAACGATGATATACGGCAGCGCAGCTAGAACAGGCAGCCATCCACTGAGGGTTGATCCTCCGAGCAGCCAGGCGATAGCCCGCCGAATCTCGCCCTCCGACCGCAGCATAATAAACGAGGTCAATGCGGAGGCAAAAGAGCCAACCGCAACACCTGCCAGGATCAGATTTGTTGTTGAGAGTATATTGCCGAACCGGGCTAACCGGTAAACGATGATCACGGTTAGAGCAGCACCCACGAACGCGGCCACTGGAATGGAGAAAAAGCCCAGGAGATTGCTGGGCCAATTTAGGGACATCGCTAACACTGCTCCCAAGCCTGCCCCGGAGGCAACACCGATCAAATACGGATCCGCCAGGGGATTCTGAAATAAACCCTGGTACCCGGCTCCACTGGCTGCCAGCGCTGCCCCTGCCATCGCGATCAAGATAGCATGAGGCAAACGCAGCTGCAAGACAATCGTCTCCATCGTGTCAGACATGATTTCCGCATTAATTGGAAGGGGGAGTGTATCGAGGATAATCCGGGCGATCGTCCCTGGGGGAATATTAACTGCTCCAATAGCTACACTGAGTATCAGCGCAGTAATTAACAACATCGTATTCAGCAAATATGGATGCTTCATCATTTAGGCTTGATTGGATTCATCCTATTATTCAAAAAATTCTGGATGGAGAATATTGGCCAGTTCCTCCAAACCATCCACCAACCTTGGACCCGGTCGGCTGACGAGATTATCATCGAAGGTGAATATTCTGTTGTTGGCAACTGCACTCATATTGCTCCAGCCAGTGCGCTCCGATAACGATTCTGGAGTAACTCCGTAGGCAGCATCACCCAACAGGATCACCTGAGGATCACGGACCAAAAGCTCCTCGATCGAAATCTGTAAATATTGGCCTTCCATATCAGAAGCAATATTGGCTCCACCCGCCATAGTAATGAGCGTGTCAATGAATGTACCTGATCCAGCTGACCAGGGGGCTGAAGGATCGGTGGCATCAAGTTCGTAAAAAGCTGTCGGCCGTTCCTCCGCTGACTGGACCAGAGATTCAATATTGGACACGCGGCTGCTAAGCTCCTCAACCAGCTGCTCTGTCTCTAACACGTGACCAGTCAACTCGGCGACGGTCAGCAGGTTTTCGTACATTTCATCGAGAGTAGTAGGATTCTGGAGGAAATACACCGTTACACCCAAATCTTCTAAGGCCTTAACTTGCTCCGGTGTATTTATCCCGGCCGCTAAGACCAGGTCAGGTTCGAGATCGACGATCGCTTCAAGGTTGTAATCACCGAATCCTCCCCCGATACTGGGCAAACTGCCAGCCTTTTCCGGGTAATCTGAAAATTCATCCCTTCCAATAACCTGCTCCCCCGCACCAACTGCAAACAAGATCTCCGTGTTGGAGGGAGCCATCGAAACAATCTTTTGCGCCGGATTTTCCAAGGTTATTTCCCGATCCAAATCATCGGTGAACATAAGCGGCTCTGCTTCCAGCTCAGGGACGGGAGTTTCCGTTGCCGCTTCTGTTGGTTCTACTTGGGTGGGTTCAGGTTCAGGCGTGCTCGTTGGTTCAGGTACCGAGGTCGGTAATGTCTCCGTTTCTATTGTTGCTGGTGAGCAAGCCGTAATCAGCAACATTGTTACACCGAGTAAGATGAGCTTCTTTGTTATGGTGGCTTTATGTGATGCAGTCATGAATAACTCCTTTGAAATTTGCTTTTGACCAACTCAATCCTGATAACCAAATACCCCTATCGCCGGCGATAGGGGTAGGGACTTTATTAACCAACTGTTCCCACCCTCTATCCGCGAGGAGGTGGAAATCACGACTTGGGCGGGCGTCCTGACTTGTCAGATTTGAATGATGGATCTATTCAGGCTGACTTACAGTTGCGGGACAGTGCCGGACTTTAACCGGCTTCGCCATTAAACCTTCCCATCCGGGGGGACAGGTACCTGAGCCGTAAAATTATTTGATTGTCAGTGAATTCTATGACAATTTTTTGTTTAGGTCAAGTTAGATTTTCACCAACCTGTTAATCTGCTCAACTAATCTGCTTATTTACCAGAAATTACCAGCATATCAAACTGTACTCTTACAACACCAGAATAAAAAAAGCCGGTTCTCTGAGAACCGGCTTCCATGTGGTAGTTACCTTATCGCATGTTTATCGTGCAGCACCTCTTTTAATTCGACTTTTTCAAGATCGGCCAAAATAATCCTTCGGCGTAAGTAGGTCGAAGTTTCTTCATCATATGTGGTGCAGGTGATCAGGGTCAGCTGGAGGTTAGGTGTATCATTCAACACTGAACTCTCCTCAGGGTAAACAAGAATCTGATCGCGCACTGAGTAAGTGTATGTATATTCCTCGTCCTCCAAAATCACAATATCTCCCGGGAGCAGTCGGAAGAGATATCTAAATGGTCCATGGCTCCCGTTGCGAACAGTGACGTGTCCGGCAAAGACGAGGTTATTTCCTGTGGTTTGGGTGGGTACATCATCCAGAGCCGCGACATCATGACCAAGACTGGTTAAATCCCAGGTCAATTCGGTGTATGGTTTCGTTACGATCTTCGCATTGACTTTTATTGAAGGGATAATAATCCGCTCAAATACTCGATCTTTGGGCTCTGAATTTTGTTCAGATACTTCAACCATGTCAGCCTTCACTGCTTTTGTTTCAACCCTGGGATCTGCCTCCTCAAGATTCTTCTGCGGTTGAAGGGTCAATTCTCGATTCTGGGGACCCATTTTCTCTGCTGGAAGCCCAGGAGAATTTAGATCGACGCTTCGGGGTAGAGGCGTATCAGCTTCGGCTTGCAGATTTATCGCCGCGGATGCTACCCGCGTTGATAGGACAGGACGCTCCTGTACTGAAGCTTTCCAAATTAACATCCCGATTAGAGCCAGAATGAAGATTACACCAATATTACGCATACCTCAGCTCAAGGTATTATTTCTTAATTTTTTCGCCTCTTACTGTCCGGATGAGTACGAATCCAATGGAAAGGATTAATACCAGGGCAAAGAACAACTGCATACCCTGAGATGAATCGATTGGAAATTCTCCAGTCGCAGGGAGAAGCACCACTTCAGTCTCCTTTGGTTTTGAAGGGCTTTCCGTAACTGGTGGTGGTTCTGTGGTTGCTGGAACTTCCGTTGTCGGAGGTGGTTCCGTTGTGGGAGGTGGTTCAGTTGTCGGGGGAGGCTCAGTTGTTGGCGGAGGCTCGGTCGTTGGGGGAGGCTCAGTCGTTGGCGGAGGCTCAGTTGTTGGGGGCGTGGGTGTGATCCCCAATTGTGGGGCAGCCAAGGCACTTTGAGGTAATGCCAACAACACCGCCGACAAAATAAAAGTAGCGATAACTAGGATGGGTATGATTTTCTTTGACATGGTAATTCCTCCATTGAATCAATTTTTAGTGATAGGAATATAATTTTGAAAAGAGCGTTCGAGTTTTGTTGCTGGGTCACCCAGCAGGGTAAATGTATCGATTAAATCTGGATTGACACCAACCGAGGCGAGGTTCAATTTGCCTGCTAATGCAGCTGTGCCAATATCGCTGATCCCGTGTGTGAACACTGTGCTCATGAAGCCCTCTGCCAACCAGTGATGCCCGGTTGAAACACCGAGACCGGTTGCTCCCCACACGGCGACTGCCCCACCTCCTGGATGCCTCAATAAATCCTCGTCCAAGGTCGGGTTGTCAGGCATCTGGAAAGAGCCTGTAAAACAAGTCATCTCCAGAACCACGGGCAGCTTCTGCCCATTAATCAAATTGGGCACATCATCCACGTGAAGTAAAACCTCGTGAGCCCATTGGTAGATCGATGAATGCCCGGTAAATGTGATCAGGGCATTACCGGCGTTCCATGTTTGCTGAATCTTCGTTCGGAAATCTTCTGGCGTATCCAAATTTGGATCGAAATAAAGCCGAATAGGAGTAAACGGATCATTGTGGAATTGTCGAATCAGAATTTCAGTTAGGCTGGGAAAATCGCCGCTTTTTGGGTCGCTATCATCAGCGACAAATGCAGCTTGGTGGTGCCAGAGGCTAAATGGTTTGTTTGCATACTGAACAATTTTCGAAACCATTGAATTGAGTTCGGAAATATTGTTTGCTGGCAGGCGACCGATGAGCATATCCGGTAAGGAGTCGCCACCGTCAACCGTCACATAGCGGTTGTCGGCAGCAGTCTCGCCTGCCCACGGATCAACGACAGCCAGGTAGGGTGGGATTATCGTTTCCGAGGAGGAAGCCTGGTACTTCCGCGGATCATGGGTACCATCGCCCACCATCAGTACATATGTTGGGGGAATGTTCCAATTGAAATAGATGTCTTGAAGGAACGCCTTAATTGCAGATGGATCTGGGTGCCCTTCACCATAAGTGTCATATATCGCCTGGACATCTTCTAAAACAACCGTTAGTCCATTTGATTGGTGCAGAGCTGTCAGGGGTCCCAGAGCAGGAATAAATTCCAAGGGGGTGATGACAAGGTAATCCGCACCCTGGAATCCGGGAGCAATCAAGGGTTGGCTGACCATGCGTAAATTGTTGGGAGACGAGATGCCAGCAGAAGTTGTGACCCAATATTCGTGAGGCTGGTTTGTGTTGGGATTGGAGAATGTGATTTGGTTGCCGGAAATCTGGAAACCATCCAATATGACAGGTTCGTCAGGTTTGCTAACATCAAAAACACCAACCCCGCTTGCAGAGGCCATGGTGACCGCATAACTGTGGTTGTGGTTGGGACCGGTAAATCCGATTGACTCTCCTACAGATACTGCGTCAGAGAGTGCGTGGCGAACCGAAAAGGCATCCAACCAGTTCCCATCCACGGTTATTCCTGGAACATCTGGAATTGTGATGGTGAGGGTGTTTTCACCTTCATTGAGAAAATTACCGGAAAAGGAGAAATTAGCCTCATACGCGTTCTTCCCATCCCACTGTTTGGTGCCCAGGTCATTCCCGTTGAGGTTTACTTCAACATGATGATCTGGGTTAGCGGGGAGTGAGGTGTAGCCGATAAACCAGATTTTCATCTCGGCTGTCTGTGTTTTATCAACTCCCTTAAGCTGGAACTGGTAAGTTCCAACTGATGGGGCAGGTTTTTGCAGCTTTTCCCAAACCCAACGATCGCCATCTCTTCCTGCTGGAATAGGGGCGCAGTAACATTGAGGGGTATAGAGGTTATTTTCCTCGAAGAGCCTCTCAACCTTGGGGACACCGGCTGTTCCAGTATCAGCTGTCTTAGATTGCATGCGTGCCCCGTTCGAAGTTTCAGCTGACAAGAAGTAGGTGTCCGCTGATGTCCAGCGGCTGAAGCGTGGATCGGCAAAGAAGCGCAGGCTCTCATTTGATTCAAAGACTGTATCGCCATCTCCAAGCCACTGGTAATTCACAGATTTTCCGGCTCGCGCAAGGTGCAATTTGGCTGGATCAGCAGTACTCACTGGAAAACCGATCCCGGCCAGATCAGAATAGGAAATTTCGGTAATCCCGGTTTCTGAAACCTCAATAGCAGCTGTTGGGTTGCTCGCTAGTTGCTTCGTAACTTTTGGTGGTGCAACTTGCCTATCTGATGCTGTCGCTTGTAATTGCGCGGGATTGATCACTGCTGATTTCAAAGAAGATAGCAATGGGTCAGGTTTGGTGATGGTTGATTGAAGCTGTTGAGCGCCAAAGTTGACTTTTACCTCGAGGTGGGTAGTCACCTGCATATCCTTACCCAAGACTCGTACCGGGAAGAAGGAAAGCCGGGCCAGGTTTGCTCCACGCAAAATACCAATTTGCTCTAATTGGACTGCTTCGGTCGGGCCACTGACTTCCGAGGATGGGCTGTCAAATGCGCCCCCGATAATTTGCCCGTTGGAATCGCGCTTTACACCTTCCGGCTGCTTGCCGATCTCCAATTGGGAATTAAGTGGGTGAGTCGATTCGACAGACGAAATGACCTCTACAGCTGGATTAGTACCTTTAGGTAGGGCAACCAGGACTGATGAGAAAGGTACCCTCGGCGCTCCTGGGTGGTTAGTGGTATCAAAACCTGGAATTTCAACGACAGATCGTCCTTCTGCTCTTTCGCTAATCATCGGGAAAGGTACCGTCCATTCCACGATCAAGCCATTAGAAACAGGCGTGACACGAGGATTAGAATCGGGCAGTTCCCTGGGAGAAGCGAGGGAGGTTTGCGGGCCGATCATAGAACCCAAGAGTATTAACAGAAGAGGTAACCGGCGAACCAAATTACTATTTGCCAACCAAAAGCGGCAAGAAGGTCGTGTGGCTGTAAATCGCTTGCTGAGCATCCGGCAGGTGGAATGTCTCCACGCCATGACCATCGATGTCAGACAGGAAGTACCACCAGGAGCCGCTGCCTGGATTGTCGGTGTACGAGTATTCGTGGCCTCCGGAACCTCCGCCAGCGGGTTCAAAGTGAATTCGTTCTGCTGCCTCAATATTCGGAGATGAACCACGATAAACGAAGAAGCCAACGTTATCGATCTCAGCCGCGGTGGCCCAGCTCAGGTTGACATCACCGTTGAGCGGCCGATCTACTTCAAAGTAAAGCAGTTCAACGGCGGTTGGTTCTGCGCTAAAGCGGATATTGTTAATCATCCCCGAGCCAGCCAGGTCGACTTCCATCGCAATCACCCCATCGATTCCTACGGGTACGAGAGCTGTGCCGCCATTTCCGGTATGTGGAATGTCACGCACTCCTAACGGAGCTCCACCCTGACCAAAGAATGTAATCTTGGCGTCTTCCAATTCACCTTGATCTTCCTCAATATCATGAACTTCAAGGCTTTCCACAAAAGCGCCTGTGCTGTCCGCGAAATCAGAATAGACAAATTGGATGAAGGATCCGGCAACATCTCCGTCGTCAGGATCGGTTGTATCAAGATCTTCGCTGATGATGAGCGTATTACCAAACGATGGATTAAAAAGATCAGCATCGTTACCAGAGCAATCCGCAGGTGTTCCCGGTGGGCAGCGGGCATCGAAGATCATCGCCGCGTTGACATCACCTAAATCTGGATTGAAGGCTCGCACAGCGACAAATCCCGGGATTGGGTCGCCACTGATTCCATACCCTGACGAGAGCTGGTCGACTATCGTGCCAGGGGGGATGCCCTCGAAGTCGATCACCGCGCTAACCTGCTGGGCTTTGGTGCTCACGCTGGTCGTCAAGAAGAACACAAAGATGAAGATCAGCGCGAAAGCGAGAATGATGGGTTTATACGTTCGCATGGTTCCCTTCCTTTTCTTGAGTGATTTTTGGTTATAAATCGGTTTGATTAATTATGGATTTCCGCCTGAGATAATAGGCTTAAATTGAGGTGTAGGTTCGTTTAATCAAATTCTGTTTTGAAGGGCGGGGAATCGTGGCCTCCCCCGCGGGTTATTAGCGAATGATTAAAGGAACCTTACATTTCTGTTATTTTACCAAATTATTACTAAAGAATCAACTGAGAAATGAACCCGAAATAGTCTAAATTTGTGATTCTGAATCAATGAGGCTTGCTTTTTGGAGATTGAACTTATAGTTTATTCCAATTAAATTGAGACTCTTAATTGGGTTGGATCCGATAATTCAACCCCTCCTGAGCATTTGCACGAACATTTCCCCCAACAAGTGTGAACTTTGATTGAAACTGGATCAATTAATAGACATTGCCAACGAGAGAGATCACCATGGAAAGAATAATCATGATCCCAACACCGATGAAAATGATCCTTTGGGTGCGCAGCCTTCTCTTCTCATAGCCGGACAGCTCTTTTTGCTTCTTTTTCTTTTTTGCCATTTTTCTTCCTCAAAATTGGTTTTAATCTAGTTGGGTTTTGATCGAATAGGCCAGGCTTTCTGATATCCCAGGAATGGCGGCTAGATCATCAATGCTCGCCTCCTGAATGTTCTGAATCGAACCGAATTTACCAAGTAACGCTTTTCGTTTCGCAGGACCAATCCCCATTACTGAATCCAGTCGGGAAGCCAGACCAGTCTTTGTACGCTGTTTGCGGTGAGAGGTGATCGCAAAACGATGCGCTTCATCTCTCACCCTCTGCAAAAGGAATAATCCTTGGGAGTTTTTAGGGAGCACGATTGGCGTGTTTTGATCGGGAATGAAGAGCTCTTCGTTTTGTTTGGCCAGTCCCGCAACTGGCACCCGGTCTAATAACTGGTACTTCTCTAAAACATCAACAGCTCTGCTCAGCTGGCCTTTGCCGCCATCGACAATCAATAGATCAGGCAGCAGGGAAAAGGACTGGTCTACTTTTTCCCCAGGTTTGTCGAGCAGCTCCTGGGCAGCCTGCCAGCGATTGAAACGCCTCTGCAGCACTTCTTCCATGCTGGCGAAATCGTCCGGTCCGGTTACGCTGCGGATATTAAACCGGCGGTAGTACTTCTTGGTGGGGACGCCTTGTTCGAAGACGACCATGCTGCCAACTGCAGCCGTCCCTTGCGTGTTGGATATGTCATAACACTCAATTCTGTTTGGTGGGTTTGATAAATTCAAGGCTGACTGCAGTTCAGCCAGGGCTTCTGTCTGGCGATGTTTCTCGGCCTGCCAGCGAGCTTGCAGGGCATTCAATGTTTCCGTTGCGTTCTCAGCAGCCAGCTGGATTAATTCACGCTTCTTCCCCCGGCGAGGGATGATGATTTTAAAGGATTCGCCCTCGCGACGTGATCTCAGCCATTGCTTGATGATTTGGGCTTCCTCGATCTCGTGCGGCAATAGGACCTGGGATGGAACCATTGAAGCCTGGTCGTAAAACTGCTTAATAAAACCGGCCATGACGTTCGCATCGGCTGAATCCTCCGCACCTTGGAGGAGAAAGTATTCCCGCCCAATGAGTTTCCCGCTGCGGATGAAAAAGACCTGCACACATGCTTCGCCATTCGAACGAGCCATGGCGATCACGTCTGAATCGACATAATCAGTCGAGACCACTTTCTGTCTTTCAACGACTTTCTCAATCGCGTTTACCTGATCCCGCAGTGCGGCCGCGCGTTCAAATTGCAGATTGTTGGCCGCGACCTCCATTTCTTCTTGCAATCTCGAGACAATTGGTTGTGTCCGCCCGGATAGGAAACCGCACAGATCGTCTATAACCTGCCGGTAATCCTCCTGGCTAATGATGCCAATACAGGGCGCGGTACACAGTTTGATATCATAGTACAAACATGCCCGTTTGTCCTCTCCGGTTATCTCTCGATCGCAGGTGAGATAAGGAAAAATTCGTCTCAAGACATCCAGCGTCTGGTGGACTGCCCAGACGCTGGTATAGGGACCGAAATACCGCGATCCATCATTGACCATCTGCCTGGTAACTGTCAGTTTTGGGAATGGTTTTGCCCAATGCACCTTGATATACGGGTAGCGCTTATCATCCTTGAGACGTACATTGAAGTGTGGCCGGTATTTCTTGATCAGATTCATCTCCAGGATCAAGGCTTCCAGCTCTGAGCCTACAACGATCCAGTCGATATCTGTAATCCGGCGAACCATCTGGCGAGTTTTTCGATTGTCCTGCGCGCTGGAATGGTAGTACGAACGGAGGCGACTGCGCAGGTTGACCGCCTTTCCCACGTAAATTACCTTGCTATCCACATCCTTCATCAGATAGCAACCGGTTTTCGTGGGTGCTGAATCCAAGACTGCTTGAATATGTTCGCTGGTTTCCATAAAGTGGGCCTATTTTAACATGAGGGCATGGCTATTTGACAAATGACAGAATAATTGGTCGGTATAATTCTTGCATGACTTTACTCAAGGAAGATATGCTCGGAAAGCTGTTGAAAGACAAGGGACAAACATTGGCGGTCGCAGAGTCCTGCACAGGTGGAATGATCGGGCATTTGATCACCAATGTGCCTGGTTCGTCGGCATATTTCTCCGGCGGTGTGATCGCCTATGCCAACGAAGTCAAAGTAGAAGTTTTAGGAGTATCCCCAGCCACCCTGGAAACCTTTGGAGCCGTAAGTAAGGAAACTGTCCTGGAAATGGCAAAAGGAATCAGATCTTTGCTAAATGCAGATTTTGGGATTTCTGTGAGCGGAATCGCCGGCCCAGATGGAGGTACCAAAGAGAAACCAGTGGGCACGGTCTGGATTGGCTTGGGTACGCCAAATTATGATCTAGCGAAGGATTTCTTATTTTCCGGAGACCGGGAGAGCATCAAGCAGCAAGCAGCCATGTCAGCCATGGAGATCGTCATACGTTTTCTTTCTGAAGAGAAATAAGTCTTATTGGAATTTTGAGGGGAGGAGAACTGTTCTGGAATGTATCGGAATGTGGTTTGCTATATATTCGAGGAATACCTGAGCATTTGAATATGTGATTTTTCTAATCTCGGTTGATAGACATGAGTTTGAGATAAAATATGTCCCCGGTTTTGGACCTATGAAAAGGATTTCCCACATAATTCTGACGTTCTTTTTTCTCTTGCCTGCTTTGGCGACGGGGGCTGAAAGAGCATTTGCCCAGGCAGGTGATGCTTCCCAATTGATCGCCGAGGTCAATGGCTTGCGGGCTGCGTATGGTTTACCTGCGCTTAAGGTGAACAGTGCGCTCATGTCCGCTGCTCAAAAGCAGAGCAATTATCAGGCTGAAATTGGGAGCTGGACGCACACCGGTCCCGGTGGGTCAAGTCCGCGGGATCGGGCTGTTGCAGCTGGGTTTGGTGGTGGAGCTCCTGTTGTCATCTCTGAAAATGTGGCTGCAGGTGTTAACTTGTCAACCAACATGGCGGTTTACGAGATGTGGCAGGATACGCTCCATCTAGAAACGATGATCTCACCTTGGTTCACCCACGTCGGGGCTGGCATAGGACAAGCAGGGGATTGGGTGTACTACACACTTGTTGTGGGATATGAAACTGGTGCACCTGGGAGCGCTTCGGATTCTGCGGTTGCCCCAACAGCAAGTGCAGCAGAAGCGGCACCGGTACCAACTGCAATCCCTGTCGAACCAATCTCCATCGCCACCCCCGCGGCTGACGGTTCGTTAATCCACATTGTCCAGGCGGGTCAATTCCTGGAGAATATTGCTAATGCCTATGAGGTGAACTTGACGGATCTTATGGCGCTGAATGGGTTCAATGATCAGTCAGTTATCTTTCCTGGTGAACAGATCCTGATTCGGGCAGGTCAGACTCAAGAAAATCCGCAAGAATCGATCGAACTGGATACTCCACTTGAGACAGCCGTAACGCCTACTCAGACGAAGGTGCCGACTTCCAGACCCGCGACCAGCACACCCTCACCCATGCCGGTTGCCATGAGGGATTCAGCCCAGGCAAGCCCGGTTTCGGTTGAATCGACTTCATCCGCTGAACCTGCTGAGGGAAATGAGGGTGGTTCAAACTTCCTGCTGTATGCGGTTTTCGGACTGGCCTTGAGCGGAACCGCTTTGGTCCTTTTTGGCAGTACCTTGAAAAAACGTTCTTAAGGAATATTAGAGGGGAGAATCAATCTAATTCCTTTACCCGCCAAAAATTAACTAGTTTTCCTTCAGTATCGTCATCCAGATCTGGCCATCTGTCGACTGGCAGCGACACCTGGGCCAGGGCGGAAGTTGGCATGCGAGCTGACTCCCCTGTCAGGACGTATAGCAGCTCCTCTAATCCAGGATTATGTGCCACGATGAGCACTCGATCATGCTGCTCTGGAATTGAATAGAAAGCCTCGAGGAAAGAGTAGGGATCACCGGGATAAAAATCCGCGTGAATTTCGATCTTACCTTCATACCCGCTGTTTTTGGAAACCGCTTTAGCTGTTTTCCTGGCTCTTACCGCCGGTGAGGAGATCATGAGATCTGGGATCAGGTCCTCCTGGCGCAGCAATTCCCCGATGCGAGGTGCATCCCGTTTGCCGCGTTTATTGAGTGGGCGGTCGATATCAGCCAAAGCAAGGTTGCTCCAGCTGGATTTGGCATGCCGCAAGATGAGTAAAGTTTTCATCGATTACTCCTGACCTAAACGCGCCCGTTCGGCGGTCACAATTTCGTCCTCTAATTTTCGAAACAGGGGACCAGGTTTGCTCAGTTTTTTCCCAGCAAGTAATTGGCTGGGTTCCCACCTGCCGCTGGCGCCAACTGGATTGTAGCGCAGGACTTGATGATCCCCTAGGCTGTCTGCTATTGTCTCGGTATACTGTTCTCCGAACAGAGGTTCATCGTAACCGAGGTATTTGTGCAGCTGCTCGCTCGAGTGAGGCAGGAATGGCGAGAGCAAGACCTTCAGCGAGTCGATCGCTTTCAATGCTGTGAAAATCGAAGTCCCTGCTGCAGCTTTATCCGTCTTGATCTCGAACCAGGGTGCGGCTTGATCCAGGTATTTATTCACCTCCGCAGCCAGGCGCATGGCTTCGATCAATCCTGCCCGTAATCGAACAGCTTCGATGTGGTCACCAATGCTTTGGAATCCCTTTTCAACTGTTTCAATGATCTCCAGATCTGCTGGGCGCAGCTTACCGGGTGTGGGAACTTCACCATCCCAATGTTTATAGGCAAATGATAAGACCCGGTTAGCGAGATTGCCCCAGGTGGCAACTAATTCGTTGTTGTTGCGATTGAGAAAGTCCTGCCAGTCCCAATCCGTGTCTTTACTTTCCGGCATGTTGGCGGTCAAGTAATAACGGAGTGTGTCCGGATCATAGCGGTCGAGGAAATCTAAACCCCATACGGCCCAGTTGCGGCTGCCTGAGATCTTATCACTCTCTAAATTCATGAATTCGTTTGCCGGGATGTTATACGGAAGGTTTAGCGGGTCACCCTCTTGTTCTTCAAAGATCTTAGCAAACCATTTTCCAGCACCGATCAACTGGCCTGGCCAGATGACTGCATGGAAGGGGATATTATCTTTCCCAATGAAATAATAACTTCTCGCCTCTGGGTCATACCACCAATCATGCCAGACCTGGGCTTGGTCGCTCAATTGAGCCCATTCAATGCTTGCTGAGAGATATCCGATTACGGCTTCGAACCAGACGTAGAGCCGTTTTTCATCCCAACCTTCAATAGGGACTGGAATGCCCCAATCAAGATCCCTGGTGATAGCTCGACCGTGCAAATTGTCGGCCAGGATCTGCCCCAGAGATTGTCTTAGCACGTTAGGTCGCCAATAATCTTCTCGCTGGCGTAAAAATTCTACAATGCCAGGCTGGAGTTTTCCCAGATCGATATAGTAATGCTCTGTCTCTTTCAGTTCCGGTGTTGATCCATCGATTTTTGAGCGGGGATCGATGAGTGAGGTTGCTTCTAGTAAAGTCCCGCAGTTGTCGCATTGATCACCACGCGCGCTCTCGTAGCCACACACGTAGCAGATACCTTCGATGTAGCGGTCCGGTAGGAAGCGGTTTTGGGTTGGTGAGTACCACTGTTTCTGTTTGTCTGTGTACAGGTAGCCATTTTGATCTAATGCCAGAAAGATCGATTGGGATACCTTGAAGTGGTTCTCTGTATGTGTGCTGGTGAAAAGATCGTAAGTCAGCCCAAGCCGCTGGAAAAGTTCTAAGAATCCCAGATGGAATTGTGAATATACATCCAGTGGGGTGGTACCATCGGCATCCGCTCGCACCGTGACCGGGGTGCCGTGAGAATCAGATCCGGAAACCATCAGGACACGGTTGCCAGCCAGTCTTTGGTAGCGGGCGAAGATATCGGCCGGTAAATATGAACCGGTGATGTTGCCGACGTGGATCAAGGAATTCGCGTAAGGCCAGGCGACAGATACTAGGATATTGCTTGGCATGGATCTCCTCCAAATTGATTTCTAAAGTTATTGTAGCGCGAAGTTCAATAAGAATGTTAAGATGATCAACTTCGCCGCTCTAGGTCTTATCTAACGAATAAGGCTGTCCATCTCTGGACAGCCTCTGATTTCACATACTAATTGCAGGTGATAATTGCTAATCACTCTCTGCTGCTATCCAGGTCAAGACGCGTGGATGTGATCCCCGCATGGCCATCATTTTATTTGCCTGGATGTTCAATATTCGGATCATAATTTCCGGTCAACAGTTTATTAGTTCAAAGAGTGTAAGCCTTCAAAATAAGTTTGTCAAGTCCCGTTTATAAGCTTGTCTATAGGCTTGCTTATAGGCCTGTCTATAGGCTTGCCTATAGGCCTGTCTATAAGCTTGCTTATAGGTATTCTTTCAGCATCCGGGCCTGGCGGGGATTGCGCAATCGACGTAGCGCTTTGCCCTCAATTTGGCGGATGCGTTCGCGGGTCAGACCGAATTTCTGGCCGACTTCCTCCAAAGTATAGGATCTGTCGCAATCGAGCCCAAATCTCAAGCGCAGAATCCGGGCTTCTCTGGGTGTAAGGGATGAAAGTACATCGTTGATCCGCTCGCGCAGCATATCATGGTAGACAGCTTGCGCAGGCGAGGGTGAGCCTTTATCCTCCACGAACATGCCGAATTCAGAGTCTTCATCATCGCCAACCGGACTTTCCAAAGATATCGGCGTCCATGAGACTCGCAGCATCCACTTGACCTTTTTAGGATCGAGATCCATCTCGCTGGCCAGTTCTTCCTCGCTCGGTGGATGGCCCAGCTCCTGTTCCATCTTGTAAAGGATGCGGTACATTTTTCGGATGCGGTCTGTCATGTAGACGGGAACCCGGATCGTACGCCCCTGGTCTGCGATCGCCCGGGTGATGGTTTGCCGGATCCACCAGGTGGCATAGGTGGAAAACCGGAAACCACGCTGGTACTCAAATTTCTCCACTGCCCGCATCAGACCCAGGTTGCCCTCCTGGATTAAGTCCAGAAATGGTACGCCATTGCCAAGGTACTTTTTCGCTATGCTGACCACCAACCGGGTGTTGGCTTTTATCAGGTGTTCGCGGGCCAGGTACCCATCGCGGATCAGATCTTCCAATCCTGCTCGCTGGTCTTTGGTCAGCGAATGCTCGTTCTGGGAAAGTTTTTTTAATGCTGTATGTGCCGTCTCGATCCTTTTTGCTAAATCTATTTCCTCCTGGGCTGTGAGTAGAGGTATATGGGCCATTTCCTTGAGATAGAGACCAATAGTATCATCAGAGCCGATGAATTCCAGGTTCTTTTGAGGACCAAATGGGGGAACGGACTGCACGAAATCCGAAGGGTACTCAATCTCAGTAATGTCTTTGTCAGAATTGAAATCCAAAGTAATTGCAGAACCACGGGTTTTCAGTGAGTTTAGATCCAAAAGGCCGCCTCCTTTAAATGAAAAATTTTGATTTCTTGCGATCCGAATCTGCCAGAATCAATAAATAAATCGTACTTAATAAATTGTGATCAACTAAGGAGTTGTGTGTAGCTGAATGAAACACGAGCATCCCTCCTGCAAGAGGATAAGCCTGTTTATGCGGTGGTGTGGTGTCTTGTGATCAGAATTACTCCATAGTTTGATTCTCCAGTAAAGTTCCTAGTACCGCCATGCGTGGATCCCGAGTGTCCACTTTGTGGAGATGGGATTGGTCTCCTTGAGGTTCACCACAAACTGCGCAGATTCCCTGGCAATCAGGCTGGCACAGCGGATTGATCGGTATTTCCAACACTAAATATTCCCTGACCAAGGGACCCAGGTCTATATAGCCATCCTCGGGTAAAATCAGCTCTGACTCGCTTGCACTGCGCATCGAGAAGGCAAATAACTCTGTAAATTCGCTGTTCAGCTGCTGGTCAGTATTTGCCAGGCAGCGGGCACAATCAGCTTGAATGATAGCGCGCAGTTTCACCTGAGCCAGCAATCCCTGAGGTGTGCGTGAGATTTTCGCACTCCCTTTTAGGTCTTGTAAATTTAGATCAGGTTCAATAAAAATTGTCGGAAGCTCAAAATAAAAAACCCGGCTGGAGCCGACAGATTGGTGAATAAGAAATCCGACGTTCAGCCGGAGAGACTGGCGAGTTTGATTCATTTGAACAGGTATGCTCGCAAAATAATTATTATTAATTTGGATGATTATAACATAATTAGATAAATGCGTCAATCTGTGTGGGATAACTAGACATAATATGCTATTTTATATTGGGAGAATTGCATATATGGGTATAATTGCTGCATTAGCCCAAAAAAAACAGACTGCTGCCTGATAAGCCAGGGTGAAAAATGCAAAAACTTTTGCTTGGTACACGGAATTTGGGGAAAATTGAAGAGCTGCAGGACCTGCTGGTTGACTCGGGTTTTGAGATTGTCACCCCTGATCATCTTGAACTCACACTGGAAGTCGAAGAGACCGGCAGCACATATCTTGAAAATGCTACCAGGAAGGCTTCAGCATATGCATCCATATCCGGGCTGCCTTCGCTGGCAGATGATTCAGGCTTAGAGGTGGTGGTGCTGGGCGGCGCTCCGGGTATTATTTCTGCCAGGTACTCACCGAAACCTGGTGCGGATGATAAGGATCGTCGGCAATATCTCCTGGCGCAGCTGCAGGGAAAACCAAGACCCTGGTCTGCCAGATTTCACTGCACAATTGTTTTAGCATCTCCGGGGGGTGAGACGCATTTTGCTGAGGGAAATTGTGAAGGGGAGATCATCCCAGTTGAGCGTGGTGAAGCAGGGTTTGGTTATGACCCTATCTTTCTCATCCCAGAACTGGACAAAACCATGGCTGAGTTGAGCGTGGTGGAAAAAAACCAGCTCAGCCACCGGGCAAGGGCGATCAAGGCCATCCTGCCAACGTTGCTTACTTTTCTGTAATCCCATTTTTATTGGGAGATTACTCATACGAATCCTAAATGAGTTATGATTATTGAATGAGTTCTGATCAACAAGCTCAGCACAAAATCAACCGGCTGTATATTTCCGTCAGCCTATATCGAACCCGAAAAAGAAAACAGACCGAAGTTAATACCCAAATAGATCAGGTCAATCGTGAGATTGACGATTTGATCCGCCAAAAAGTCGTCCGGCAGCTGCACGATGGCTTGAGCCAGACCGTATCGGCATTGGCAATGCGGGTGAATTTCGCCCGCAGGTTGATGGAAGAGGATCCCATCGCGGCCCACAAGGAGCTCGAAAAAGTGGAAGGTTTAGCCCGCGATACCACCCGTGAGATTCGCAGCTTGATCTTCACCTTGCGGCCAACTTCCACTGGGTCTAATTTTCTGATCGAATCACTTGGTTTGCTGGTCGAAAAGATGGACGAGCTATTCGATCTTGAGATTGACCTGGATATGGATGAAAATCTGGTCAACCAGCTGCCAATAATCGACCAAAAGATCATCTATTATTTGGTTGAAGAGGCGATTGGCAGCGCCAGAAAGCGGAATGGATCGACCCATTTGACTCTCATTCTCACCAAACACGATACGCAGGTCGCCCAGCTGATGATCGAAGACTGTGCAGATACCGCAAAAAAGATGGAGTTTCCCTTCCAATCTGCGGAGATGGATAACATCCAGGAATTCAGTGAGTTGATCGGTGGTTCTGTCGGAGTCTTAGGCGGAGGGACAAAGATTCAAGTCTTATTTCCGCTCTCCAGGCAGCCTGGGGATGGAATCAAGCCCCAACTGTGAGCAGCGAGTCGAGATTGAAAAAAAGATTGGGGCTGAGAATATCCGCCTTCCTGCTTGGGATTATTGTATTAATCTGGCTGACAATCGAAGACGAGAACACGATCGGTGTAGTCGTCATCTCTGGCGCGATTTGCATCTGGGCTGCTTTTTGGGTGTTGGTCAAACCTGTTGAGGGTGGAAGTCAGATCATCTTGCGCCATAGCCTTGTTGGGTTAGGAGCAGGATTAGCGGTTTCCCTGCTGGGGATCCTGTTGATGGCGCTGAAAAGCGGCATACATGGGCACGGAACTCCAGATTTCACGGTTTCACAAATACAGCAAGTTCTATCAAATACACCATATTTTGCTTTGAGTGGTTTTTTAATTGGATTCGGTAGTGGACTCTGGCGGTTGGCTCGCAGCAACGCGCCAGCTGATAAAGGGTGATTTGGGATGCCATTTGTGGGAGATATTCATTACCGGCGATCTAAATTGAAAACACAAGGTAAGACGCCATTGCTCTTAATTCATGGTGCAGGTGGTTCTTATCTCTACTGGCCGACAGAGCTGCGGCGTTTACCAGGAGTTGATGTTCTGGCAGTTGATTTACCGGGTCACGGCGCTTCCCCTGGAGAAGGGAGCGCTTCGATCAGCGAGTATGCTGAAGACATTAGAAAATTGCTGGATCAACTGCAAATAGAACGAACAGTGATTGCTGGGCATTCGATGGGTGGCGCCATCGCCATGCAGCTTTGTCTTGCTCAACCAGACCGGGTGTCAGGCTTGATCTTGATCGGATCTGGTGCCAGTTATGAGGTGAATCCAAAACTTATCCAGTATTGCGAAGATGAAGAAACCTATCCCCTGGCTTTGGGTTTCATCACAAAGTTCTCCTTCAGCCGGGAGGCGGACAAGCGGATGATCCAACTGGCTTCGGAAAGGCTAGCGGAAACGCCATCATCGATTTTGGGATCAGATTTTATCGCATGCACTGAATTTGATGTGCATGGTCAGCTGAATGAAATGTCCCCTCCCGCGCTGGT
>CALBUI010000006.1 GCA_937968125.1 uncultured Anaerolineales bacterium | reverse complement strand
ATATCTTCACCGGACCAGGGTACGAATATTACCGCCGAGGTTCCCCTGTGAGCATCACTGTTTTTCTGGCAGATGATCACGCCGTGGTCCGGGATGGTCTTCGTTATTTGCTTGATGCGCAAACTGACATTGATGTGGTTGGCGATGCAGCCAATGGTCGCCAATCAATACTGCTTGTCAAACAGCTCTGTCCTGATGTGGCTATTTTGGACATTACCATGCCCGAACTTAACGGTATTGATGCCACATACCAAATCTGCCGCGATTGCCCTTCCACACAAGTTATCATCCTCTCAATGTACTCGACAATCGAGCATGTCAATCGTGCCCTATCGGCTGGTGCGCTTGGCTACGTGCTGAAAGAATCAGCTGGAATCGAAGTAGTTAAAGCCGTCCGCACAGTCTGCTCAGGTCACCACTATCTTAGCCAAAAGCTCTCAGATAGATTAATTGACGATTATTTACTCCAGCAAGAAGCTTCGGATAAACCTGCCCCCCTTGAACGTCTTACCCCGCGTGAGAGAGAGGTTCTGCAATTAGTCGTCGAAGGGAATTCCAGCGCAGAAATTGCAGCCTCACTCTCCTTGTCAGTAAAAACCGTTGAGACATACCGCAGCCGCATTTTCCACAAGCTGGACATCGATGATCTCCCCACATTGGTCAAGTTCGCCATCCAACACGGATTAACCCCACTCGATTAATAACATTTTTTTGCAGTCACTGTATCTCCCCCGGGAGAATTTCTCCCGGTTAGTATTATTTGTTTTGAGAGATTTTTCTTTAGAATCTGGTTGTCAATATACAGAATTCCCTCACAGCCTAGATCAAACTTCCCCGATAGACAAGTAGTTCACATTCTGACAAAATAACTACACAACTGCGATTAGCAGATTTATTTAATGACGTCTACTTATGTCAGCTTCAATTTTGATTGTCGAGGATCATCGCAAAGTTCGTCGGGCTTTACGAAAATTGTTAGAAGTTAAATTTTCGAAATATCAGGTTGTTGAAGCAAACAGCGGAGAAGAAGCTGTCGCGTTTACTTTAGCAAAAGATCCTCAATTGATTATTATGGATATCACTCTTCCTGGAATGAGTGGCATTGAAGCTACACGCAAGATTCGAGCCTCCGCTTCTGCACCACCGGTAGTGATATTCACCATACATGAGGATGAAATTTATCGCCAGGAGGCCGAAGCCGCGGGGGCTATTGCGTATGTAACAAAACAATCCTTACAGAATGACCTGCTACCCCAACTGTCATCTTTTCTCACATCTGATGAAGACAATCAATCTCAAACGAATTTAGAAAATTTGAAACTTAACTGAAGGAGGAAATATGATCTCGATAGAAATGCTCCGCCGCTACCCATTCTTCGCAGGTTTCACCCGTGAACAAATCGATGATCTCGCCAGGGTTGCTGAGGAGGGAGCCATGCTAGCCGGCCACAAATTTATCTCCGAAGGCGAGCGACTGACCAACTTTTACCTGGTCCTTGAAGGGACAGTTGGCATCATCATCAAAGTTCCGGATAGGGATTTCGAGCAATCACTCACTCGCCAAATCACCAATAACTTAATTACCAGAGATGTCACTGTCAGCACCGTTGGTGAAGGTGAAGTCTTTGGTTGGTCTGCCCTCATTCCTCCTAACCGATCCACAGCAAATGTGAAAGCCTTGACTGATTGTCGTGTCTTGGATTTCGATTACCAGCAACTCCAACCGGTCATCGACGAGGATTGCTGCTTTGGACACCAGTTGACCCTCAAGGCAGCTCAAACTATACGGGCTCGTTTGAGGGATCGGCGGGTTGAAAATTTGGCAGAATTGGTCATTTAGACCAGCATGACTTAAGTAGCACAATTCAAAATACCAAAAAAGCGATTCATTTCCCATTTACCTTTCTTTTGGCGCGTAAATTCTTATTAAATGGGTCTCCCTCATGAAGAGATCGCCAGAGATGCAACAGTTCAGTTATCCCCAACCTTATAAATTCAACAACTCAAAATCAAATGCTACATTCCAACCGAATGTGGCATTGTTATAATTATCTTCACACCGATAAATCCCGCCGACAACCCGTTCAGACTTATTTCGACTCAGATCATAAGGAGGTATCACCTCGTGACTATAACTGGTACAGAAGCTACCGACTCCAATTCGAGTAGTCTCTACAGAATTGGCGGAGCGGCGGCCCTGATTTGTGCCCTGATGTATGTAATTACGTTGATAATCTACGTTCCAGCCAACCTCGCCAGCCCACCGCCGGAGACCGTACTCGAATGGTTCACGGTATTTGAAGACAGGCCGATCACCGGGCTCTTCTTCCTGGGACTGGGCGATATCGTCATCATGCTTCTCTGGGGTCCGATGGCTCTCGCGCTCTACGCAGTTCTCAAACAATCCAATCGAACCTGGTCGTTAATCGCAACCACGTTTGTCTTTGTCGGGATGGCGGTTTTCCTTGCTACTAATACAGCCTTTTCAATGCTTTCCCTCAGTCAAGAGTATGCCTCTGCGGCGACAGAAGCACAGAAATCCATCTTACTGGCAGCTGGGCAATCGATGCTTGCTGTCACTCGAGGATCGGGCAGTCTCTACACAGGAATGCAGCTGGTTTGGCTATCCGGGTTTATCCTCTCGATCGTCATGCTCCGGAGCGAAGCTTTCAGTAAAGCAAACGCCTGGGTGGGCATCCTGGGTATGGGATTCTTAGTGATAGGTGTTGTCGGCGGTGGTCATTACACGAGCACCGGGGACTATACCACTATTCAAGCCGCAATCATCGCTTTGCAATATATCGGCGGGGGATTGCTGTCGCTGGCATGGTATATCCTGGTCGGTCTGAGGTTATGGAAGCTTGGGAAGGTTGAAGGTAATACGGTATTAAATCAATCCTATCAGGAACAGACTTAATGTCCGACTGGGGAAATACAGTCCAACACCAGGTTGTTATCGATGCTGCCATGCTGAGCCACAAACGCAGTTGAGGATTTGAAGAAGAGGAAATTTACTTGTGTATAATTAGTTCAAGTAAATTAACCGCTATCAGCAAGGAAATCAGAAATCCTCATGCCCAGCACCGTGCACTACATCAAAAAAGAAAAAGCCTGGCAGAAGAAGTATGATGCCAATGCACCCAAGGTAGGCGACCTGGCCCCGGATTTCGAGCTGTCCGATGCAGCTGGTGAAAACCAGGTACGGCTCTCCGACTTCCGGGATCGGATACCTGTCGCACTGGTCTTCGGCAGCTTCACCTGACCACCTTATGTGCGAGGGACCGTGAGTCTCCGCGATCTGTACAAGCAGTACCACGACCAGGTGCAGTTCCTCTCGATCTACATCCGCGAAGCCCATCCCAAGGATGGCTGGTGGTTGGGCGGCGGCCTCTTGGGCAAGGTTATGAAAAAAGGCATCCCCAAGACAGCCACCGAGATCTATGATCCCACAACGATCGAGGAACGCCGCTCAGTTGCTGGTCAGTGTGAAGAAAGTTTACAGTACGGCATCCGCACTTACGTGGATGAGATGGATGACCCGGTCAGCAAGGCTTACGCAGCCAAACCCACCCGCCTGTATCTGGTCGGAGCGGATGGCAGGGTCGTCTACGCTGGCGGTTTAGGCCCTTATGGCTTCAGCCCAGGCGCGCTGAAAACTGCCATTCAGGAATATCTAGCCACTGCTGAAGTTGATAGCCATTTCGAACCGATCACTGGCGACTAGATTTCACATTCCAGGATCCGTTTGTAAGTAGATATTGTTTGAACTAGCTGGAGCGTGAGTGCTCCAGCTTTTGTTTTATAAGCTCTTCTGGTCAATAAAATCCTTCCTTGTCTGTGCATCTGAATTGCGTTTTGGGGTCGCAGTTCAACACTTCCAGGATTCATTCCCTTGGTTCATTGAGGATCATTGAGTAATTGAACTTTCGGATCAGGTTGGTTAGGGATGCAATAATTCGATCAGTTCTTTTTTTCACTAATTTGCTTTCACGCTGGAAATCCTGTAAAGTAATAACACCCTGACATCCATCGCAAGATTTGAATTTCTATGTTTGGTTTATCTAAACAAAAACCACCCTCGGGGGATCAGCATGATTTACTCCGGGTATTATCTATCACCCAATGGGTCGTTCCGGCCTTGATGGCCCTCATTGGGGTGTCGTATACCTTGATCGAGAACAGTCGGCATGTTGGAGAACCCGCCTGGCCGTGGCCCACCTGGTTCGGGATAATCGTCTTGGGGATTATCGGTCCAGTATTTTCATGGTTGGTGATCCATTGGGCATACCGAACCGCAGACGCTTACTTATCCACCCAAGAACAGCTGGCACTACGGGCGGAAGAATTGACCGCTTTGAATAAACTTTCGATTGCCGCCAGCCACTCCCTGGATCTCGATAAAACCATATCTACAATTTTGGAGGAATCATTGGACGCTCTGGATGCAGAAGCCGGGATGGTCTTTATCGAGGGGGTCAACCACTCCGGGCTGCGCCTGGAAGCTCACCGGGGTATATCCAGTGAAATGGCAGAAAAAGAAGCCTTTCTGAATCCAGGTCACTGCCTGTGTGGTCAAGCGGTACAGACCCGTAAAGTACTCTTCGCTGGTGATGTTGGCGACGATCCCCGCTGTACATCCGATGTGTGTATCTGTGAGGGATTCCACTCTGTGGCGTGTGCACCGCTGGAGGTAAAAGGTGAATTGGTGGGATTAATGCAGCTGGCCAGCCCGGAGGTAGATCACTTCACCAACGAACAAACGGCTTTTATGGCTTCTGTAGCTAACCAGGTAAGCGTTTCGATCGAGAATTCGCGTTTATATGAACGGGTGCGCGGGTTTAATGTCGAACTAGAACAAAAAGTCAACCAACGGACGAGTCAACTAGAAGCCGCTCGCTGGTCACTGGCGGAAAAAGCCCGCCAGTTGCAACGCTTGTTGAGTGCATCGTACCGCATCCAGGAGGATACTCAGACCCGGATTGCCCGAGACATGCATGATGGCGTCACCCAAACGATAATCGGCGCGCTTTACGAAACTCAAGCCGCCCGCCAGGCGTTGATTGATGATCCTGACCGGGCTTCGGAAAATTTAGCCAGAGCGCAAAATCTTCTTTCTGAGGTGGATGGCGAGATCAGGCGCGTAATATATGATCTCCACCCGCCTGTATTAGATATGATGGGCTTAGTTGTCGCCATGAAACGCTACGCGAGTACTTTTAGCAGCACTTTTGACATCGATTGCCAGGTTCATGTCGAGGGAACACCGCGACGTTTAGCCAAAGAAATCGAAATTGATATTTACCGCATAATTCAGGCTGCATTACAAAATGTGATCTCCCATGCGAAGGCCAGCCTAGCAAAAGTATCTTTCTTCTTCAGTCCTACATCATTTCAAATCATTGTTGGGGATAATGGGGTGGGGTTTAACCCAAAAACAGCCTTTGAAACACCTGGCGATCATCTTGGGTTATTAGGTATGAAGGAAAGAGCGGAAGGTATGGGAGCCAAAATCTTAGTAAACTCTTCTCCCAACTCAGGCACCGAGATTGAATTAAATTTGCAAAACCCTGAATACCTTGATGAATAAAACTAACCAGATCAAAGCAAATTTATGATCGATTCGAACTCCTGGGAACCCATCCGTATTCTCATCGTCGATGACCACCCCGTAGTCCGGCATGGCTTACGAAACCTGCTTAGCATACACCCTGATTTTGAGATCGTGGGCGAAGCAGAAGATGGCGCCCAGGTATTTCCCCTCCTCGCGGCAAATAAAACAGATGTCATCCTGCTGGATATCCAGATGAGCGGTCAGGGTGGTATCGATGTCGCTCGACGAGTTCTCCAATCATATCCGCAAGTAAAAATCATCCTTTTGACTACCTACGATGATCAAATCTATCTAGAGCAGGGCTTAGAGGCAGGTGTACACGGCTATCTGCTTAAGAGCGTCTCTCATGAAACCCTGCCAGATTCGATTCGCGCAGTAATGCGTGGGGAAAAATTGCTCAGCCCATCATTGGTGAGCAAAGTCATGACCAATTACCAGAAACTCGCTCAAGAG
Source organism: uncultured Anaerolineales bacterium (assembly GCA_937968125.1). Classification (GTDB taxonomy): domain Bacteria; phylum Chloroflexota; class Anaerolineae; order Anaerolineales; family UBA4823; genus PFL25. Next base: position 1,073 of record CALBUI010000006.1, on the reverse strand, counting down.
CAAGCTAAGCGAGAAGCTGGATTAACTAATGATGATCTGAAAATTCTGGCCCTTATCGCTGAAGGTGCCAATAACAAGGTTATCGCTGAAGAATTGTTCTGGAGCGAAGCGACGGTCAAACGGCGGGTTCAGGAAATCTTGGAAAAATTAGAAGTTTCCAACCGGGCCCAGGCGACAGCGGAGGCTGTTCGGCGAGGTTGGATTTAGGAGGGATTCGAACCACTTGGTTCAGACTTTGAGCTTTTCGGGAATTGTCAGCTGATATCCTAATTCTCTACAATAGAGACGGGCATGCTCCTCATGCCTGTCTCTTTGTGTTTGTCTGCCCGGATAAACGTCCCTGGAGCCCAAAATGGAATTTCGAGCTGAAATTGAAGCCCTCAGCGGGCAAAACACCAACCTTTGTTTCCAATGTAGTAAATGCTCCGCTGGTTGTCCCCTGGGGGATAAGATGGATCTCAAACCAGCTCAAATGATGCATAGTATTCGATTGGGTCGCGAAGATGCAGTGCTAAACAGCACTGCTATTTGGTTATGCGTTGGATGCGAGACTTGCTCAGCACGCTGTCCCCAGGGGGTTGAACCTGCCGCGGCGATTAACGCCGCCCGTCTGATGGCCATGCAGCAAGGTGTCCCTCCCAGGGTCAAAGAAGTAGATATTTACTACCGCGGCTTTGTGGACAACATGCGCTTGAATGGCAAAATCCACGACGCAAGTGTGGCGGGCATCACCCAGCTGCTAACTGGGCAGCTGATCGAAAACCTCCCCCTGGCTTGGAAGCTTTTCAAGCGGGGCCGCGTAAAGCCCCCACCCCTACCTTTGGGTGGGGGTGAGTTCCGAAAAGTCTATCGGAAATCGCTTGATTTAGAAAAAAGGTCTGACCATTAATCCAATTACAGTCCGCAGCCTAATGGCTGCGGTTCCTCTGGAGGAAGGATTTCGCCATGAAATATGGTTACTACCCTGGATGTTCCCTCGAAGGCATCAGCGTGGAATATAACCATTCGATGCGCAGCTTGTTCGCTGCCCTGGAAGTGACGATCGAGGATTTACCAGATTGGATCTGCTGCGG
>CALBUI010000005.1 GCA_937968125.1 uncultured Anaerolineales bacterium | reverse complement strand
CCTAGTACGATCTGCATCTTGATAGCGGATAGAAAAATCTACATTGATCTTGTTCCCACTAAGAGAACAAGATCAATTTTTTGATTAGGATTTGGGTTGCGCGGGATAATTTTGGGCATGTAGTATAATCAATATGGGTGTCATTAATGTAACGCGGTGCTTTTTCCGGCGTTATCATTGGTAGTTCATTGCTAACAAAATAGGCTTTTAAGGGAATTGCGACGATCCTTTGACTCAATATGGTCGCTTACCTATCCATCCGGATAGTTAGGTCATCGGGGAGCGAATAGCGAAACCGGCCCTCCGGGCCGGTTTTTCATTTTCTCCATAACGGGTGTTGGGAAAGGGAAGAAGGAAATGGCCACAAAACAGTATATAAGGGTTGGAGGATATTTGGTATTCCTGGGAATCCTCTCAGGAATTATTCTGCTAAACGTTGGCATGCTGTTCTATACCGCAGCTGCCGCCAACACAAATTCCGAGAACAGCAGCCTCCTCGAAGGTCAGGGCACCACCTTGCTAAGTCATGGTGGCTCGAATGATGGTTGTATGGTTGAGAGATATAACGCTACCAAATCGGCTGACATAAACAGCCTCAACTGTACTGCAAATGATGTTAGGCTGGCTCAATTTATCTTGCTCTCCGGCCCATCTTCATGTCTTGAGGGCGAGGATATAACTGTCACCTTGCTTGGGGAATTTATTGCTACATCGGATCAGCGTTGGGATGTAGGCATGTTCATCGCTACTGATGGTGGGGATCCCAATTCTTTGGGAGGCGCGTGCTACAACGATTACTTACATGTGGTATCGACAGATAACTCTGACTTGGATCTGACCGGTGGTTCAGGACCATTTTACAACGGCGAAATCAGTGAAGATCCAGGTGATTCCTGTGGCGACCTTGACCAGGGTCAAAACGCTTTTTTCCAAACTGCCCAAATCACTATCAAATGTCAGGATAGCGATGACAATGGAATTGCGGATGTAAATGCTTGCACTGTCTGGGCTAATTCTCGCTCAGATGGCTCGGACAATAAACCCAGCTGCACGAGTGAACTGGATACCTCTGCAGAAACCACCGCAAAGTGCACTTGTGAAAATGTGGAAATTACAGATCTCCGGGTTCCTTTCGATGCAACGATAGAGGTCATAAAAGATTTGATCCCGCCCAGTGCTCCAGGGATGTTCAACCTGCAGATCGATGGGCAAACAGAATTTGCAGATGCTCAAAATGGAGACACTACCGGTCCAGTGGTTGTTTCCGCTGGATCTTCTATCGATCCAGACCCGGTTGGTGATACCCACACTGTTGGCGAAACCGCAGGTACAGGGACGAACTTTAGCCTTTACGATGAAGAAATAATCTGCGAAGACCGCGATGGTGATACCGCATCCACAGCTGGTCCAGGACCATTAGATGTGTTTGTGGAACCCGACGACACCTGGGTTTGCAGAATTAGAAACACATATCTGGTCACCCCCACTGCTACCTTCACAGCAACACCAACCAACACCGCAACCCCGACCAGCACTGCGACTTTCACTGCCACTCCAACCAATACTGCCACGGCAACCCCAACGGAGACAATCCCGGTTGCAACGGACCCCATCGTAACCGTGACGCCAACCGAGACCTCGCCTCCCGTTAGCCAAACTGATACACCGGTTCCTCCAACCAATACACCGGTAACGCCGACCAACACGCCGGTTCCACCCAGCCCTACGCCCGTGCCTACCTTTGCACAACCAACTCCAATTGCAACGCAAGAAGTTTTAATTCCTGAGACCGGTGTCGATCTTTCACTCGCAAATATGGAATCTGTTTTTACGGTCTGGATTGCAATCTCGCTCGCCCTGGGCTTCGTGGGCGGCGGAATGATCTTCTACGGCGTGGCGACAAGACTATTTTTTAAAGGTACCAAGAAATAATGGAAGTATTGAAACGAAATCTGCTTGACAATATTAGTATCACTTTAGGATTATTGCTGGCCATCCTGGCCATATCAGGAATGTGCATCGCCATATTTGTGCCAGCCCTCTTGTCGGTAAATATATCACCGGGTTATGGTATCGGCGCCCTGGCCGTTCCACTGCACCACTTCGACCTTCAACCTGAGACGACAGTCACCGTTGATAGTGAATTCGATGTCCCGGAACCACTTTATGTCACGGTGGATATTGGGGATGCCAAACTCGAATCCTCAGCCTCAGAAGTCATCCCCCAAAACCACCTGTCAGCCGAGGTTGAGTCGCTAATTCCGGATACAGAATCCCCTGACGATGAGGAACCTGTTCAAGTTCAACTCCCGCCTGAGGTCCCCGCCCGAATAGTTATCGAATCTATCGGCCTGGATGCGCCCGTGGTGCCAGCTCCAGTAGAGTTCGAAACGCTGGCGGGTAAGGAATTCATGAAATGGCTCGTGCCTGCTGAACGCGCCACCGGTTGGCACACTACCTCTGCCATGCTGGGCGAAACCGGTAATACAGTACTAAATGGCCACCACAACGCATTTGGTGAGGTTTTTGTGACCCTGGATGATGTCGTAGAAGGAGATATTATCTGGGTAGAATCAAAAAACAGCCGCTTCAGCTACCAGATTACAAACAAAATCGTCCTGCCTGAGAAGTATGAGGAGCTCGAAGTGCGCATGCACAACGCCCAATGGCTGCTGCCATCCGTTGATGAGCGCCTGACGCTGATATCCTGTTGGCCTTACGAGAGCAACACACACCGCCTGATTGTCGTCGCCAGCCCAATCGGTCGCGAAGAAATCCAATCTGGAATTGAATAAACGAATTCCTGAACCATACAAACCGGACAAACCCTCCTTGCGAACCTGATAGTCAAGGGGGGTTTTCTCTTCTTGACGCAGTTTAAGGATTGTGCTAGTATCATGAACAGAATTTGAAAAATCATTTGCGAAACTCGCATTATTATCATTTGAAATTCCAAGGAGGAGAATTATATGGGCACCATGCGTTATATAATCTTCATTGTGATGGTGACCTCAGCTTTGTTGCTCGCGGGCTGCAGACTATCTGCATCTACACCTCCACCGGTGACAGAAACCCCCGATAGCGCCATGAGCACTTTAGAAGCCGAGCTCGCCATTATCGCCACCCAAACTGCAGTTGCCGGTGGCGGGGCAGAGACTGCCCCGACCCAACCTCCAGAAACCGGGCCCACTTCGAGCAGTCCAACTGAAGCTGTTCCAACAACCTCGCCTGAGTCCACTGAACCTACCTCTCCTCCGCCTCCTCCTTCACCAACTCCAGCGCCCGTTTCCACTGCCACCCCCGGTGTTCCCCAAACCTACCAGCTGCAAAAGGGCGAATTCCCGTTCTGCATCGCCCGGCGCTTCAATGTCAACCAGACCGAGCTGCTTAACTTGAACGGATTGGGATCAGGCTCAGTCCTGCCAGTTGGGTACTCATTGAAAATCCCTCAAACGGGTAACACGTTCCATGGACAAAGGTCCCTGATAAACCACCCGGCCAGCTATACCGTGGTTGGCGGCGACACGATCTACACTATCGCCTGCAAATACGGCTCAGCAGATCCGAATGCCATCATCGAGGCAAATAATCTCGAGTCGCCCTACACTTTGTCTGCCGGGCAGGTGCTGCACATCCCCTGAGCAGGATAGAAAATCTGTATCAGATGTTGAGAAGTAGCCGGTATAATTGACCGGCTACTCTTTATTTTCCTAAAAGGTTATCGATCAAATGGTATATGAAACAATAAACACAGAGACAGTTTATTTGGGTAAAGCTTTTGACGTTCGCCGCGATCAGGTCCTGCTCCCGGATGGCAAAAAAACCTCCTTCGATGTCGTTGTCCACCCAGGGGCAGTCACGCTAATCCCTGTTGACTCTGATGGTCGCATCCTGTTCGTCCGCCAATTTCGCTATGCGGTTGGTGAAGAGCTGCTGGAACTTCCAGCCGGCACTCTCGATGAGGGAGAAGAACCGCAGGTCTGTGCACACCGGGAAATTCGAGAAGAGACTGGCATGTCAGCTGGGAGGTTGAAGAAGATTGGGGAGTTTTTCCTGGTACCTGGCTACTCAACCGAATTTATGCACATATATTTGGCTGCGGACTTAAAGCCTGATCCATTACCGGGTGATGAAGATGAATTCATCACCGTGGAAGCCGTTGAGCAGGAAAAAATTCCTGAACTGATCTCCCGGGGGATTCTCAGGGACGCTAAATCATTGTCTGCGATTTTCCTGGCAGAACCGTATCTATCTCATTTTAACTTAGAGTGAATGAAGTGCTAACTTAGAAAACGAAGGGTTAAGTCTGGGGTTGCTCGCCAGAAGGTACGCCAGGTTCTCGTCGTGATTTTCGACTGGGTGAGCGGCCTGCAGCGGGATTGAGCAAAGTGTTCAACCAGGTGATGGCGCGTGAATCAAATTCCCTTCGCCCGCACATATCGCACACCCAGGCGGGGAAGTTTGGCACAGTGACCAGTTCCTTATGCAGCCAGGTGAAGTATGTGACGGCTTCCATGTGCATCACGCCTGCTAAACATTCAGGGCACTGGTAAGCTGAAAGATTATTCCGCTCGTTATTCGATCGTGGCTCCATCTTCATGGCAAATCCGCCTTAATTCGCGCTCAGGGCGCTGCGCTAGCAGTCGCTGGTTGGTCCAGAATACCCCATTCTGTGGGAGGCCAGTAAACAAATGTCGCCTTTCCGATGACAAACTCCATTGCCACTGGTCCCCAATTATGGGAATCTGAGGAATTGTTCCTGTTATCACCCAGGACAAATAGTGAATCACTGGGCACATCCCAAGCATTTTCGTAAACTGGCGAGGCAGCAATGTATTCCTCGCTCAGGATCTCTCCGTTGACGAAGACCTCACCATCTTTAATCTCCACTCGATCACCGGGCAGACCTATTACCCGCTTGATGTATTCCTGGTCCGGATCGCGAGGGAAATGGAACACGATCACATCGCCTATTGATGGATCGCCAAACGTATAGGCTAATTTATTGACGATCACAAACTCGCCGCTCTGCAAAGTGGGTTCCATACTGGCGCCATCCACCCTTATGCGAGCTGAGACAGCATTGATCGCCGCGAAGAGAATGATCGATAAGATCAGCGTCTCGATGATATCAATCACAAACCGCATGAAACCAGAACGCTTCTCTTCCGGCTCTTGAGATTCTGAGATTGTCTCAGTATGGAAATGATCCAAATTATGCTCCATCCAATTCCTTATCGCTTGTCTAATAGCGAATTCGGGATAGGTAAAGGCTATCTCCCGCGATTGGATTATAAAGTCGCCATGGTATCAGGTCAAGTCAAATAGATCAACCTAAGAATTTTCTTAGGAAACTCATCTTATTCATGGTTTGCGGGTTGAAGGGAGGAAATTTCACTATCAACTGCGGCGGCGGAGTATCAGGCGAATTGGCGTCCCCAAAAACGGATATTCTACGCGAATACGGTTCTCTAAATAGCGCTGGTAGGTAAAATGAGCCAGCTTCGGGTCATTTACATAGAGCAAAAAAGTCGGTGGATCGTTGCGAACCTGAGTACCGTAGTAAATCTTCAAGGGTTTTCCTGCCCGGGTTGGTGCTGGGTGCAGGTCTTGCGCATCCTGGAGAATCCGGTTGAGATGAGAAGTGGATAATCGCACCAAGCGTTCATCCTGAACTCTCAATGCCATTGGCAGCACCTGGGATACCCGTTGACCCGTTTTAGCAGATATGAACAGCAAGGGCACATAGGGCAAAAAGTTTAATTCCTGCCTCAACAACCGGGTGTACTCTGTCATCGTGTGCGTATCCTTAGTGATTGCATCCCACTTGTTGACCACCACCACGACGCTCTTCCAGGCATCGATAATATAACCCGCGATATGTGCATCTTGGGCAGTCAGACTGGTGGCAGCATCGACCAGTAAAAGTACCACGCTGGCCCGGTCGATCGCCTGAAAAGTGCGCAGCACGCTGTATTTTTCCACCCCTGGTTCAATTTTTCCGCGCTTGCGGATCCCCGCGGTGTCGATCAGGGTGATGGGTATATCGTCGAAGGACAAATAGGTGTCAACCGCATCCCGGGTCGTTCCGGGAATCGCGCTGACGATCGCCCGCTCCTCGCCCAGCAGCTGGTTGAGCAAGCTCGATTTGCCTACATTGGGTTTTCCGACAATGGCGATCTTGACCGATTCATCCTCTTCCTCCTCCCCGGATACTTGGAGCGCTGAAACCAGCGACTCCAGCATATCACCAGTCCCGGTGCCATGCAGAGCGGAGATCGGCTGCGGATCACCCATCCCCAATTCATAGAATTGGTAAGCCTGTGATCGTCTTTGTTCGTTGTCGGCTTTATTTACCAACAGGAATATCGGCGGGAAAGGTTCACCATCTTTGGTCTGTTGGTGTTGCCGAAGCACCTGGGCAACTTCATGATCGGCCGGTGTGACCCCACTCTCTGCATCCACGATGAACAAGATCGCATCCGCTTCTTCGATCGCGATCTCCGCCTGCTCCTTGATCTGGTTGATGAAATCCGCTGAGCCAATCGAAAGTGGTTCTTGAGAACGACCCTGCCCGATCTGGGTGGGATCGATGCCTCCCGTATCAATGACAGAGAAATGCACCCCAGACCAAACCGCCTCGGCCATTAACCTGTCCCGGGTGGTGCCCGGAACTTCATCCACCACCGCTAACCTTTCTTCAGCCAGGCGGTTAAACAGGGTGCTTTTCCCAACGTTAGGGCGTCCAACCAGGGCAACTACCGGTTTTGGCATCTGTACTTTCTCAAGGCTGGCTGGTTGCCGCGGGCGCAGGAGCTAATGTGGATGTTGGCGTGGGTGTTGGGGCAATGATGATTTCAACGGATACCGTCGATGGCAGGACCGCCTCGACTGCAATACGGTCGGGAATCACATCTACATGCGGTTCCAGCTGATAGGTTCCCAGCTCGAGGTCGGTGACATCCACCCAAACTCGGACATCGTCGGGAGTCATCGTATCCAGGATTGGAACCGGACCCGACAAGATCACATCTACGATGTCAGGTGAAATCAATGCCTCTTGAATGGGCAATAATCCATTGGGAAGCACCGGGAGCGACATCGTCAGGCTGCCCTCAATGGCGGCAATGCTGACCTGAACCAGGACGAATTGATCGCCAACCATTGTCACCCCTTCTGGTAAATTGATCCCAACATAAGTATCGATATCATCTACCGCATCAGTCAGATCTACTGGCTCTGTTTCGACATACCCAGGCAGATCGTTGACTAACTGAGGGTCGCTGGAGAACACAACCACGTTCAACGGCGAAACCGTGATATTGGTCAGCTTATAGCCATTCGCTGGCTGCCCCTCCGTCACTACTCTCACAATCACATTGCGATAACCACCCTGCAGGAAAATCGGTTGGGTGATTCTCACATCTAGAGGATTGATCGTCACTCCGGAAACTGGCTCACCGTTTTGATCGACGGCAATAAGAGGGACATCCCGCTGGATCGTCTCCGTCGCCCCGGTGATATCCATCGAGGCCTTCACCTCATCAATTTGTGACACTAAAGAAGCAGCTCCCGATACAACGATTGATGAAGGCTGCACAGTCCGCCGGCCTTTCTGGTATCCAATAGCTGGCTCACCAGTTATTTCAAGTCTCACCGGATAAGTTCGCGTCAATAGTGGCTCCAAAGTGATCGAGACAAATTCAGGAATGACCGAGGTGCGCCGCACTGGTCGAAACGTGGGATTGATATTTACCTGGACTTCCAAATCCTGGGTGCCGGGATCTAAACCGGAGATATCGACCCAGGCCTGGATTGCATTTTCTGATGCGTTCATCGAATCCATCACCGAAGAGGGCGCCTCTAAAGTCACCCGAACCTGGGTGGGTACATTTCCCACGACCAGCATATCTGGATCCAGACCAATAATTTCGAGCGGGACTGTCCGGCTCCGTTCAACATTCGGATTGGCTGCAGTCACCGCGGAGATCCAAACCACCACCGCTAACACCAGGGCCAGGATCAACGTGCTCAGGTTGCTGACTAGCCAGCGTAGAGGTGACAAATTCTTAAACCTCCTCCCTGGGCGATCCACCCCCACCCGGGTAAAGCTTCTTGAAGAAGCCGGTAATACCTTTGACGGGTTGTGAGGGCCGGTATAAAGCTCGCAAAATATTCTCCAGGCGTTCTGCATCCAGGCGCCGGATCATGCGGCCTGCATTAACAACTGAGATCGATCCGGACTCTTCCGAGACAACGACCGCCACCGCATCACTCACCTCAGATATCCCTAAAGCTGCCCGGTGGCGCAATCCCATGGCACGGTCCGGTGATTTTGATAATACACCACTCGCAGACAACGGCAATACGGAGGAGGCTGAAACCAGCTTCGATCCGATAATTATCACCGCACCATCATGGAGGGGTGTGTTGGGATAGAAAATCTGCAAAAGCAGCTCGGGGGTCACCTCCGAATCCATTTTTATCCCCGTTTGAACGTACTCCTCCAGGTTGTCACCCCGCTGGAGCACGATTAGAGCTCCGTGTCTACGATCTGACAACCGGGCAGTGGCGCCAACCACCGCGGCGATGGTATCCTGGATTTCAGTCGAAGCGGTCACCCGCCCGCTATCCAGGATCGCACCTGCTCTCCCTAACCGCTCCAGCGCCCTGCGGATCTCAGGGGCGAAGATAACCGGGATCACCAGCAGAAGGGCTGGTAATGTGGTGCGCATCAACCACGAAAATGCCGGCAGCACTTCCAAGCTGGTCAGCAAGCTGATTAGTGCGATCACCAGGAGTACTCCCCGCAGGAGTACCAGGGCTTGCGTATCTCGCAGCCAACGCAAGATCACAAAGAATATCGCCGTGACCAAAATGACGTCTAAAATCCCAAATGGATCCAGACGTTCAAAAACGAAAGTCAGATTATCGATCAAACTATCGAGGACTTCGTTCACGGACTAGAACTCCCAGGCGGCTTCCCACGCCGCAATCAAGATACAAATTGAATCACCGCACAAATCCCGCGCTTGCCGTCATCCAGTTCGGTACGAACTAAACCGGCTTCAACACCCGGTCTTTGCGCAGCTGCTTATAAAACATGACCGTACCCACCGGCATTGATTCTATAGCAGCTTCTTCCCAGGCGTTAACCCTCAAATCTTGCGGAGCCCGCGGGCTGTAGCCAAGCGCATCCCACACAGCATTGTGGCGACCTAAATGCGGCGGCAAGAACAATAATAAGACCTCACTCTGCAGTTCACGCGAGGCAACCTCAATTGCCTCCATCAACACCCTAACCGCCTCACCTAATGGAAGACCCGGTTCCAGGTAAACATCGCTGACCCTCGCCACCAGGTTCTCAACTTGCCAGCCCGCAATGCCCACCAAACGCTCATCATTCTTGAGCAGCAAAAAGGCTTTCTCTCCAAAGGCAGCCATCACATCGGCTGCGCTCATCGCCCGGCGCCCCTTGCTGATCTCAGTGATAAACTCAGCGATTTCGTTCACCTGGCGGGGGCCCGCCCGTTCGACCGCCAGGGCGCCCTTTACGACCGGGGTAGGCTGAGGAGGCTCTAAGATCTCGGCCGAAACAGTTTCCTGCCAGGCTGCCAAAACCTGCTTCCAGGTAGATTCGAATGAGCCGCTGTTCTTTATGACGACGTCTGCTGCCTCGATCTTTTCCGCTTGTGGTGGTTGGACAGCAATACGCTGGCGGGCGACTTCGGCGCTCAGGCCCCGCTTAAGTCGTAAACGCCGCAGCTGAATTTCCATTGGCGCAGTCGTTACCCAAATATTATCACACGCCTGGCGCAGCTCCCCTTCCAGCAGCTTGATGGCCTCAATCACAATGACCTTTTGACCTGCCCTGCGCACCAACAGGTCGATCGCCTGTCTCACCAGGGGGTGGATGATCGCCTCTAATTTTTCAAGTGCCTCTACATCAGAAAACACTATTCTGCCCAGTTTGGTGCGATCAATTTGCCCCTCAGGGGTAAGAATCCAGCTGCCGAATGTATCCAGAACGGGTTGGTAGCCAGGTGCATCCTTGGCAATCGCCCGGTGAGCCAGCGCGTCCGCATCGATGCCATATGCCCCAAGATGCTCGAGCATCTTGCGCACCACGCTTTTCCCGGTGGCAATATTCCCGGTCAATCCGATCACAAATTTTTCCGGCCAGGCGCTCATTGTCTCGATGGCTCCAAGGATTTACTGCTCAATAACTATTTGAATTTTAATCTCTGGGATATGGGTTGTCAAAGGTAGAGACCATACAAAACTGTATCCCGGCAAGGTTTTGCCGGGATAATTAATTACTTCCGAGACCATTAATGCTGCTACAGGAAATCTTCCGCAAAGTGGCAGGCAGCAAAATGAGCTGGCTTCACTTCCCTGAACTCCGGGTCCTCTGCGTGGCAGATATCCTTGG
>CALBUI010000004.1 GCA_937968125.1 uncultured Anaerolineales bacterium | reverse complement strand
CTGAGCCGACACACCTCAAACAGGAAGAATTAGAAATAGATGGAGTTTATCTCAACCTGCAAAGATCCATCGAAAAACATTTCCACGAGCGCAGGGCTAAAGATGGGCGTCGATACGTGGGTGTGAATGTCGTTGGCGCGGGAAATACCGCTTTGATGGAGATCGGCTTTTCACCCAACGCCGGATGGTGCATTGGGAGCGTCAGTCGCGGGTACAGCTGCGCAGCGCATGCCCTCTTCAATATGAAAAAAGGACGCGCCTGGGCAGCCTCCAAGAACGAACCGATGGTGCAAATGTTGGACCTTTCGATGATCAAGTACATTGGTCCAGAAGACCGGCAGGTCCCCAGCCAGGAAGAGCGTCAGGAATATGCCAAACAACAAAAAGAAACGGGAGAATACAAAAAATGGGTGATTTAAAATCGAAGAAAATCATTGGTAACTTAGGTGACCCAAAACTGCCATACGACTATACGACCAGGCCCTATGGTACTGTCCCTGAAGACACAACCCGGCCTCCGTTCCGCTGGGTATCTGAGGTCGCCTATAAGAACGCACACCGCATTGTCGCCCGCGGCTACGATACAACCGAATTAATGGAAGCTGGCTACGGGCTTGTTGACATGCTCTTCATTGACTTTCAATCCAGGATTCCTTTAGTCGAAGAAGAGAAAATGCTAAATTACATCATGATCCTGGCTTTGGAGGATGGTCTATCAATGCCAGCCATGCTTTCCCGCATCGTCGCTCAATCGAAAACCTTTCTTACCCAGGCCTGCGGCGCCTCCATCCTGGCCTTCGGTCATGCCTATGGCGCTTACTCTGCATTCGGTAATTTGTTGGTTGATGGCCTGGAAGAAGCAGAAGCTACCGGGGTGCCAACTGCTGAGATCGCAAATGAGATTGTTGAAGAGTACCTGGGCGATCCAGCGCTGGGAGTTTCCAACTTGATGCTCAAAGATCCGGCTGCCAGGCGTATTTTCGTCCGGGCAGAGAAACTTGGTGTTGCAGGCAAAAACATTGCTTTTATGAAGGAAATTGTCCAGGCTGCTCAACTAAGAAGTGATACTCCGGTCGATCTAGACATGCTTGGCGCGATCGGAGCCACAATGCAGGATTTAGGATTCACTCCAGAAGCAACCTGGGCCGTGATTGCCATCACGCGCTCTTTCGGCGCCGGCGCTCATTACATAGAAGAAGTTGAACGAAGCGATATGACCGCCTTAGGACAGGAGCTAACTCACAAGGATCTTTATGACGGCCCGGAAGATCGTCCTGTGCCACCTCTCTCAGAGAGAAAAACCTTTACCAAACCAGCCCAAACTTTCACGGTTAAGGAATGGAAGCAAGCCTTCGAAGATAGGAAAAAGTTACATGGCAGTGGGTTCGCCATCATTGAGGAAGTTGAAGACCCTAGCGAAAAAACCTGACAGACCGATACTAATCCAAAACTGTAGTCTAGCCCCTCGTGGGCGTTTGGGAACAAAATCTGATAGCACAACATTTTTACGACTATTAAGGAATGTTATTAATCATGTCAACCAGCAAAACTATCACTCCAGAGGAAATTCAAGAAGTTGAGAGCTTATACAAACGAGCGAGGGCTGCTTTTGAAGAGGTAGAATTCTGGCCCCAGGAGAAGGTGGACGAGATGGTGGCTGCCGTAGGTTGGGAATGGCAGAAACCAGAGGTCGCCAGAGAGCTCGCCCGGTTAGCTGTGGACGAATCCGGCATCGGCGTTTACGAGGATAAAGTTGCAAAAATACAGAGCAAGACCAAAGGCACCTTATGGGATATGAAGGGTGTCACCACCTGTGGGCTGGTCGAAAAGGACCAGGAAAGGGGATTGCGGATCTACGCCAAGCCGATGGGTGTAGTGGCTAACGTCGTCCCATCCACGAATCCTGAGTCCACAGTGTGCTGTATAGGATTAAGTTTGTTGAAGACCAGGAATGCAATGATCGTCTCCCCCCACCCCTCAACCCAGGGCAGCTCCTATCTCACCGTTGAGTATGGGCGCAAGGCGCTTCGTAAAATTGGCGCTCCAGAGGACTTGATGCTCTGTATGCAAAACAGCAGCCGCTTGAAGGCTCGCCAATTGATGGCCGGCTGTGATTTTGTCGTCGCCACTGGTGGCGCCGCCCTGGTCCAGGTGGTCTACGCTGCCGGGAAACCGTGTCACACTGTGAGTTCTGGCAATGTGATCTCAATAATCGATGAGACAGCCGATTTGAAAGCAGCTGCTGATAAGATCGTCAGGTCCAAGGTGGCTAATAATTCCGCCTCTTGCTCATCGGAAAACGCGGTTGCCTTGGAGGCCAGTATCTTCGATGAGATGATAGAGTGTCTGAAGGCAGAAGGTGGCTATCTGTGCAGTACTGAAGAGCGCGAAAAACTAAGATCGTTGATGTGGCCTGACGGGAAAGCTTTAAACCGCAAGATCGTCGCCAGGACCGCGCCGCACATCGCCGAGATGGCTGGCTTAGATGTCCCCGAAGGTACCCGTTTCTTGATGGTGCTGGGCACAAAAGCTGGGCGTGAGGACCGCTTCTCCGGAGAGAAGATTTCACCCATCCTCACCGTGTGGAAATGGGATGATTTCAGCGAGATGGTCGAACGAATGAAGGAGATGCACCGCTTCTCGGGCGAGGGTCACTCCGCTTCGATCCACAGCCAACGTGACGATCGCAAGGTCGAGCTCGCTTTTAAGGCAAACGTTGGCCGGGTAAACTGCAACATGCCCCACGCCATGGCCAACAGCGGCAGCTGGTTCAATGCCAATCCATTTACCGATACCCTGGGCGGCGGCAGCTGGGCTGGAAATATGACCAGTGAGAATGTCAATTACAAACATTTCCTGAACTACACCTGGCTGTCTGAACCTTTCCCGGAATACGTTCCGACGGATGAAGATTTGTTTGGAGAATATTTTGCAAAATGGGATAAAGACTAGACCAATTTGTTGTATTGGATGATTTATAAATCCAGTTAACAATGATTAAAGCCGTCATATTTGATTTCGGGCAAACCCTCGCCGATTCGGCCGAGGGTTTTCGCTTGGCTGAGAAAACGGCTCAGAGGATGATATTTGCAGATCTGGAACTTGAGAATTGGGAGAATTTCTTGACCAGCTATCGCCAGTTCCGTCGAACTTACCAAAGCAATTCAAATTTCTCTCGAAAAGACTTGTGGGGACATATCTACCAGCATTTCCACAAAGACCAGGAATTAATCGTTCTCAAAAATATGGAAGACGAATATTGGGAGTTAGTCAACTCAAAAACCAGGCTATTTCCAGAAACAAAAAAAGTATTGGAGCGGCTCTCTGAAAACTATTGCCTAGCTTTGATATCCAACACCCAGGGACAGGTTGATTCAGGCAAGCACCGCCTCAAACTATTTCCCGACCTGGCCGGATATTTCAAAGTTATTATTCTCGCTGGAGAAGGTGGTATCCCTCCCAAACCTGACCGGGCACCATTTTTAACTTGCCTGGATGGATTGGGGCTTCTTCCCTCTGAGGCAGTTTTCGTCGGCGACGATCTTCAGAACGATATATATGGAGCCCAAGCAGTGGGTATTCATCCAATCTGGTTGAAACACGCATCTGTGGTACGCAATTGGCCCCAAGAAGAAACCTCTGTGCCAGTGATAACCAGCCTCGACCAGTTGATCCCCCTGCTGAAAAAAATAAATAAAGGTTAACTCTATCTGCGATTTTTATTCATTCTTTGGTAAAAACCCCTCCTTATTGCCATCTTTTGACGGTTTACTTTTCACTTTGCACGAAATGGCCAGTTAAAATCAATGTTAAAATTTATCTTGAATGGGCTTCATAATCATATTGTTTCTCTTTATCTAGATATTAACCCTCACCCGAATCTCCCCCTTTGTTCTAGGATTTGCTGCTTGTATTCGTGTCAAAACCCGAAATCATATAGGGCTTCATTAGCCTCCACATCCATGGTATGAGGCTGCTGAGAAACTCCATTTCCCAGCTCTTCTCGTTGAATGAGGAATTGAACCAATATGCACATATACTTCACTACAGTTAGCCTGATAGCAGGAATTTGTCTGGGATTTGGAATCCTCTATTTATCTATTGGCTTGCTCCGCGAAGGCAATAAACTTTTATATCTCACTTTCGCCTTGTTTGCATTGTGTTATGCCGCCACATTGTTCAACGGCATCAGGTGGTATTCAACTACGAGTGTCACTGATTTTATATCGATCAACCGATTTGACTCGATTTTTGTTGCTGGAGCATTTGTCGGTCTCATTTGGTACATTTCCTATTATTCAAATTTCCAGCCGCGTATTTTTTTATGGGTGTTGTCAGTTACATTTATCCTGCCAAGCCTCGTTTTTATAATCTCTCCGGCAACATTTATTGGGGAAGTATCGGGATTGATCTCAATTACTCTGCCTTGGGGAGAAAACCTGGCCGACCTGGACTCAGCTGGAAGTATTTGGCTTGATATAAATTTACTCGCCAGACTTGTGACATTAGGTTACATAATTTTCGCCTTGATCAGGCAATTTCGGCTTGGAGACCGCCAGCCAGCCATTATTTTAGGAATTGGCTTGCTACCTTTCATTGCCGGTATCTTTTATGAAATTCTTGGTGAAAGCGGTCTTGTCCCTTACATCCCCCTTGGTGAAATTGGCTTTTTAGGGATCGCGATTGCTGCCAGTTTACAAATGGCAAACTCGGTCATAAAAACCGAAGAAGCGTTAGAACAACATCGTCATAACCTGGAAGGATTGGTCGAAGAGCGCACCAAAGAGCTGGAGCGCTCCAATGTACAATTAAAACAAGAGATCACCAGTAGGCAACAAGCTGAAGCCGCACTTCGTCAAAGCGAACGCAGGGCACGTGCTTTACTCAATGCTCCCCCCGATTTTGCCTTACTGGCAGATTTGGACGGCACAATCCTGGATATCAATGAGGAGGCTGCAACCCGACTTGGTCTTCTTGTCGAGGATGCAATCGGGGAAAATGCATTTTCTTTCTTTGATCCAGCACTCGCGGAGTCGAGAAGAATGAAAGGAGACCAGCTGGTTGAAATCCGGGAGCCTATTACCTGGGAAGACCAGCGCGCAGACCGTATTTATGAGAATCACCTGTACCCCATCCTGGATGATTCTGAACAGGTGGTCAGCATTGCCATCTTTTCCAGGGATATCACTGATTTGAAGAAGATTCAAGACCAGGAAATGGTTGCGGCAGCTACACAGGAACGAACGCGCCTGGCCCGTGATCTTCATGATGCTGTCACCCAAACCATTTACTCTGCCTCCCTGATTGCTGAAGTTCTCCCATCTGTCTGGGATCGCAACCCGGATGAAGGCAAGCGTAATCTGGTTAAGCTGCGCCAGCTGGTGCGGGGTGCCCTGGCAGAGATGCGCACTTTGTTGTTTGAACTGCGTCCCGCATCTTTGGAAGCAGCTGAATTATCCACTCTTCTGCGCCATTTGGGTGATGCGCTGACCGGACGAACTCGTATTCCAGTGGAATTCAAGTTATCCGAGAATAATCCCCCTCCAGTCGATGTTAAAATCACCATATATCGCATAGCCCAAGAAGCCTTCAATAACATTGCCAAGCATTCAGAAGCCACGCGAGTTTCAGTTGAGTTAAACGTGGATGATCGGAACCTGGACCTGGTCGTTAGCGATAACGGCCGTGGCTTTGATCCAACCATGGTAGCTGAAGATAGGTTAGGTATTCAAATCATGTCGGAACGGGCACGCGAAATCGATGCCAGATTGCAGATTGAGAGTTCTAAAGGAAATGGAACCCAGGTTTCCGCAACCTGGGCAGCAGAATAGTATAATATTCTCGTCACTTAAATCTATCAAACCACATAAAGACATACAATGAATGGCACTTCACCGATAAGGGTAATGATTGTTGATGACCACTTGATGGTTCGAGATGGTTTGCGTATGTTTCTCTCTGTTTATGACGATATCCAGGTCGTAGCAGAGGCAGAAGACGGTCAC
This sequence comes from uncultured Anaerolineales bacterium, assembly GCA_937968125.1. Classification (GTDB taxonomy): domain Bacteria; phylum Chloroflexota; class Anaerolineae; order Anaerolineales; family UBA4823; genus PFL25. The sequence continues at coordinate 741 of CALBUI010000004.1, read as the reverse complement.
CAGGCAGTCATCCTCTGTGAGGGTGCCAAACCAGATGTAATCCTGATGGATCTGTTGATGCCAAACATGGATGGTGTTGAGGCAACCCGGCTGATCCGGGAGGTAGATAAGGATATCCAGGTGATCGCGTTGACCAGTTTTGCTGAGCAGGAACTGGTCGAGAATGCCTTCAAAGCCGGTGCGATCAGCTACCTGCTGAAAGATGTACATTCGGACAAATTGGCAGAAACGATTCGCGAAGCGCACCGTGGACGAGCGACTATCGGATCGGCCGCTGCCCAGGCATTGGTTTCCTCAACTAATGATCCTATTGGTCCCCAAGAAGAACTGACCGGACGTGAACATGAGGTTTTGCAATTACTCGTGAAAGGAAAAACGAATAAGGAAATCGCAAAGCAGCTCTCTCTTAGCGAGGGAACGGTCAGGTTTCACATCAGCAATATCCTCTCCAAGCTGGGAGTCAGCAACCGCACGGAAGCAGTAAGCCAAGCACTGCAGCTGGGATTGGTTTGATTTGATAAAACACGGGGGAAAGTTTTCAAAATATCAGTAAAATATCAACCTTTGATCCCCTCAATTTAGGATTCGAATTATTATAGATGGCTAATTGACCTGGATAAATGTCCAGGTTAAAATCCCGCGTATTGTCCAGGGGGAAAACCTGCTGATCGACAGTTTCAATCTGATTCAATTCCTTGTAATATGAACTAAATGAAACTAATGGTCAAAAACATGGCGCAA
>CALBUI010000003.1 GCA_937968125.1 uncultured Anaerolineales bacterium | reverse complement strand
CAATGGTATAATTCCGGCGAGAATTCAGAGAAATATACTCTCCATTTGGAAAAGTAAAACTTTATGTTAGACAAAATTGCAGGGATTGAAGGTCGTTACCAAGAGTTAAACCAGCTGTTAATGGAAGTCGGAGACGATTATCAGCGCGCCACCGAGCTGAGTAAAGAACGGGCTGAACTCGAGCCGTTAATCGTGAAAGCTGATCGCTACCGCCAGGTTATCCAGCAATTGGACGATGCACGTACTCTTGCGGATGAAGAGGATGATGAAATCCGAGAGCTGGCAGGTGTTGAAATCGAAGAGCTAGAAATTGAGCATGAAAATCTTGAACAAGAGATCAAAACCATGCTTCTCCCGCAGGATGCACGCGATAAGCGGAATGTAATTTTGGAAATACGTGCTGGTACTGGTGGTGATGAGGCAGCTCTTTTTGCAGCTGACCTTTACCGCATGTACAGCCGTTATGGTGAGCGCCAACGGTGGAAAGTGGAAATTCTATCTTCAAATGAGATCGGCATTGGGGGATTAAAGGAGATCTCTTTCTTAATAAAAGGCAATGGTGCCTATTCACGTCTGAAATACGAATCGGGAGTGCACCGCGTTCAGCGCGTCCCTATCACCGAATCCCAGGGCAGAATCCACACCTCAGCAGCGACAGTAGCGGTTTTAGCCGAGGTGGATGATGTTGAGATCGCCATTCCTGAGAACGACATCCGGATTGATGTTTATAAGTCCGCTGGGGCTGGTGGGCAGAGCGTTCAAAAGAATGCCACCGCTGTACGCATCACCCACTTACCGACTGGCATCGTTGTCCAGTGTCAGGATGAACGCTCTCAATTGCAAAATAAGACTCGCGCCATGAGCATTTTGCGTGCACGTCTATACGAAATCGAGGAAGAGAAACGGAGAGCAGAGATCGATCAAGACCGTCGCTCCCAGGTAGGTACTGGTGAAAGATCAGAAAAAATTCGTACCTACAACTACCCTCAATCGCGGGTCACTGACCACCGTATCAACCTCTCTTCATACAACTTACCGGCAGTCATGGATGGTGAGATAGATACATTTATTGATGAACTGGCCACGCGAGAAGAGGCGGACCGATTAGCAGCGGCAGGATTTGACGCTTGACTACTTTGGGGGAAGAACTTAAGCACAGTATAGAATCGTTGGATGAGGTTAGTGATTCACCCAATCTGGATGCCCAAACACTTTTTGCTGACCGTATGGGCAAGTCGAAGGCTTGGATCCTTGCTCATCCCGAAGCAGAACTCCCAGTAAAAACCCACCACTCAATTCAAGCGGATATCATCCAACTTAAAAATAGGGTTCCTTTACCATATGTATTGGGACATTGGGAGTTCTATGGACTTGATTTCATCCTCACCCAAGATACATTAATTCCAAGACCTGAGACTGAGCTGCTTGTTGAACAGGCTCTTAACTATCTCAGCCAGCATCCTAAGAAAAAATGGGCTGCAGATGTCGGAACAGGATCTGGTTGTATAGCCATTGCACTGGCAAAAACCAAGCCAAACTTATCATTTATTGCAACGGATATCTCTTACCCTGCCTTGAAAGTTGCCCACGAAAATGCCTCCCGTCACGATGTAGCGAAACGAATTCAATTCATTCAATCTGATCTTTTGCCACCAGTTAATCAACCTTATGATTTGATCTGTGCAAATTTACCTTACATCCCAGCGGATCTTTTACCAACTTTGAAAGTCGCCAAAGGAGAACCAGCACTTGCCCTGGATGGAGGCCTGAATGGATTGGAGATTATTGGTCGCTTCCTTGAATCTGCACCTCACTGGATATCACCTGGAGGATGCCTGCTCATCGAAATCGAGCAGTCTCAAGGTCCGCTGGTCCAAAGTCTTGCCCGCCGGGCATTCCCACTAGCTGAGACCAATGTACTTAAGGATTTGGCTGGCTTTGATCGCTTGGTTACTATTCAACTACCAGAAAAGAAGAGTTCAAATGAAGATTAAGGTTAAGAGAGATTAATCTCCTACTACTACCCCCTGAATGATAAAATACTCCTGATATACCGTTTTGGAGGAATCAATGTCGAAATCTATAATTTTGCTGGTCATAACTGGATTGCTCGTGGCAGCCTGTGGGACTCAAACACAGCCTCCAACCGAAGCACCTCCAGAGAATTATCCCGCTCCAGTCGAGACTGAATCATCTGGATATCCAGCCCCGCAAGAGCAGACTGATGGATCTGTATACCCGCCCCCCCACCATACCGCCACCCCTTTAGTCCCCTTGGGCACCGCCTATCCGGCACCCGAGGATGGAATTCAGGTTTTTACAATATTTCCCGGTGAGTCCTCGGTCACATACGAAGTCGGAGAGGTTTTCCTAAACCAGGATAATGCTTTCAACCTGGCAGTTGGGATCACTCCAGCGGTCAACGGTGAGGTATTCGTCGATCGCGAAAATCCACAAAACAGCTCCATTGGACCTGTGACAGTCGATATCAGCCAGTTCACTTCTGATAGTCAGCGGCGTGATAATGCCATCCGGGAACGTTTTCTCGTATCATCACAGTTTCCCAACGCTGTCTTCAATCCAACCGGGATTCAAGGCCTTCCAGGGAGCTACCAGGAAGGGGAACCAATTTCATTCCAGGTCACTGGAGATTTGACTGTGCGTGATGTCACCAGACCAGTGACTTTCGATGTCACCTTCGTCGGCGAAGGCGATACCATGACCGGTGAAGCCACAACTTTGATCTTGATGAGTGATTTCGGCTTTGGGCCGATCAGTATTGCGGGTATCCTCAACACTGAGGATGAGGTGAATCTAAAATTTAACTTTGTTGCTCGTCAATAAAGAATTGGTTATTCTGGTTTTCATAATCAAACTATAGGGGCACAAATGGTTACCCCATTTCAAAATAGAAGAATCATTCTGGGTTTAACCGGATCTATTGCCGCGTATAAATCCGCTGATCTGGCTTCAAAGCTGGCTCAGGCAGGTGCATTAGTTGATGTAATCTTGACCGGATCTGCGGCTCAATTCATCAGCCCACTCACCTTTCAATCTGTGACTGGCCGGATAGCCTACACCGATAGCGATCTTTGGGGATCTGAAGGACATGTCCAGCATATTGGTCTGGCCAGGGAAGCCCAGCTTCTGGTGATTGCGCCGGTAACTGCCAATACAATCGCCAAATTGGCACACGGGATCGCAGACAATTTATTAACCATAACGGCTTTAGCCGCTCGCTGCCCAGTCGTCATCGCTCCGGCGATGGATGGCGGTATGTTCACTCATCCAGCCACCCAATCAAATTTGGATATTCTTCAAGAGCGAGAAGTGACCATCCTCGGTCCAGCTGAAGGTCATTTGGCATCTGGGATGACAGGAATGGGAAGGATGGTTGAACCTCAGGTGCTGCTTGGGCACATCCGTTATACTTTGTCGAGACGAGGACCACTCCATAATAAGAAGATCATTGTCACTGCAGGAGGCACTTTCGAACCAATAGATCCAGTGCGAGGGATTACAAATCGCTCATCTGGAAAACAAGGTTACGCTCTTGCCCAAGCTGCACTTGATCGGGGAGCCGATGTGACCTTGATCTCAGCACCAACTCAATTAATCGCCCCCTCTGGCGTAAATTTAATCTCCATAATCACAGCAGAAGAGATGAAATCGGCGGTACTCCAATCTATTCCGGAATCTTCTGCCTTGATCATGGCTGCTGCAGTAGCGGATTATCGACCTGAATCGCCATTGGGCAAGAAGGTAAAAAAATCTGGTGGCATCCCAGAGATTCCCTTGGTTGGAACTCCGGATATCCTCACTGAAGTCGCAGGGGAAAAATCCAAACATGGCTACCCACTCATGACTGTCGGATTTGCTGCTGAGAGCCACGATCTGCTCAACAATGCCCGTCAAAAACTCGAAGAGAAGAATCTGGATCTGATAGTCGCCAACGATATATCTGCAGAAGATGCTGGTATCGCGGTTGACGATAATCGAGTCACAATCCTGGATGCCGGGGGAGGGCAAGAGGATTTACCGTTGATGGATAAATTTGACGTCGCTCAGCATGTACTCGAAAGGGTGCTCGGCTTGCTTGGAGTGCCTCACAACGAATAAGGCTAGCTCCGCAATATAAACTCAGATTCGAAAAATAATTAGTACTGAAAATTTTATAACTTCCGCGTTCATCCGCGCTCGTCAGTGTCCTATTTTGGAGCTCTGATTGTAAGCTGGCGTAGATTTACGGTATTATTCCCCCTTAAGGCAAAATACATGCACTTTTCTAGGTCCATGCACCCCGAGGGTCAAGGTCATTTCAATATCCGCGGTCCTGGAAGGTCCACTGATCAAGGAAATAGTGGAGCTCTCTGTGATCACCGGCAATTGCAAGCCTTGTGACAGGTCCCGGTAGATATCCTTGGCATTTAGGATAGCGATATGGATCTCGGGGGTTAATGAAACAAATTGCGGTTTTCCTTTCCCTGATGGTAGAACTAAAGTGCCAGTGTCGGCTATTCCAGCTTCCGACCCAGTGATACCAACTTTTACCTCACTATCCAGCTCATCACTAATCACTATCCCTTTTCCTTCTAAATCTTCGATCAATCCAGGAGGTAAAGAGGTCTTATCCCAGGCGAGTATCGTGGAAATTCCTAGTGTGGCAAGCTCATTTGCAATCAACCTGGACAAGTCTCGCGACTTGCACAACGTGAACTCTCCGTCTAAAGCAGTCAACTCCTGCGAGAACTTCAGGATCAAATTCTCTCGGTCTGCACGCTCCTCCAAGCGAGTTTCTGGGATGGGATCATCATTCTCCCAGGTCTTTGTTTGCCTTGAAGAAACCTGCTGTTCACTTTCCAATCCATGCCCCCATCGATCTCTGAATGGTCGTTTGGTAGGCCGAGGTAAATCCTTACTGTATCCCCATCCGGTAAATGCTGGTAAACGAATCCACTTAGATTTGGGAGCGACAATCCTGCTCAAGTACCCAGCCAGTTTAAGGGCAGCTGAGAAACGACCTGGTTTGGAAGCGATCCAGGTATAAATTTTCAGACTGGCACTGACTTGTGAGGGGATCTTTCGTTCTGCTTGTGGCTCATTTGGAGTGACACCACCTGCTCGTACCCGCAGGAGCAGCTTTGGTAAATCGATATCAACCGGACAGGCTTCCTTGCAAGCACCACACAGGCTCGAAGCACGCGCAAGATGTCCAAATTCCTTCTGACCAAATAATCCCGGTGAGACAATTGAACCAATTGGACCCGGGTAGGTGCTGCTTACACCCTGATCGTTGACATATGCATGCCCGCCAATCTCGGCAAAAACGGGACAGGCATTCAAGCAAGCCCCGCAGCGAATGCAAAGTAAAGCTTCCGCGAGCGGAGAATTCCTCATCGCCCGGCGCCCATTATCAACCAAGATCAGGTGTCTCTCCTGGGGACCATCAGAATCCTTTTTCTGACGGGGTCTATTTATCAAATTGGTATAAACGGTGATTTTTTGCCCAGTCGCTGATCGCGGTAGAAGATTTAACATCAATGATAAATCCGCCATCGTTGGCACCAGGCGCTCAATTCCCATCAAGGCGATATGTACTGGCGGCAGCGTGGTCACCATCCGGCCGTTTCCTTCATTGGTCACGAGGCAAATTGTTCCACTTTCCGCCACCCCAAAATTGACCCCCGACAAGCCAATATCTGCATTGAAAAATGATTGCCGCAACCGTTCCCGGGCTGCATCCGTCATTGTTGGAATATCAGCGGTGTACGGTATCCCCAATCTCTCCTTGAAGGTTTCCCCTACTTGTTCTTTTCTCAGGTGAACCGCAGGGGTAATAATGTGCGCAGGAGATTCACCCCTCAACTGGATGATGAATTCACCCAAATCAGTCTCAACTACCTCATATCCTTCCGCTTCCAAAGCATGGTTCAATCCAATTTCTTCGCTCACCATTGTTTTGGATTTGGAGATCAATTTTGCCTTCTTTTCTTTGGCGATTTCAGACACAATTTCCACCGCTCGACTGGCATTGTCTGCCTTGTGGAGGATCATTCCATTGCTGCTGGCATGGTTGGTAAATTCATCCAAGTATCGATCGAGATTTTCAATTGTGTGAAGGCGGATAGCATGTGCCTGCTGCCGCATAACCTCCCAATCTTCCGGCAAAGAAGCCATCGCCTGGATGCGTGCATTAATTCGCTTTTCGGCGTTCGCATCCAAAGCAATTTGCAAATTTTCGTCGGCTAATGAAGACCTGATGTGTTTATGAAATGTGTCTACCATTTGATTTAATTAAGATATTTTGACTACTGTTGGTCTAAGATCTCGGCAATATGAACTGCACTTAATGGAATCTTTTTTCTTTGAAATCCCCCGCTGATGTGGGCGATGCAGCCTGCATCGCACGAGACGAGAACTGAGGCTCCGCTGGCCTTAAAATTCTCGATTTTTCGTTCTAACATCGCCTTTGAAATTTCCGGATGTTCGATTGAAAACAAACCCCCAAAACCACAGCATTCCTCTCGCTTTGGGAGAGGGACGATTTCTGCACCTTCGACATTGTCCAATAATCGCTGGGGCTGCCCATCGATCCCGAGGTCTCGCAGCAAATGACACGAGGAATGGTAAGCGATTATGTCGGAATACTCAGCCCCTAAACTCTCGGTTCCTAAATTATCTACCAGATACTCGGTGAACTCAAAAGTGCGCTGCGAGAGGGATACTGCCCTTGGTAACCATTCAGGATCATCTGCAAACAATTCTTTGTAGCCGTGCTTGACCATCCCAGCGCATGAGCCGGATGGGATAACAATATCTCCATTGGTGTTCTCGAATACGCGAATAGTATTTTCTGCCATCTGTTTGGCTTGAGGGCGCATTCCAGCGTTGAAGGCTGGTTGACCACAGCAAGTTTGACCCCCAGGAAAATCCACCGAACATCCAGTTCGGTGGAGGACTCGTACCACAGCCTCTCCAGTTTCAGGATAGAGCGTATCAACGATACATGTAACGAATAATTGAACCGGTTTTCTCACCGTATCACCGTATGCCTCATTTTTTTGGATTCTAGGATGTCATTGATTGTAAACCGCTCGCTTAAAAGGTGCAAGTTTAAGTAGGTAATTGTACAATCAGCTTACACTTTCATGGTTTTTTCCGAACAGTGGTAAGATTAACGCCGTTCGCTTGATTAATAATTATCGGGTCGCAACCACAATCCAGTAAAATCAATTACTTGGATGAAGTAATTTCCAAGATTGCTTTTCACAACCTTGGTTGCGGCTTGTTTTTGGAAGGGTGAAACGTCAAAATGGATACATTTAAGGCGGAAATTCCGAATAACTTTCGCTTACCTCGCCGGATAAAGCGTTTGGGAGAACTCGCTTACAACTTGTGGTGGACCTGGAATCCAGATGCCCAACGCTTGTTCATCGAAATAGATCGCGACTTATGGGAACGCACGAACCACAACCCCATCCGGTTCTTAAGTTTGATTCAACGAGCCCAACTCAATGCGGTCACCCAAAATCATTATTATCTTGAAACCTACGACCGCATCTTCAGCGAATTTGACAACTACATGAACACCGATGACACTTGGTGTTCTCGCAATCACCCGGAATACAATCATCGGCCGATTGCTTACTTCTCAACTGAATTCGGTCTTCACGAAACGCTGCCCATATATGCCGGTGGTCTCGGGATCCTCTCAGGCGATCATTTGAAGGGTGCCAGCGACCTGGGTTTGCCGTTAGTCGCCATAGGTTTCTTATACACCCACGGTTACTTCTCCCAACACATCACCGAGGATGGTTGGCAAGAGGCACATTATTTGCGTTTGAAATTTTCAGACCTGCCAATTCTGCCGATATTGGGAACAGACGACCAACCGCTTACGGTCTCGGTTGAATTACCAGGCCGCGAGGTGCAAGCCAGGCTATGGGAAATCCATGTTGGCAGGGTAAAGCTGTACCTGCTGGACAGCGAGGTAGAAGGAAATTCAGTCGCCGACCGCGAATTAACCGCCCGGCTTTATACCAGTGATCTGGACTCCCGCATCTCGCAAGAGATCATCCTCGGGATAGGGGGCGTTCGTGCCTTACGTATCCTGGGGTACAACCCTAGTGTGTTCCACTTGAATGAAGGGCATTCGGCGTTTTTGAATTTGGAGCGAGCCAAAGAAATGATCGCTTCCGGGCATACCTTCGAGGAAGCGAATGAGCAGATATGTGCTTCTAGTATATTCACCACCCACACTCCAGTACCAGCCGGTAACGATGAATTCCCGGAGTGGTTGATCGAGAAATATTTTTCGAATTTACTCCCAGAATTAGAATTAGATCGGGAACAGTTTTTCAATTTGGGGCGCAATCCCCATCCCTGGGGCAACACGTTCAGCATGCCAATTCTTGCCTTCCAGATGTCTCGCCACCGCAATGGTGTCTCTGAACTGCATGGTCAGGTGGCTCGAGATATGTGGCACCATCTCTGGCCGGATGTAAGGGTGGATGATGTCCCCATCACCCACATCACGAATGGAGTCCATTCAGGTTCCTGGCTCGCCAGGCGGATGAGGTACTTGTTGGATGACTACCTCGGGGAAAACTGGATGGAATCTCTCGATGAGAACCAGGTATGGGAGGCTGTCGAAAACATCCCTGATAGTGAGATATGGGAAGTCAGGCGCCACTTAAAACGTAAATTGGCACATTACATGCGTGAACGGGCGCGTGACCAGTGGTTAAATGACAGTGTTCATCCGGTGCAGGTAATTGCTTCCGGCGTACTTTTGGATCCATATGCCCTGACAATCGGATTCGCCCGCCGGTTCGCGACTTATAAACGCGCCAATCTTATCTTGCGGGATTTGGGTCGCTTGCTGGATATCATCAATCGCCCTAACATGCCGGTGCAAATTATTTTTGCCGGCAAGTCCCACCCTGCTGATGAACCTGGGAAGATGTTAATCCAGGAGGTCTACCGCATCGTAAAGAAAGCAGAGAATGGTGGTCGCCTGGTGTTCTTAGAAGATTACGATATGAATCTCGCCCGATACCTGCTCCAGGGCGTCGATGTCTGGTTGAACACCCCGCGCCGGCCGCACGAAGCTTCAGGCACCTCAGGAATGAAAGCAGCCATGAATGGAGTCTTAAACTTCTCTGTTCTGGATGGTTGGTGGAGGGAAGGTTATAACGGCAATAACGGCTGGGCAATTGGCCGAGATGTGGATTATGACAATCCAAACCAGCAAGATGAAGAGGACGCCATCAGCCTTTACGATATCCTGGAAAACCAGATCATTCCCCTATACTACAAGAAACGCTCTCCGGATGGCTTACCTGGAGAATGGATCACTGTGATGAAGGAATCCATGCGTACACTATCTCCCCAGTTCAGTATGCGCCGGATGGTCAAGGAATACGTCGAGCAGCTATACATAGAGGCTTTAAAAGCCGATAACATCGATTTCGAAACCCTCAATTGAGTAAGCTATGGAATTAGTACTTTCACCTGAGGCCTGGCTTAACGCCGGGTTGATCTTCATCTTGCGTGTCACCGACATGTCATTGGACACGCTGCGCGTGTTGTTTGTCATGCGCGGTCGAAAAGCCATCGCTTGGGTCCTCGGATTTTTTCAGGCAGCAATCTTTGTGGTCGCCATTGCCTCTGTTTTGAGAGATTTAACCAACCCTTTGAACATCATCGGATACGCAGCTGGATTCGCTACAGGAGTTGTCCTTGGTATGGCCATCGAAGAAAGGTTAGCCATCGGTCACGTCCATATGCGCATTATCAGCTCGCGTCTCGGATCTGGTGTGGCGGAGTCGCTGCGTCTTGAAGGTTATGCTGTTACAGAAGTGCCAGCGCGCGGCAAAGATGGTATGGTCACCATGTTGAATTGCAGTGTGCTGCGCAAGGATGTTAAAAAGATTCACTTGATGGTTAACGAGGTAGATGAGGAGGCTTTTATCACTTCCGAAGAAATCCGCCCGATACGACGTGGCTTCTGGCGTGCTTAGATCATCTCTATGACGTCTGAAATCCTCACCTCCGCTTTGCTAATATTTACTTTGCGCATGATCGGCGTGGCATTCGCAACATTGCGGGTGTTAATGGTCGTTCGCAGAAGAAAAGTGTTCGCCTGGATCTTCGGCTTTTTCCAACCGTTGACTTACATCATCGCCTTAAGCTGGTTCCTTTCAGACCTGGGCAACTGGACCAAAATCCTTGGCTACGCGATGGGATTCGCCACAGGTCTGGTAATCGGTATGCTCATCGAAAAATGGATGGCTTTCGGCTACACGAACATCCGCATTGTCAGCCCTAACAGGGGAATAGAGATAGCCGATGGATTGCGTGAAGCAGGGTACGCAGTAACGGAGGTATCCGCTCAGGGTCGCGATGGCATGGTAGCCATACTTCATTGCAGTATTTTACGCAGATACGAGTCCAAGATAAGGTCTGCGACCATCAGTTTAGACCCAGAAGCTTTTATCACCGCCGAGAATGTATACCTGGTCCAACACGGCTTCTGGAACTCATAAATCCTTCTAATCCACATTCCCCGATTGACAACCAGGATAAAAGCATGGTTCCTAATTCCAGTAATTCATCTGGGTGATTAATGTGTCGTCCTGATATATATTTACAATATTGGACGAAAAAAAAGTCCGAAAACGAGAAATCAGGATGACAAAGCAAGTAAAAAGATATAGCGAAGCATTTAAATTACAAGTCGTCAGCGAATACGAAGCTAGAAGCAATGTAAGTGATTTGCAGAAGAAATATGGCATAACAGGTGGGTCGACAATTCGAAGATGGATAAAGAAATATGCCAAGGAAGGCTTTCGGCATGAGCTGGTCAGGATCCAAACTGCACAAGAAGCGAGACGAGTGAAAGAGCTGGAAAAACAGGTGCAGGAGTTAGAGCAAGTGCTGGGTAAAGTGACGTTAGAGAAATTGAAGTTAGAAAGCATCCTGGAAGAGTTGGAAGAGGCATATGGCGTGGAGGTCAAAAAAAACGCAGTGCGATCATCAAGAGATTTATCCGAAAAGTCAGAGAGCAGCCAGGACAAAAGGTGAACATGGGTCAAATCTGTGCCCAGTTTGGCATCACTCGCCAAGCACATTATCAGCAGGTAAAACGCGACACGCAGCGACAGGTTGAAGAAGAGGTCATCTTGGAAGTTGTGAGACAGGTGCGGCGCAAACATCCGCAGTTGGGGACACGCAAATTGTTGTTCAAAATACAGCCTATGTTGGCTGTTGAAGGACTGCATATTGGGCGAGACCGTCTTTTTCGCCTGCTGGGCGAGCGAAATATGCTCGTGAAACGCACGAAAGCCTATCGGCGCACCACGATCCCGGGTTATTGGCGTACTCCTAACCTGCTGCCGGGATTGACTATCACGCAACCCAATCAGGTTTGGGTATGTGACATCACTTATCTGGAAGTGGAGTTGGAGCGCTTCGCCTATCTTTTCTTGTTGATGGATTTGTATTCCCGCTTCATCGTCGGATGGCACGTCACAAACTCTCTGGTTGCCAAAGGTGCTGTCGATTGCTTGCACATGGCCCTCAAACAACTCCCTGAAACGGAAAGAAAGGTTATCCATCACAGCGATCATGGCGTGCAATACACCGCTCGCCCATATATGGAAATCCTCAACCAAAACGGTATTCGCCCTAGTATGGGCGAAGTTGGCAACTGTTATGACAATGCCTTTGCCGAACGTGTGATTGGCACGCTTAAGAATGAGTATTATCTGAATGCACGTTTCACCAATCATCACCAGGTCCAACTTGCAGCCAGAGATGCTATTCACAACTACAACACCGATCGGCCTCATTTGTCGCTCTGTATGGCCGTGCCACAGGATGTTTACATTGGTGTTCATCTAATTGCTCCGCCCGTGACCATTCCTAAGAGTAATTATGTATCCACCAACATCTAATATTTTTTGTAAACGTATTTCAGGACTTGACAGAAAAAATGCGACAAATAAGGATTACATATTTGATCAATTAATACTTGATCTCCTCAGAAACACAAGATTTTTATACCGCTATACGCAAGGATGAAGATTTATTATGATTTCACATCCTTGACAATCAAAATACGCGTCAAAAATTTTGACAATTGGATCGACAATCTCTGATTCATTTGTGATAAACTCAATTCCTAATAAGGAATCTCATTTAACAAGAGGCAAACAATGCAGCATCCCCAAACCGTTCAAGAATTGATTGACAAAATCAACATTGAGCGCAATATCTGGCAGGGATTACTCGAGCAAATAGATCCCGAAAAAATGCACGACTCCGGTGTATCCGGTGAATGGTCTCTAAAGGACGTCATCGCCCATATCACCTGGCATGAAATCGAAATGGTGAATATGGTCCAAAATCATGTCATGAAAGGTTCAGATCTATGGGAACTGATCACCGACGAGCGCAACGCCATCATCCATGAAGAAAATCGCGAAAAATCGCTTGAGCAAGTGTTGAATGAATCCAATCAAATACACCAGCAGCTGATGGATCTCCTCCCCACATTAAGTGATGAAGATCTTATTAATTCGGAACACTTTGATGGAATGCCGCCTGACTGGCAGCCGTGGACCATCCTCGCGGACAACACCTACGAGCATTACCAGCACCACATTGCGGATCTCAAACGCTGGATTAGGAAAATGGGCCAGTAACCCCCTCTATTTCACAATTGGTGCATACAGATCGAAAATAAAATCTTCTAAGCGCGCAGCCTCCGGCGTGAAGCACTCTTCCAGCCACTGGTGGGATGCTTCCTGGTATTTAGATTCCTCCCTCCAGACCGCCAATTGCTTCCAAATCTGGGTGATCTGCTGCAAATTCTCACAACGTGTCACCGCGTAGAGCCCACCGGAAAATTCTTTGATTTCAATCCCTTCCGCAGGTTTTTCGCCTTGATCGACAGTCATCCACTGCTCATAACCGTAATTCGGGCTGCCGGGGGATGGACTTGGGTTGTTGAAACCGAAAAATCGGTGATTTTTGACTTTGAAATCCTTCGACTTTACCCAGGAAAGTAAAGTCTCCCAGGCTTGCATTTCAGGTTGGTCACCAAAGCCGTAGGCAGAGGCAACAACAGTCGGCTCAAGCTCAACTATACGCACTGACAGTCCAGACATTTGGTGCTCCTTAGATTGTGTTGAATATGTATTGAGTCTTTCATTGATAACATGCTAGCATATAATACCTGACACCTCTTGTCAGTATTTAATGATAAAATCTTCCTCAAGTCGCATGAGAGCAGACCGATTACTGTCAATATTACTTATTCTACAAACTAAAGGGCGCCAGACGGCTAGAGAACTGGCAACTGACCTTGAAGTCTCTGAGCGCACCATTTACCGTGATTTTGACGCTCTAAGCAGTGCTGGGGTACCAGTTTATGCTGAGCGTGGACCAGGTGGGGGTTGCTTTTTGTTGGAAAGCTACCGGACTGAACTTACCGGTTTAACCCAAGATGAGGTCAGCGCTTTCTTCATGCTCAGCATCCCTACCCCATTGGTAGAATTGGGTCTAGATCAGGATCTAAAATCAGCTCTGCTGAAACTTTCCGCTGCCTTACCAGATATCCTCCGTCGTGATGGTATTAACAGTCATGAGAGAATCCACCTGGATCCATCCTCCTGGTTCCAACTGGAAATACCAACAACCCATTTATCTACCATTCAACGGGGTCTCAAAGTAGATTGCCAGATTGAAATGACATATCAGCTGCCTTTTGGTGCCCAAATCAACCAACTAGTGGAACCATTTGGTCTGGTCGCCAAAGACAATGAATGGTATTTCATCTTCTCAGGGGATGAAAATGTCGGTGTCGTTCGCTTATCTAACATTCTTGAAGTGAAGCTTACCGATGTAAAGTTCCATATGCCTGATAGATTCAAGCTGGTAGAATTTTGGCAGGCCTGGTGTTTACAAAGAGAAAACAATCGTCCAGTATTTGAGGCAAAGGTACGGATCAAATCCGACCTTCTGGAGATCCTTAGATTATTCCGCGCTCCGGTATTACAAGGTGCACAGGAAAATGAACAAGTGATTCTAGATGATTGGCGAGAATTGATCCTGCGATTTGAAACTTTTGAAGAAGCCCGCAAGCAATTATTGAGTTTTGGCAGCGCAGTCGAAGTTTTGTCTCCAATCTCACTCCGAAAAAGTATTCAAGATTTCGCCCACCAGGTGGTAAAGTTGTATAAACAGGAAAATTCACCATACAACCAGGTAAGTTAATACCCATCCAGGTGGTCAATATGTCGCAAGATCAAGAAGAAGTTTCCAAATCTCAGAACATAAGTCAGCAACTCCGCGCTGAAATGGAAGAAACCCGAGGAGACTTCCATGCACTGCTCGACGAAGTTCCTGAAGCAGATTATGGAAAGCCCAGCCTTAATCCAGTATGGACGATCGCAGAAATCCTGTACCACATGAGTGTAGCCCCCCGAAATCTCCGCTTGGATGTCGGCTTGATCAAGCGGTTTAAATGGATACCCCATCCACATGCAGGCCCATTCAACCGCTTGAACGTCTATATGACCCGGCGTGGTGCCAGGAATGCTACTAAGGAATCACTCGCGGAAGCCTACGACGAAGCCCATCAAAAAGCGATCCAAGCTTTAGAGAGTGTAAAGGATAGTGAATGGGATAATGGTGTTGATTATCCGGATATTGATCCAATGTTGAGTGGCTATGTGACCATGGAAACGCTTTTCCACTACATCAAGCGCCACTTTGATGCCCACGAGAAGGACATCCGCCTGGCGTTGGGGATGGAGATGGAAAGTGCAAGCTTAGAACATCCCCATGGATAAGCTCAACGGGAACTACTTATGCCTGGCCGACCGCCCAGAACTTGTCCCTGTTCTGGCTGGCTGGTTTTTTGATGAATGGGGTCAGCACAATTCCAATCTAACCCAAGAGATCATTGAGAACAATCTCAAAGGGCGATTGAATCGTGACCAGGTTCCTCTGGTAATAGTCCAAATGCTTGATGGATCACCCATCGCCAGTGCCAGTATAAAAATCCAAGAGATGGAAACTCACCCGCAGTATATGCACTGGTTGGGATCCGTATATGTTTTACCCAAATATCGTCAACAGGGAATTGGTTCCAACCTGATTCGACGCACAATTGAGGAAGCCAAGCGGGTTGGGGTGGAGCAGCTTTACCTTTATACTCGCAACAAAGAAGAACTCTATTCGAAATTAGGCTGGAGACCAATTGAAACGCCAATCTATCACGGTCGCCAAGTAATTATCATGAGACAAACTTTATCAGTAGAAGAAAGGAAAAATTGATGAACATATCGAAAAATGAAAACTTTGAAGTTGCCACCTTAGGTGGCGGTTGCTTTTGGTGTCTGGATCCCATCTTTGCCGAATTGGCCGGAGTGGAAAGTGTCGTCGTTGGTTATTCTGGCGGCAGCGAACCAAATCCCACCTACCAGCAGGTAAGCAGCAAGACCACCGGACATGCAGAGGTCGTCCAGATAACCTTCGATCCAAATTTGATTAGTTTTGTGGAGATTCTAAAGATCTTCTTCACTTATCACGATCCGACCACTCTCAATCGCCAAGGTGCCGATGTGGGACCACAATACCGCTCGGCTATTTTCTACCACGATGAAGATCAAAAAACGGCCGCGGAGCAGGTGGTTCAAGAGATTGAGGCTGAGAAGGTCTGGTCCGATCCAATCGTCACTGAAATCGTCCCATTTGAGCAGTTCTTCATTGCAGAGGAATATCACCAGGATTACTTCAAGCAAAATCCATACCAGGGCTACTGCCAGGTAGTGATTGCTCCCAAGGTAGCAAAATTCCGCAAGAATTATGCCGACCAACTCAAAAAATCTGCTGTATAAATTTATTTAGGGTGCAAAAAAATCCCGGATACTCCCCCTCGCATCCGGGATTAACCTCCTCCCCCTAACAAACCATCTACGAAACTTGATAATAAAACCCCGGAAAAGGTTTATTGTTTCCGGGGCTCACCAAATCCTCCCCAAAATTCTTGTTTCTGGAGGAGCAATCATTTTGGGGTTGGACCCAAGACCGGATTACCAAGTATGATTGGTTCATCTGTGGATTAATAGCCACAAATCAATTTGCTGGATTCAAGCGCAAACCTTTCAACCATCCAAGACCCCAAAACGGCTTTCTGACTGGTTCTTGCGGTCTTCCTTTCACCTTATCCACGTTCGATCGTATTAATCGTGAATTATCTGCAGCTTGCCTTATGCGTTCCCGGCTTTGTCGTTCAAAATCAGCACCAACTAAGTGATTGTGAGGTAACATTTTCGCCACTCCTTGTCCAAAACTCCGATAACCATTTCCAGACTAAATGTAACAAAAATTCGCCGCGTAGTCAGTAATCCACGAAATGCTCTGGGTATGAATTACGCTTCTCATTAGATGTGACCTATTTCATAGGTAAAAACAAAAAAAGTCCAACACACATTGATTGTGAGTTGGACTTTGCTCGAATAAATCAGCTGCTCAAACTACGAATTCCCCATTCCTGTAAAATACCTCCCCATCCACTTTAATCTCCGAATCCTGGCGTAAATCGCAAATCATGTCCCAATGGATATCACTTTTATTCTGGCTACCTGTCTCAGGGTAACCAGCGCCTAATGCCATGTGAAATGTACCCCCAATCTTCTCATCGAAGAGGATACTCTTGGTAAAGCGGTCAATCTCAAAATTTGTACCGATTGCAAATTCGCCAATATACCTTGATCCGGCATCTGTATCGATCATCTTGAGCAAGTATTGCTCATTCTCTGTCGCACTGGCATTGACCACTTTCCCCTGATCAAATTCCAATTTGATTCCATCCACAATGCGTCCCTGGAGCATTGCTGGATAGGTGTAGTGCACCCAGCCATTGGCAGAATCTTCCACAGGCCCTGTGTAGATTTCACCATCCGGCATATTGTGCACTCCACAGGCGTTATTGAAGGTACGACCCTTGATTGAAAGAGAAAGGTCTACATTAGGCCCCTTGATCTCTACCCGATCGTGACCTTGAATGCGATCTATTATTCTTTGCTGCTCGGATTTCACTCCCTGCCAATGAGCCACTGGATCGGGGGTTTCATCATCAGCATGCATCGCCCTGAAAACGAAATCCTTGTAATCCTCAAATCCCATGTCCGCTTCCATCGCATAAGCATTGGTCGGGAATAGGGTGCTCATCCAACGCAGGGATTTGTCTGCACCTCGTCGCAATTGAGATTGAATTAGGGAAAACATGGCTTTCTGGCGCCTTGCCTGGCGAATTGGATCGATCGAGGCAAGCGCTCGAGTATTTGTGTCAGCTCGAATTTTGATCAATACATCAAATTCTTCGAATGCCATCTTATGGAACAATGGCACAAAATCCAGCTGGTGATCATCTGCTTTCCCAAAGTACACCTCGTCCTGCCCCTCAAAATCGAACAGTACATGAGGGTACCCCCCTCGCTCAAGAATTTGGTTATATAAGGCTTTTACCAATGGTTCAGCTGCGGTTGAAGCAGTGATGGCTACTTTGTCCCCGTTACCGACTTGCGTTGAATGGTCAACCAGAATTTGGGCAACTTTCTGTAATCGTAAATCTGTCAATTTACTCTCCAAGTATTTTTGTCTGTGAAATTCCGGGCAATTATATCACCCAAGGGATTTACCTTCATAGATTTACCATCAAATCTCACCTCGAATATTTTTGATATTTCCTCAACTTAGTGTATACTGGTTGGGAATTTTCAGGCTTATCCAGTTTAAATTTTCCTCATCACATCCATATGAAACAAGTCCTTCAAAACCTTCGTTCAGGTGAGACCACGGTTGTCGAAGTACCGGCTCCTAAATCCCAACCGGGCATGGCTTTGGTAAAGACTTCAGCCTCTCTCGTCTCAGCGGGTACTGAGCGCATGCTGGTCGATTTTGCCAGCAAATCCTTGTTGGGAAAAGCCCGTTCGCGCCCCGATCTGGCTCGCCAGGTAATCGACAAAGCACGCCGGGAAGGTCTTCTCACCACGGTGGAGGCTGCCTTCAACCGTCTTGATCAACCTTTGCCTCTAGGATACTCCTCCGCTGGCAGGATCATAGAACTCGGTGAAGATGTAACTGGCTTCAAAGTTGGACAGCGAGTTGCCTGTGGGGGTGGTGGGTATGCAGTGCATGCCGAGTATGCGTTAGTACCCAAAAACCTGCTGGCCCGATTACCAGATAATGTAGATGAGGATTCCGCCGCATTTACTACTTTAGGTGCAATTGCTATGCACGGCTTCCGCCTGGCTGAGACAAGTATTGGGGACCAGGTCACGGTCATTGGTCTCGGTTTGCTGGGATTACTCACGGTCGCCATCGCCCATGCTGCTGGATGCCGGGTACTTGGTATCGACCTCGATCCAGAGCGAGTAAAACTAGCAAATGCGATGGGTGCAGAACTTTCAGTCAAACGGGACGAGGCCGAGTCTGCAGCCCAAAGTATATCCCGCGGGCGAGGTAGCGATGTAGTGATAATTTGCGCGGATACATCTTCTACTGACCCAGTCGAACTTGCCGGCGCGATCGCCAGGGATCGAGCCAGGATCGTCGCAACTGGCGCCGTCGGTCTTGAGATTCCACGTAAGATTTATTATGAAAAAGAACTGTCATTTATAAACTCACGTTCTTATGGTCCAGGGCGTTATGATCCCTCTTACGAAGAAGGTGGGCAGGATTATCCCATCGGATACGTCCGCTGGACGGAAGGGCGAAATCTTGAATCCTTCATCGATCTGCTCTCCAGCGACCGGATCGATGTCCACCCATTGATTACACATCGCTACCCTATTGAGCAGGCTCCCCTGGCATATGACTTGATTTCAGGCAAAGATGACCGAAACCATTTCCTGGGTGTGTTATTAACCTATGAAACTGATGCCGACGATCGTGAATTTGCTCCACCAACTGAAGATCAGGATTCAAAGAACCTCCCAAAACCTGAAACGGAAACATTTTTGCCAACCGGTAAGGTCCATCTTGGTGTTTTAGGAGCGGGAAACTTCGCCACTGCGGTATTGCTTCCAGCTCTCAAAAGCATTGACCAAATTCAGTTAAGCGGTATCGCCTCTGCCAGCGGTCTTTCAGCGCAGAATGCAACAGACAAGTTTAATTTCAATTACGCCACCAGCGATGCCAATAAAATCATTACTGATCCTGATATAAATACCATTGCTATCCTCACCCGGCACAATCTGCATTCCCACCAGGTGATCCAAGCCCTTAACGCTGGGAAACACGTCTTCTGCGAAAAACCCTTAGCGCTTACCATCCAGGAATTGGAAGACATTTTCTCACAGCTGACCAATTCGCTCAAACATAACCAGGTTTTGATGGTTGGCTTCAACCGAAGATTCGCGCCTTTCAGCCAGCAGCTCAAGGAGTTCCTTGACGAGAGACAGGAACCACTCATGGCGCATTACCGGATCAACGCTGGATACCTGCCATCCACACACTGGTTGCATAATCCATCATTGGGGGGCGGAAGAATTATCGGTGAAGGTTGCCATTTCATTGATTTTCTAACATTTCTAGTTGGTGAGGCCCCAGCTTCTGTCACTGCATTCGCATTACCCGATGAAGGGAGATATCAGGAAGACAACGTCCACTTGATCCTAAATTTCCCAGATGGTTCCATAGGATCAATTGACTATCTGGCAAATGGCGATCCGGCTGTTCCCAAAGAACGTGTGGAGGTGTTCAGCGATGGAAAAGTAGCCATATTAGATGATTTCCGTTCTATTGAAATAATCCAGGATGGAAAAAGACGCACCAGTCGCTCCCGTCTCCGCCAGGATAAAGGTCATCGTGCTGAGTGGATTGCATTCAATGAGGCTGTTACTTTTTCTGGGCAACCACCTATCCCCTACAGCCAACTCTACGGTGTTTCTTCAGCCTCAATACTTTCTGTTGAGGCCCTCCGTTCCGGAGAAACAATTTCTATCCCAACCTGGGTGCAATCATGAGCCGGGATAAATTCAATATCACCTCACTAGAAGTTGATCAGATTCTCAACCGGCCAGTGAGGAATACATTCATCCAACAGGTTGAACCTGGTGAGGGATTAGCCCTAATATACCCAGGTTTACGGTATTCATGTGATAAGCCGCTGCTGCATTACACCACTGAGATACTCCTTGACCTGGGGTTTGACGTCCTGCAGTTGTGGGCTGACTATGATAATCCTGAATTTCAGGGTGCCTCTCAGGCAGAACAAACTGTACAATTAATTGAGGACGGCAAGGCTTTACTTCAGGCTGGGATTCAGTCTAACAGCTATTCAAATTTAATCTTGGCTGGGAAATCCTTGGGTACCCTTACAATGGCCTTTATCCTTTCCGAGAAGCTAAAAATCCCCAAATTGAAGACCATTTGGTTTACTCCTTTGTTCTATTTGCCTCCAGTTTCAAAGACTGTCCTGGAATTGAACGATCCGGCATTTGTTGCTGGCAGCAAAGCTGACCATACTTTTGACTCTGTCACCGTCAAGCAGCTTCCAGAAAAAGCTAATATAGAGTTCCACGTGATTGAGAATGCCAATCATAGCTTGGAAGTCCCTGGAGATCCACTTCGATCGACCCAAATTCTTTCTTCGTTGATGGAAAAGCTGGTTGAGTTTCTCTACTGATCCCATAAAATTTGTAATCCAAATCGAATTACCCCAGTGTCTTACACAGAAAAATTCAAAACTGCCCTAAAAGCAACTCGCCAGCTTGGACTACGACAGGTCTGGTGGTATGGTTACTACCAGTTCGGCTTGCGATCAGGGCTTTTTCGCCGTATGACGCCAACAAAACAACCGGTTAATTCTCAGGGAAATCCTGA
>CALBUI010000002.1 GCA_937968125.1 uncultured Anaerolineales bacterium | reverse complement strand
TCATCGTGGACGTAGGTCAGCAGACCGCCGTTGATATCCGCCTGGGTGAAGCTGGTTGCAGCGACACCGGAGAGCTCAAGTTGTCCGTTGGTGGGACCGCTGGTGACCGAGTAAGCAATGCTGCTCGCCGATTGGGCATCATCATACTGCAGTTCTGTGTTGGGGATGGGATCGGTGCCGCCTTCCTGAACTGTGCTGCCAGTGTTGTTGAACATTGTCGGTGGATCATTATCTGTAGACAAAATAACACAACTGTCACTCCCTGCATCGGTGAAGGTCTGACCGGCAATGGGGATGAATTCCCATTCGTAGGAGGTTGGATGGAGAGTGAACTTCAGAACACCATTCGTATTGTTATCTATAACTTCACTGGTAGGTCGAAGAGTTCCAATGGAAGAAGACCCCCCACCACCTGTACCGACAATGAACTCTCGAATACCACGACCTGGATCTGCGACTCCATTTGGATCCTGCAGTGCGAAGCGTTCGTAAAAGTGATTATGACCACCTAGAACAATATCTGCACCAGCCTGGTAGAGAATGTTCCAGAAATCCTGTGTGGCAGAATGTACTCCGGTGGAATCTGAGGCAAACAGCGGCCTGTGCCAATAAGCTAAAGTGCAGGCAGCTGGGTTGGCATCTAAATCAGCTTGCAGCCACTGGCCTTGAGGGGAATTAGCTTCGCAGCCCCCGACCTCTGCACACTCGCTGTTAAGCACGATGATATGCCAACCGCTGACATCGTAGCTGTAATATCCTTCGGCTGGGTCACCTGCAGCAGCACCAAAGTAGTCGTAGTAGCCAGAAGCATTCGGGGTGAAATATTCATGGTTGCCCACGGCTGGCTTCGTGCGGGCTTTATGACGACCCCAGGTCGGATCATAATAAGTGTTGAACTCCTCTATAGTGCCGTCGGGGTAGACATTGTCTCCCACAGTAAAAACCGTGCCGGCGATATTATCCAGCAGCTGGGCTGTATCTTCATCTTCTGATTGATCACCTGCGATATCTCCCGCACCTACCAGGATATTCGTAGTTGGAAAAACAGTGATATTGGTAGAATCAAAACTGGTATTCCCATCCGTGTCAGTGACTGTAGCAGTGATCGTGTGATTGCCAACATCCAGGTCATTGCGCGAAAAGGCTCCGCCTGTAAAGAGGGGGCCCTGGATATCTGATTCCCAATCAATAACATCTGTCAGGTTACCTTCTTCACTATCAGAAGCAGTAGCGGAGAAATTAATCACATTGCCCTCGTTGAATGTTGATCCATTCCTCGGTGAAATGATCCCGATTTGCGGTGTACCGCCTGAGACGAACTCTACATGCAGCAGAGGCGCAGCTGCCGAGACACCATCGAAGGATTCTGCTGTCCGTCCTCCAGTACCAGTGATTATGATAACCAGAGAACTGGCTTGGGTCCAACCCGGGCGGTTGACGATCTCCTGAATGACCGGGGAGATATCGGGAGTTTGCTGGTCTAGGCCCGCTTCTCCCTTTGTGCTCCAAGGTGGTGGTGACCAGGAGACTGAAGCTGAAGTCCATGGACGGGAGGATATGTCCCCAGAGGTAGTGGTAAATGTGGAAGCATTATCAGAATCTTCACCTTGAATGGTGAGTGAGACCGCCCCAGTGTCGACCTCATCCGCCTCGAATTGAACATACGCCGAGGTAATAATCGCCCCAGGAGGAATATTCGTGCCATTGAAGCGCATGCCAACTTTCTGGTTCCCTGTAGTGGCAGAGTCGAATACCAGTTCGAGATCAGAACTAGTCAATGACACATTTCCGCTTTCTCTTTCCTCGGCATCATCTGAGCTGGCTGAAACGCGTACATCAATGCTAGCTTCTCCGACGGAAATATTGACAGTAGCCGTATCGCACAATGAATCCGTATCACAAATTTCGTAAATGAAGCTATCATCCCCAACGAAGATCGCACCAGGGGTATAAGTAAAGGTGCCATTAAGATTGTTGACTAAAGAGCCCTCGGTTGGATAGCTGCATGTCTGGTTACAATCTGTATTGGCTGAGGATGGGTCCAGGTTGCCGTTTGGGTCGCTGTCATTGGCGGCCACGTCAATCGTAATAGCTGTGGCAATGGTAGTACTGAAATCATCATCGCTTGCGATTGGTGGAGCAGGAGCCACTGACGGTAAAGTCAGTTCATAAACTTTGCCGTCGTTTTCATTTGGATCAGAATTATTATCAACTCCACGTTCAGTAATGTAGAGGTTGTTTACTAATGGATTTTGACTTCCTGGACCATAAGCTAAACCAGCAGCTTTATCGACATTGGCAGCTGAGATATCGATTGTCTGAACTAATGCTCCTGAGGTGGTGACCTCGATCGCGATAGTATTAGACCTTCCGACAATATAAAGATTTCCATTGTCACGGTTGTAAGTAATGCCTTCAGGGTCATCAATTCCGTGGGTTAATGTGTCGAAATTCGTCCTGGTATCATCTAAGCCATCGAAGACGCCATTAGGACCGGGATGTATCCTGTGCACTTCTGAGTCAATCCCATCCACAATAAAGAGCACACCCTGGGAGCTGTCAAAGGCGAGTCCCTCCGGATCACTGCTGTAGGCTGCAGTGCTAACTTCGGTGATCAAATTCACATCATCAGCGGTGCTGTAAATACCATCGGAGCCTGGGACAAGTTCAAAAAACGCATCTCCATCATCTTGAGATATAAAAACATGATCGTTGGCCGGGTTGTAAGCGACACCAGTAGGTTCATTAGACCACCCTATGCTCGTGGACGTATTCTCGAGACTGCCTGCAGCTGTTATCTCAAAAAGGTTCACGCCATCATAAATGGGCATTTCATTGACTTCGGAGTCACTAAGCAGAAATCTATCCTTCCATTCAATGTAGGCGATACCGGCAGTATCTGGGCTGGGAGGGTTAAAATTGGAGGCGTCAATGGTTTGAACTAAAATTGATTCGAAACTTGCTGCTGCAGGTGCTTGGATCTGGGTGAATGAGAGCTCGGCAATTTCCCCAGCACTTTGTGTTTGTGAACTTGCAGAAAGACTTTCATCGCTGCTATCAAGGGTATTGGCTGACTGACCTTCCGGGGCGCTAGAGCCGCTATCCGAGATGAAAAGATTATATTCATTTGGGTCATCCGTTTTATCAGCACTGGGGGCGAAGACCATTGCTTGGGGATTGGCGATATTCATAGGAGAAAGTTCTCTGAATCCTACCAGTTGTCCTCCCGTGGTGATTTCATACAGGTTGCCATCAGCTAAATTAAATAAGTGGAGATTTGCAGTGACGGGATTGAATGCGATGCCACGCAGATTGGTCGATCCTAGCTGGGAGAGATCAACTTGCGAAATCACCGCTCCTTCAAAACTGCCATCTATAGCGGGCTTGATGTGCAGTATTTGGGGAACAGCACTATCGAGAATGTATAGATCGCCATTTGTTGGGTCGACTGCCATACCTATGGGATCTAGTAGACCAAAGTGGCGTGCATCGAAACGTGTCAAAGAATGTGGATCGAGAACTCCATCCTCTAATACATCAACCTGGATCAATTTCTGGGAATTGGGTTGGTAGATCAGCAGACGATTGAAGAAGTTATCAAATGTCGTATTGATCGGATCGGTGATGGAAGCCATAATACGTGCCGATCCTTTCCTGTCTTCCACTGCTGTGATCGTTACGATATCAGTATAACCAAGAGCTGGCTGAGAGGGTCTGTGGGTTTCGAGTACATGGAATCCACCAGATTGACTGGAGTATGCCAGCCCCACGGGATTTTGGATACCGAGATCATCCACCTCAAGCGTGCGATCCTTCCTGACAAAACCAGGTGAAACTTGGGCGGAACCGGTTGATGACCAGTTAATTGCCAGCAAGATCGCTAAAGCAAAAGATAATACTGAAGAACTGAAAATTGGAACCCTAAAAGACATTCCCAGCTTATCAAGAGCCTTTAATAGATAGGTACGACGACTATTTTTATTCAGTGTTTTGATTTTCCTCATTTTCCTCTTATTCCTTCCCCTCCAAAATTTTCAGACAATCTGCACAAAATTGTCTGGTCACGCGGAACATTTCCCCGGCGTAATTCTATAACAAAAATTTTAGCAATTTATGATTATGATGACAATTCCGGTCTTATTATACTGCATCATCAGGGATTTGGGGGTTTAGATAGCAAAACTGGGAGCCATATAGTGAAATTACTTTGCGCTATTGGTTTGACCTTGATGAGAACATCATCCTCAGCAGACCCTTCACCATCGACGGCCGTCAAGCGCAAAATGTAATCGCCAGGAGTGGTGAAGTAGGCGGTCGTGTGGACAGCACTGGCATTGGCGAAGCTCACAAAACCCGGTCCGCTGAACTTATTCCAGGAGGTGGTCACCATTCCAGGCGGATCGGGATTACCGTCATCATCGACCGTACCTTGCAGAATCGCGCCGTTGGGTAAATTGACCGTCTGGTCAGGACCTGCATAGACAGTGGGCAGCTGATTTGGATTAACTGTGATCGTGACTTCATCGAAAGCGGAAAGAATGCCATCACTGGCCGTCAGGCGCAGAACATAATCACCAAGATGGGTGAAGGTGGCAGTTGTATCAACCGAGTTGGGATTGGCAAATTGTACCTGGGCGCCTGCTTGAGGTATCGCTTCTACACTCCAATTGGTAGCCAGTGCACCTGGTGGGTCGGGAATGCCGTCATCATCTACAGTCCCATCCAGGTTAGCGGCCCCTCCGATGTAGATGGTCTGATTTTGACCAGCATCCACAGTGGGGCGAGCATTTACTTC
>CALBUI010000001.1 GCA_937968125.1 uncultured Anaerolineales bacterium | reverse complement strand
CGCATCACCCTTGGCCTTGGGAATGATCCGGTTATAAGTCTCCTCTGCCTCGTTGACCAGCCTTTTCATATCCTGATCAGCTTCGTTTACTTCGTTAAAGGCTGGCTTGACCGGGTCCGGAGGTGTAATGTCCTGCATCTGCAGTGCAACAATACTTACACCACACTCGAGATCATCTAGCTCGCCTTGGTTTAAATCCGGAGCAAGATAGCGAAAACAGACCACATTCAATGGAACCGGGGCTAATAATTCCAATTGAGAAGATTGCTCGACCTGTTTCGCCAGGTATTGGGCCTGGTCGATATTTTGCTGGATGAGTCGCCCATATTTGTGGCTGCCATGTTCCTTAATCGACATCCACGCTTTCAGGGCTCTGAAATTACGCGAAAGCTGGTAGCCGTAATCCGTCAGCCAGGGCAAATCACCGCCAGTCATCCCACGACCGCCTTCTATCCTGGCCAGGTAATCTGGCCGCAGGAAAAAAGTTTCTTTGTGCTTTTGTTCATGGCGCACCAGGATGCAGCCAATCTCATAAGGCATATACATCCACTTGTGTAAATCAAAAGCCAGAGAATCAGCTCTTTCCATTCCCGCCACATGGTGTTTTACATTTGGAGCCAATGCAGCCCAAGCGCCAAAGGCCCCATCAATGTGCAGCCATAGATTCTCGTGCTCACAAATATCTGCAAGTTGGTTTAGATCATCCACCGCGCCAGTATTCGTCGTACCAGCCGCGCCGACAACACAGAATGGTTCGTAACCGTAATTCTTGTCAAGCGAGATCGCACCTTTCAATGCGGGGATATCCATCTTGAAATTCTCGTCGACTGGAACCAACCTCAGCGAACTGGTCCCCAAACCCAATATCTCTACCGTCTTCTGAACCGAGGAGTGAATCTCTTGTGAGGCATACAACACCATCCTGCTCTCCGAAGCATTCACCCCATCCTGCCTCAGGTCATACTTTGCCATTGCGTTCCTGGCAACGGTCAATCCGATCAGGTTCGCTGCTGAACAGCCGCTGGTTAAGAGTCCACTGGCTGACTCAGGGAAATCCAGCATTTGCTTGATCCAGGTCAGCACCTGTTTTTCAACATGGTTCGCGCTGTGATGGTCAATATCCCCTGCATTGGTATTCATCACGGCCGTTAGAAATTCCGCGAAAGCTCCCATCACCGTGCCTGTTCCAAAAATCCATCCCCAGAAACGGGGGTGAATATTGCCTATTGGATATGGCATTATGAATTCCCGAAATTCCTGGTAAATCTTCTCGGCTGGCTGTGGGTCATATGGTACTGGCGAGTTGAATTGGGCTTTTACATTTTCTGGGGCTGGTTGCCAGACTGGGTATTCACCAATCATCTGCAGATAATCCAGCATCTCGTCGACCATTTGATGGCCCAACTCACGCATGGTGGACCAATTCTCAGGATCTAATGATTCTTGCTGATTAACCATAGTTCCATCCTTATCTAGATGACAAAAGGAGGTCTAATAACAAGGGGTGGATTTAATTATGCAAATAATTCGAACGGGTCACGACCAATAAGATGAATAATGCAATCGCAATAATGAGGACGATGAGATCAAAAAGCCCAAACTCATCTGTCAATGTAAGAAATATATTTCCAGCGAGTGCAAGCAATCCGAAATAGTAATACCACCTCTGGCCTCTTCCTATCCCCCAGCTGATCCAAATAAATATTGCGGCATTGATGAAAATGAGGGCCGCGATAATGACCAACATTGTACTGGATACATTCCCCCCAATATCCCCTATGCGAATAATACTCCAGGTGCCAAATACGAGCCAAATCAAACCCAAAATGACGAACAGCCAACGTGCAATCCTAACCGAAGCTGCCATATTATCATTTGGACTAGCGGTCAAATCCCCATTTGAATCGAGATTTTGATTAGCCAATTGAACCTCTCACTGGTGGAAATCTGGCGATGATATTAGAAAGATCAGTGGTGGGATAATGCAGAAAATAATTTAATCATCTAATTGGTATTCTATAAATTGGGAATCAATTAAGAGATTCAATGAACTCCCTCACCTTAGGAATTACCTTGGTATAACTCTCGTCTTCTTGGTCAGAGTTGATCACATAAATTGATTCAACCGGATATTTGGACAGCCATTTTTCTAATAATCCATCGACGATTTCCATGTCCTCAATTTGAGTGATATCCAGCCTCCGGTCCCTGCGATTATAC
Organism: uncultured Anaerolineales bacterium; assembly: GCA_937968125.1. Classification (GTDB taxonomy): domain Bacteria; phylum Chloroflexota; class Anaerolineae; order Anaerolineales; family UBA4823; genus PFL25. The sequence continues at coordinate 14,892 of CALBUI010000001.1, read as the reverse complement.
CGCTCTGCAACCAATTCAATTGGGGCTTTCATCCAGATAAGAAGATCAGGAGCTTGAAGACTCGCTCTTAACACCTGATAAGCTCTCGTGCAAATACCATACTCAGCCTCAGATAAATAGCCATTATGAAAAAACAATTTGGTGAAGATAAAGAAATCCTGATCTAAACCGCCATCCTGGATTCCAGGCGCCTCCCCTTCTCGGATATTGATTTCCTGTTGAGCCCGGAAGAGCATATAATCAATCTGGTTCGCCAAAGCATACCTATTCCTATGCAGCATAAAAAGTTCTTGGAATGGACGCTCTTCATGCTGCTCAAGCCCAAGGAAATAATTGGTACCCTGGCATAAATTGCGAACAAATGATGTTTTTCCAACGCCAGAATTCCCCACCACAGAGATCAAGCTACCCAAGAATGGCCTCCTGGAACCGCTCTGGATTCAGTCTGAATTGTAAATTTCTATTCAGCAGGGCTTAATATATCATTTTTTGGTTAAAAGGTATCTTCCAACCAGATCAAAAGAGGCTGCAGGTCAACCTGATCCGCGATATCCAATAGTTGATCAATTGACTGCCAAGCATCCATGCCAATCGGAGAAGTTAACCTGGGCTGCAAGCGGAAATACTGATCATGCAAGATTTGCCGACATTGGTAATCGGCTACCTCGCCCCCCCCATCCATGAACATGTTTACCAGGTCTAATCCCCATTGGGCAATCCCCCAATCGGCATTTTGGGCATCCAGACAGCGGGGATTGTGGCCAGTCCCCAGAGAGAGCAAGCGGATATCGTAGAATCCCTCATGAAAAGCCTGCGCCAGAGCACACATGGAGGGATTGATGGCCGAAACACCACCATCTACATATCCTTGGTAGGTTGGGAAGTAAATTGGAGCTGCCGCTGAGCGCAGGACAACATCCACAACTGCATGCTCGCTATCTCCTCTTGAATCGGGGTAATTATGGAAGAATTTAGGTTTCCAGCGCGGTGGATCAAATGATTCATCTTTCAAATCATGGGTAGCAATCAAGACCTTTTTTGATAAATCTCCAAGCGTTTTCTCTCCTATTACCCGTTGTAAAAGGGCTTTCAGATTATCGAGAGAATAATCAGCTCCGAGGATATATTTCAGATCAGCAATATCATCCCAAAGCGAATCCGTGAAGACCTCTTCCCCAAATCCCTGGTACATCTGCCGTAAAAATCTTGGATTATAACCATTTGCAAATCCAGCTGCCAGGACAGCGCCAGTCGATGTACCTGAGAACAGATCAAATTGTTGTACGATGCCCGGGATATAAATTTCGAGTCTTTCCAACAATCTGGCTGGGATGATGCCCCGAATGCCGCCACCATCTATTGATAATACCTTGTACATGGGGCCTCCTCTCGAAAAATCTGCCACCCAATCTTGTTTCAAAACCTGCACCTTGAATGATGCAGGAATCATGCCGTCAAAACCTGCTAAGATCGATAATCAAAGAAAATCGATAGAAGGTCGAATCCATCGATTACCGGAAGATAATTATCCATATTTCAAATCGTCTATAATCAGGTTCAAGGAACTTCCAACGATCATCTGTCGTTATATGAATAGCTCACCAAGTTGTTTGAGTCATGCATGGATGGATTAAATAGGGATTTGAATGATGAGAAGCAGATATTTTTTGATGACCATAGTTACCGGTCTATACCTGACGGCGTGTTCTGTTCCTTTACCATCACCAACTGCTGAGCTGATTGAAGGCGCAGTACCAACACCCGAACCTGCAGCCACGCAAACTCAAAAACCAACTTCGACCTCCCCTCCCGAACCATCTAGCCCTGAAACCAGCCGCATACTTTGGATTTCCTCGTCCACAGATTTATTCAATCGGGTCCTCACAGTTGATCCACAAAACCCGGACCGCCTGGCATACTGCGCATCGGATGAAATACGGGTTAGCAATAATGCCGGATTGACCTGGGAGGCTTTCCCTGCTATTGGAGTCAAGTCCGTCGCCAATGAAAATGGTTATTCGCTTTACGGTGGCGATTCACCATCCGGATCAACTTGCCTATCAGTCACGCTTGATCCGAATCATCCATCAACCTTTTTTGCGGTGTTCACTACTGCGCAGGAAGAAATGGGTGCTCCACCAGTCTTTTACATGGGATTTTTCACGTCGGATAATGGCGATACCTGGCAGATGGTCCCAGTACCAGAATCAGCAACAATTGAAGATTTCGGTGGTTTTTGGAACCTGGGGGGAGACTCAGTTGAGGTTTTGTTCAATTCTCATAGGCAATTAGAAAATCCCACAGTTTTCAAGACTAAAGATGGTGGCGAAACATGGGAGATAGGGAACCTGAGCTGTCCTTTCTCGGGTCCTTGCATTCGCTGGGGGCCTGCCCCTTCCAATATCCCCGGTATGGGTTCGCCTCTGCCGCAAGGAATCTTTTCATCATCCGATGGCGGTTCATCCTGGGCAGCCATTGAACCACCAGTCGAGCTGCGAGCGCCTGCACCAAACCAACTGGTTGCCTTTTCAGATAACCAGGTTGCCATCGTCTCGGGATCAATAGTAATGACAGATCCTTCGCCAATAAATTCTGCTCTGCGAATCTCCCAAGACTCTGGAATCCGTTTCCAACAGGTTGAAATTCCATCCATCACAACAAGCAATGATTATTTGAACTACTTCCCTGGGCTCCAGATGCTGCCGGATGAATCTTTCCTGAGTCAAGAACCGGAAACAAACAATTGGTTCTGGTTTGATCCCCATATCCCCATCTGGTGTCCGGTTGATACGGATGTCCTGCCTCAAATTCCCCGACTGCTGCAGAGTGTAGATGATCGAATTTGGTGGATCAATGAGGCGGAGGATAAGGCTGATTCAATATCCTGGTCAGAAATCGGTTGCACTGAAAGTTAAATTGAATATTCAGCTTTAATCGTGGGAGTAAAATTGCCGCTGGTCTCAGCTGCAAGATAGTATTCACTCATTCCTTTTAGAATTTTCGAACGCGCGCATATTCATTTTGTTGCAATGATGCGTCAACCAGATTCTACGTAACCACCCTGGAATCGAAGTGTTATTAGTGAAAGAACCTTAGTACATAAAAACCTAAAAGGAGATAATCATGACCTTCCAGATAATATGTGTATCAATATTGGCGCTGATCATCGGCGCCCTAGCCCTGTTAGCAGGCTACAGATTATTCCTGCTGTTACTTCCAATCTGGGGCTTCTTTGCAGGATTTGCACTTGGCGCTCAAGCAACAGTCATGCTGTTTGGAGGAGGCTTTTTGGCAACGGTTACCGGCTGGATCATCGGCTTCGTCGTTGGCATAATCTTCGCTTTATTATCATATCTGATATATATCGTTGGCGTTGCTTTGCTATCCGCAGCATTCGGATATTTCCTGGGTGCTGGCTTGATGCTGTTGTTCCTGGATCCTAGCTTGATCGTAACCCTGGTTGGTCTGGCGGGTGCAGTGGTGATGGCATTTCTCGTACTTGCATTCAATATCCAAAAACCAGTCCTGGAATTCATAACTTCATTTGGAGGTGCAACCGCGGTCCTAACCGGTATCCTCCTTTTGTTAGGCCGCATTCCGTTTGAATCATTAGGCGATAATCCAGTTCGCCTTGTCAGGGAGGATTCAATATTCTGGATGATCGCCTGGTTGGTGCTGGGATTTGTAGGGTTTGCAATCCAAATCGCTTCCAACCGCACTTACGTTATTGAACCTCCAGAAAATAGAATTTAAGACATAGATTTTTTCTCATAGAACACAGACCGGTGCAATACTTCAGAGTATCTACCGGTCTTGTGTTCTATATACTTGACATTGCCTTTCGTAGCATATAATTATTTCGGCTCACTTATAACAATTATTTTGCAGGATTAGCTTTGCAATTTGGAGCAGAAAATGCTTGCAACGATAATCGTAGGAATCATTTTACTGGCGTTTGGCATTGCCTTTTGCTTTTACGGCTTCCGGGCATTCTTAGTCTTATTGCCGATCGTTGGTTTCATCGCCGGATTTTACATTGGCGCCCAAGCGATGCAGATCGCCCTCGATGAAGGATTCTTAGCAACTACATTGAGCATCATCGTCGGGCTCGGAGCTGGAGTAGTTGGCGCCTTTGCTTCCTATATTTTTATGATCCTTGCCATTGTCCTGGTAGCAGGTATTATGGGTTTCGCTATTACAGCCGGTATCATGGATTTACTCAGTATCGATACCAGCTGTCTGTCATCGCTGGTTGGTTTGGCAAGTGCAGTTGTCGCTGTTTGGTTAACGATGAAATATAAATTAGTGCGCTACGTCCTCATCGTGATCACCGCATTCTTGGGGGCCGATTTGATCATCTTATCTGTGCTACTATTCTTCAACCGTATATCAGTTGAACAAATTACCTCCCCTCTCGGCACAATCTCCCCGGTATTGACTGAATCGCCACTATATATTGTCCTCCTTCTGGCCTTGTTTGGTGCTGGGGTTTATGTACAGTATCTTGCCAGCCGGGACTTTGATTTTGAAAACATTAAGATCTTCGATCGCTGGAGTGCAGCTAACAGGTAGCCATCGAAGAAAGGTACATAGGGTTTTTCAAATCTCCGAGATACAATACTCGGAGATTTTCATATCGAGATTTCAATATTATGTGGCGATATAGTTTTTACCTGATGGTACTCATAAACCCCAGTCACAGGATAAGGAATAACTATGAAGAGAAATTCATACTACGACATCGATAAAATCTTTTTGCGTGGATTAACTGTGAGGGACATTGCCGAACCATTGCCCTCTTTTGATTCACAAACCCCCGTAAAACAAGTCCGGGCTAAAATGGATCTTCATCAATTCCAGGTTGTCGGTGTGCGGGAAAATGGCTATGTGGCCGGTTATCTTGAACGATCTGATTTGGGGACTACGGGTCCTTGTGGTCATTACTGTCATCCAATTGAAGAGGCAAAGATATTAAAAGAGAGTGCACCATTATCTGACCTCGTTCTGGCTCTCAATACCGTGCCATACCTGTTTGTAAACTTTCTTGGTGAGGTAAGCGGCATTGTGACCCGGGCTGATCTGGATGATCCACCGGTTCGTATGTGGTTGTTTGGATTGATCACGCTGATTGAAATGCGCTTTCTGACTCTGATTGAACTCCATCTCGATGGAGAAAGCTGGCAGAAGTATATTTCGAACAGCAGGCTGGAGAAAGCTGCCGCCCTTCAGACCGAACGCCGCAGGAGAAATCAGGACCCTAGCTTGCTGGACTGTTTGCAGTTCTCAGATAAAGGCCAGATTGTTATCCGAGACGAATACTTGCGTAAACAGCTCGGCTTTGCCTCGCGGAAGCGCGGGAGTGAAGCGATCAAGAACCTGGAAAAGCTGCGCAACAATTTGGCGCACGCCCAGGACATTGTCTCGCTAGATTGGGAGACAATTGTCACCATATCGGAAAATCTGGAAGCCGTGGTTCGCATCGGATTGGGCGAAGAATAAGTTATCTGTATTCAATGACATAATAAATACATGTTGGCAATCAATCTCAGGTCGACCAATAATATATTCCCCGGAGGATTCATATGGCAGTCACTCTAATCCGAGATGGTACATTGATCGATGGAACCGAAAAACCAGCAATCGAAGATTCGGCAATAATAATCAAAGACGATAAGATCGCATCTGTGGGTACAGCGAGTGAAATCCAACTCCCGAACACTGAGATGGTAGAGATCGATGCAAAAGGTGGTTTTATCCTACCCGGATTTTTTGATACCCATGTCCATCTTTTGTTCGAGGGGTTCAACATGGTCCGAGATATGCAGGAACCTTTCTCAACCCGTTTTTATAAGTCCATAGATTATATGCGCCGCACGATTGAGGCAGGCGTGACAAGTGTGCGTGATGCTGGTGGAGCTGACGCTGGGGTAAAGAAATCCGTGGAAAATGGGGAAATTGTTGGCCCTCGTATGCAGATTTCAATCTCCGTACTAACCATCACCGGCGGTCATGGAGATGGCTGGATGCTCTCTGGAAATGAGTGGGAGTTGTTCCCTGGTTATCCCGGTTTTCCGCACGGGCTTGTAGATGGTGAGCCGAATGTCCGCCGGAAAGTGCGAGAGGTCTTGCGCGCTGGGGCGGAGGTGATCAAGATCTGTGCAACTGGTGGCGTTCTCAGCCCAACCGACCACCCAGAGTTTATCCAATTTTCCCCCGAGGAACTCCGGATCATTGTTGAAGAAGCAGAGTTCCGACGAGGGGTTAAAGTTATGGCTCACGCTCAGGGAGCTCAGGGTATGAAGAACGCTGTCCGGGCAGGCATACATTCTATTGAGCATGGCATTTATCTAGATGATGAGGCGATTGAGCTCATGCTTGAGAATAGTACATACTTAGTTCCGACCTTGCTCGCTCCCCTTGGAGTTCTTGAAGCGGGAGAAAAAGGTGGCATGCCGGATTACGGAATCCGCAAAGCCAAAGAGGTGGTGGACATTCACAAAGAGAGCATCGCCAAAGCCCACAAAGCGGGTGTTAAAATTGCTATGGGTACAGATTCTGCTGTCACGCCCCATGGCCAGAATTTACGGGAGCTTGGGCTCATGGTAGAGGTGGGGATGAGTCCAATGGAAGCCATTGTCTCTTCGACCAGCCTGGCTGCTGAATGCCTAGGTTGGGATGACCACCTTGGTTCGGTGGAACCGGGTAAACTTGCAGATCTGATTATTGTGAATTCCGACCCTCTCACTGATATCCACACACTTGAAAATGTGGACAATATCAAATTCGTGATGAAGGGTGGTGCGATTTATAAAGATCATCTGGCCAATTAAACGAGATTTCGTCAATTGATCATTCAATATTTGTAGTAGTTTCTTGGACAATACTGAGGAGAATGGTAAAATTCATTTATATGGGGAGTGATTATTAATACCCCCCAATTCCAAGATCGTTTACGAACAAAGGAGAAAGATCATGACCGATGTACCGTTGCAAATTATTGTGGCAGCTTTTCAGGAAGAAGATGCAGCTGATGACGCATTAAAAGCGCTCAAAGAAGCCAAAAAAGAAAAACTGATCAGTATTGATAATGCAGCCGTAATCCGCAAGGACGAGGGCGGCAAGCTGCATATAAAAGAGACCGCGGATATGGGTGGCGGAAAAGGTGCCGGAGTTGGCGCGCTAGTCGGCGGTGCCATTGGTCTGCTCGCTGGACCATTGGGCGTAGCCGCTGGAGGCGCATTGGGAGCCGCGGTTGGCGGAATCACTGCCAAGTTGTATGATGGGGGATTCAAGGATGAAAGACTCGAAGAAATCGGCGGTTCTCTTGAACCTGGAACCTCAGCAATCGTGGCGGTGATTGAGCACCGTTGGGTAGCAGACTTGGAGAGAGAGCTGGCTGAAGAAGGCGCAAACGTGATGACCACTGCCTTGGCTGCAGATATTGCTGAACAACTTCAAAAGGGCGGCGAAGTATCTTACACTACCGTTTCTGGGGAAGAGGGAGTTGCAGGTGGTAGGGTAGCTACGACAGAAGATGAAGCGGTGGTCAGCGGTTTCGTCGCCACTGACGAAGGTATGGTAGCTGCCGCCGGTGTAGCAGAACTCGGTGAACCAGAAGAAAACGAAGAGGAATCCGAGGATAAAGAGGAAAGCTAAAATAATCCTTCCTATTCAAGTAACAATCAGGTGTCACCAGCATCCACTCATACTTTAGCTGGTGACACTCTTATTATTGAGGAAAAATCTCTAAGCGATCTGGTTTGTTTTGGGTCAATTGTTTGTCAATTGAATCACCTGATGTCTAAGTGGTATTGTAAATCCATTAACTCAGCACCAATTTTGCCCTCCTCCATTTCAATTTCGAATATCTATTGCTATAATATGTACCCGTTTAAAACAAAGTAATCCCATAAGGAGATGATTCAATGAGCGAAAAACCCAAATCTGAAAAAGAAGAACTGGCTGAACAAGCTGAAGAGATGGAAGTCGCCGCGATGGCGACTGGGATTGGAGGTGCCATGGATATTGCAGAAGGGGCTGAGACTCTCGATTTAGCCTCTGAAGTGGCTGCAGCAGGTGCAGTAGAGCTTGCTGAAGGAGCCAGCGATCTCACCCGTGCGGTTGACATGGAAGTAGTTGCGGATCGGGTTGCACAGCTCAGCGACGTGGTCGCCGAAGCTGGTATCACTGATGTGCTCGAAGGTGCGGAAATGCTGGCAACTTCGGAAGATGTCAACGTGTTGAGCGCCATGGTTGGTTTGATGGGTGCAGAAGACCTCGAGCATGGTCTCGAGTTAGCCCGCATGGCTGGCGAGATGTGGGTTGTCGGCGATGTTTCCGATCTGATGCAGATGCCTGTAATCGCAGCTTTCCTCGAAGAACGTGGCATCCAACTGCAAGAGATGGCTGTCGACCAGATCTTACGCGCGGCCAGCACCCGCAGTTTAGCGGAAGTTATGGCAGAAACTGGTCAACAAATCGCTGCAATGGGTGTGCGTGAAGCAGCCGAAGGTGCAGTTCGCCTGGCTGTCTCCGAAGGCATGGCTGAGACCAGCGAAGATCTAGCTGAAGCAGGTGTGGCCCTTGGAGCAAAAGGGGCAGCAGAAATCGCTGATGCGGTGGAAACTCGCCAGGTCGCTAAGGAAATCGCAAAAGAAGGTGTCTCTGAAGTAGCAAAAGGCGCGGCTGAGATGGGTGCCGCAGAAGTGATGGAGGATGTCGCTGAAGAGATGGAGAAAAAATCCAAGAAGAAATAGATAAACTTTCGTTGAAGATTGGAAATAAAAGTCAAAAAGCCTCTGAATTGATATTTTATGTAGAGGCTTTTTCTTTTCCAGAATGTATATTTTATCTAAATAAATCATCCTCCTAGAAGGTATTTCGAAGTAAAATTGGCGAGCAATTATTTTTTGTTCGTTTCAATAGAACTAAAATAGGTAGGGAAATATTCATGATAGCTTCGCGTTTGTACGATAACAAATTCTTAGACCCGGATTGAGATCAACAGACAATGAATTATGAAGCCTGGTTGATGGCTGGCATCCTGGTGGCCATGTTCGCACTGCTAATTTGGGGGAAACTGCCAACATGGCTGGTATTCATTGGCACCTTAACAGTCGCCATGACTCTCAGGCTGGCGCCGGTGAATGAGCTGCTCAGCGGGTTCTCTAATCCCGGCGTGATCACTGTGGCTGCGTTATTTCCGATTGCTGCAGGGATGTATGCGACCGGAGCTATCACGATCGCTTCAAATTTGCTTGTAGGGCTCCCAGAAAAATTGCGCCAGGCGCAACTTAAAATATTCGCGCCTGTGGCAGGAGCAAGCGCATTCTTGAATAACACTCCCCTGGTCGCCATGATGATCCCAGTGGTAAAAGATTTAAGTCAACGGACTGGCATTCCAGCCACTAAACTATTAATGCCGATGAGTTTCGCTTCAATTTTAGGTGGGGCTTCGACCTTAATTGGTACGTCAACCAATCTGATCATTGCAGGATTAATTGTCAGCGCTGGATTGCCAGCGCTCAATATATTTGCCCCGACTCTGGTTGCAATCCCGGCAGCAATTATTGGCATAATCTTCCTGATGACCCTTGGAAATCGCCTGCTCCCAGAGGATAAGCAGGAGGAAAATGATTATGGAAAACGCCGCTATAAAGCTGAATTCATGGTCTACGAGGGTTCCCTCTTGATTGGAAAAACAATTAAGGAAACTGGCCTCCTTGAAGCTCCTGGATACCAGCTGGTCGAGTTTGACCGCAATGATCCGGAAATCCAACATCACAAATTAGAACTGCCTTCTCACGAAAGGCGGGGGTTATTTCACCGCCTGGCCAGGTTGTGGCGAATTCGGGATCGATCAAAACCAAAGCTACCTGATGTCGAGAGAATGGCAATTGATCCTGACCAGACCTTGGAGGCGGGGGATCTATTAACATATGATACAGACCGAGACGCACTGCCCGGCTTGTGGACGACGATTGGCATCAAACCTGCCGCGGGAACAAAGCTGGAGTCTAAGCGATATACGCATCATTTAGTAGAGGTGGTGGTTGCTCCGAGCCACCCAACTGTCGGCAGATTTATTTCAGAACTACCGGTCAGAAAAAATCCACCATATCGGGCTGAGATTGTGGCAATCTCTCGAGATAATACATCACCTGAAGTTCCGCTCAAAGATGTCCGCATCATGGGAGGTGACGTCGGAGTCATCGAAGTTGAGGATGATTTCTTTTATGAATCACGAGGCCAGCTAGAATTTTCGCTAACGCGTCGCATGGATGGATATCGAATTCAACGCACTTCTCGGGCAACGATTGCCGGGATAATCACAATCGTTATGGTCCTGCTAGCGGCATTTAATGTGATGAGCATGCTAAATGCAGCCTTGTTAGGCGGATTAGCTTTGCTTTTGACTGGAAGTATGACCTCTCGTACTGCATGGCAAAGTCTTGAATGGGACACGATTGTCATCTTGGGAGCTGCTGTCGGTCTTTCGACGGCAGTAACAGCCACCGGTCTCTCAGATTTGATCGCCCAAGGATTGACTGCGTTAGGTGGCAGCAACCCATATGCGGCATTGGTGATGGTTTTTACGGGATGCATAATCTTGACCAATGTAATTACCAACGCTGCAGCTGCCTCGATCATGTTTCCTGTCGCAATTTCGCTGACAGCTGCTCTGGAAGTGAGTTTCACTCCCTTTGCTGTGGTGTTGATGTTAGGGACCTCTTATGCCTTTATCAACCCAGCTGGCTACCAGACTAATCTTATGGTCCAGGAGCCTGGAAATTATTCGTTCATGAATTTTGCCAAACTTGGCCTACCGCTGACGATCCTGGTTGGTGCAATCGTGCTGATCCTTACCCCCTTGATTTACGAATTTTAATTTTTTTCTACAGCTGATCAAACTTTATAATATTGTGTTGTATCCCAAATCCGGAAACTGTTTTACTGAATATCATCTACCAAGATGGGTAAATTCAGCCAGAAATGATGGTTTTGCTCATTGAATTATTCAAACTTAATTCACTCGAATGAAATACTCTTATCATAAGTATTATTGATTGGATTTGTAACTGGAGGCATTTATGGATCAGACATATGAAGCACAGCAATTGAAAGGTCTTGGTTACGAATTTTTTATCGTACTGATAACGCTCCTGGCAATAATAAACTTGCTCCTCATGTGGTTTACGCCAAATACTGAAATGGATCAGGTAGTTTACTTAATAAACATTGTAATCAGCCTGGTCCTCATGTTCGATTTTGGTTACCGTTTAATCAGCTCCCCAAGCAAAAGGTATTATTTTTTCAAAGATTACGGTTGGTTAGATCTTCTGGGCAGTCTGCCAATCATTGGTATGCAGGTATTTCGACTCTTCCGTGTGATTCGCGTGATCCGTCTGTTGAGGCAGATGGGTTCAGGAAATGTGTCACGAGAGTTTCTTCATCAGAGAGCCCAAAGCACTCTGGCCACGGTAGCTTTTCTAGTCGTCCTGGTACTTCAGTTTGGAAGTTATTTTGTGGTTGGAGCGGAAGAAGTCTCGCCCGATGCCAACATCACATCTCCTTTCGATGCCATCTGGTGGACTTTTGTGACCATCACCACTGTCGGCTTCGGGGATCAATACCCGGTAACAGACCTTGGGCGAGTTATAGGTATCTTTGTCATAATCACTGGAGTAATTTTATTTTCCGTGTTGACTGGTTTTATTGCTACGAAGTTTCAATCGGTGAACAAAATCAATGACGGAGGCAGCCAGTCTCCAGAGGCAACTGAACTCGCATCCATTCGAAATCTATTAGAATCCCAAGCGCAGTCCCTTCATAATCTGGAAGCACAAATCAATCGAATGCAAGCACAGCTAGACAGAATAGATCGCAGTTGATATCAACTCCTAGACTCTTACTTAAAATTGAACAATAATACTGTTGGAATTGTTATGTTGGTCTTAGATAATAATGAACCAACGTATTGTATAATCTTAGAGTAATTGGTCGCCAAATTTTGAGGGTAAATCGAGGAGGGTGATATGAGCACCTCAAACAAAAATAATCCGTTTACTCGCAGAGAATTTTTACAACTCCTCACGACTGTCGGAGGTGCCACGGCCCTTTCCTCTTTTTTGCAAGCCTGTTCCCAAGCAGGCATTGATCCAACTTCAATTCTGACAACAGAAACCAGACAGCCAACAAAACATCCTACCGATCGACCAAAACCAACAGAAACAGTTTTACAGGAGCCTGTTAATTCCGAACAGTCGACACCAACCACAACTGAATCTCCAGCTAAAGCATTCATCCAGAATACCGCACAAATAGCTTTCATCAAGACCAGCGACCGGGCTCAGGGAGTTCGCCAGGCGATGGAGATGTTCAATCTGGATGGCATCTACGGGCAGAACGTGTTCTTAAAACCGAATTTTAACAGTGCCGCTCCTACCCCAGGTTCGACGCACCCAGATGTTTTGCGTTCAATAGTATTGACCTTGCAAGAGTATGGGGCAAATCAAATCACGGTAGGAGATCGAAGTGGCATGGGGGATACACGTAAAGCGATGAAACAATTGGGAGTTTTCGATCTGGCAGAAGAACTAGGATTTAAGACGATTGTGTTCGATGAATTGCTGGCTAACCAATGGGTAATGCTCCAACCAGAAAAAAGCCATTGGAAATCTGGATTTCCATTTGCAAAGCCTTGCCTGGAAGCCGACTTTCTCATCCAGACCTGCTGCCTGAAAACCCATCGCCATGGGGGTCATTTTACAATGTCTCTGAAGAATACCGTTGGCATGGTTGCGAAAGATAATCTGGTCGACAATCACGATTTCATGAGAGAACTGCACAGCTCACCTCACCAACGTAGAATGATCGCAGAGATCAACACTGCTTACTCTCCTGATCTGATAGTCCTGGACGGTGTTGAGGCATTCATCGATGGTGGCCCAGCAAAAGGAAAAAAAGCATTCTCTGAAGTGGTCCTGGCAGGGAAAGATAGGGTGGCGATCGATGCTGTCGGAGTGGCTTTACTGCGCTACCACGGTTGCAAGACAGAAGCAGCAAAGGGCAAAGTATTCCAGCAAGATCAGATCAAAAGGGCAGTCCACTTGAGATTGGGGGTTGACAGTCCAGAAAAGATTAATTTCCTAACCGCTGACGCTGATAGTGCAGCTTACGCCGAGAAAATCAAAGAGATTCTCAACGCTTGAACATCAAATATCTTGGCAAGTAAATGAATTTTTTACAACCATCCCTTTTTGATTAATCAGTAGCAATTATTTATTATTAGTGGGTGCATATTACAATCAGGATAATTCAACTAGTTAAGAGATACAAGAAGACTGTGATGTCGGCTCGTTGTTTGCAAATGACATTTATTAGAATTAATGAAATAATAACAATAGTGGGATAACCAATAAGTTAATTTCAAGAAAATCAGCCTTAACCTCAAAAGGGGGTGAACCGTGACAAATATTTCCACCCAGCCAACCCAACAGGAAGAGTTGGATTCTTCAACCAAGAATGGAATGGGGTCTCCTAACCAGTGCAGCTCAATTGAAGACATAGACCGATCTCTCGACAAATTATCTAGTGGAAAAAGTCGCTGGATAAATTTGGACCTGCGCCAGAAAATTCAATTTCTTGATCAGATCATGGTTGACTTTAACTCCATCGCCCAGGAGTGGGTTACTTTGAGTATGAAAGCCAAGGGAATTCCAAAAAATTCTTTCGGTGAGGGAGAGGAATGGTTCAATATTGCAATCAGCAATCGCTTGATACGATTATATAAAGAATCGCTGGTCGATATTCTTAATCATGGGAAACCCCACATTCCTGGACCAATTACCAAGCTTGAAAATGGCCAGGTATCCGTACAGGTATTTCCACAAAAGCCAATCGACCGGCTACTGCTGCGAGGCACAACTTGCCAGGTCCTAATGGAATCTGGCATCAAGACCCATCAAGTGAAAGATAACCAGGCAGTCCTGTACCGAAAGGAAAATCCAGCCGGTGCAATTTCCCTTGTCCTTGGAGCTGGAAACACATCCTTCTTACTCCCTGGAGATATCCTCGCCAAACTGTTCGGTGAAGGACATGTCGTGATCTTCAAGCCTAATCCGATCAATGAATATTTGGGACATCTCGTCGAACACGCATTCCGCTCAGTGATTCAACCTGGTTTCATGCAGGTAGTCTATGGCGGAGCGGAACAAGGATCTTATTTATGCCAGCATCCCAGCGTTGATGACCTCCATATGACTGGATCACATCATACTTTTGAAGCGATCGTATTTGGTCCTGGTGAAGAAGGGGCACTAAGAAAAGCAAATAAAAATCCCATATTGAACAAACGATTCACAGCAGAACTCGGCAACATTACACCCGTCATCGTTATCCCAGGGGAGTGGAGCGAAGATGATATCAAAACACAGGGTGCCAAAATCGCCACCTGGCTGGTGTACAATGCTGGATTCGCCTGTCCTGCTCCGAGATTAGTAATTCAACAGGAGAGTTGGCCTCACCGGGAAGCACTCAACCAGGCAATCGCAGAATCATTAGCCCAGGTTGAACCAAGGAGTGCTTTCTATCCAGGAGCAGGTGAGATTCATAACCGGTTCATCGCTGCCCATCCATCCGCCCAGCAATTTGGTGAGCCAAAAACGGGACAACTACCATGGACTTTCATAACAGATATTGACTCGTCAGATGTCAATAATATTTCCTTCAAGGAAGAGCCTTTTTGCAGTATATTGGCTGAAACTTCAATTGAGGCAGATTCATGCCAGGAATTTATCCAGCGGGCAGTATCATTTGTCAATGAACATGTCTGGGGAACGTTACACGTGATTTTGATCGTTCATCCAAAATCCCAGAATGATGTACATATAG